>NZ_JBPWOA010000017.1:0-386908 GCF_051781005.1 Anabaena sp. WFMT | reverse complement strand
CCCCGCCAAAATTCTTCGTATAATTTAGTTAGCTCTCGTGCTATGACTATAGAGCGATCGTTCCCCAAAACTGTAGCTAAATCTTGTAAACTATCCCGTAAGCGGTGAGGTGACTCGTAGAAAATCAAAGTCCGGGGTTCAGCTTGCAAATATTCTAATTGTTGTAGTCGTTGCTGACTCTTAGCTGGTAAGAAGCCTTCAAAAATAAACCTGTCTGTTGGTAATCCCGCTGCACTTAAAGCCGTAATTGCCGCACTAGCACCGGGAATAGGTACCACTGTGATTCCTGCCTCAATACAAGCTTTTACCAATTCATAACCAGGATCAGATATTCCCGGCATTCCCGCATCACTAACCAGTGCGATCGCTTTACCATTAGTCAAATGCTCTAATAACTCAGGAATCCGACTATTCTGATTATGTTCATGGTAACTCATTTGGGGAGTTTTTACCTGAAAATGTTGCAGCAATTTGCCCGTGTGGCGTGTATCTTCCGCCGCAATTAAATCCACCATTTGCAAAATTCGCACCGCCCGAAAAGTGATATCTTCTAAATTGCCAATGGGCGTACCGACAATATAAAGTGTTGATGGTTTTGGATCAGTTTGCATAAAGTATTTTACATGATAAAAAAGCAAAAATTCTAATTTATAATTTGAGTTGATCTGAAGAACATTCAACAGTAACTCTTCAATTAAATTAGGCGGGGTTTCCCCGCCCTCTATATACTACATCCTCAACTAAAATTTAATTGTTGCAAAATAAAAAACGCAACAGCCAAGTCATAAAAAAGAGAAATTCAAATTACCCCTTGTCCACCTAATCACTTGCGATATAAATTGTTTGTGCAGAAATCCAAAAATTCTCTTTCCCCCTGAGCGTTCACGTAGTGTGTCGAAGACAAGTCGATAGCGTGGCGTTAGCCATAAGGCTGCCTTAATGATAAGTATTCAACCGGACATGATATTATCCCTTGGTCATCAACTGACTATACAACTACAAATTAGTTGTTAATAAACTTCTCAAAAATCTCACCAAAATCCTTACGTACATAAGTTTCATGAGCATACTTTAACCAATTAAAAGCATACCAGTTAATTGCCTTAAATTGCTCTTCTGAAGTAGATGCACTTGTAGAACGACTAACTGTGGTCGCTGCTGTATTTAAACTAGTTTGAGCATATTGATAATAAAGGGCATTTTCCCGCTGAATTGATGCAATTTTTAGTAAAGCTTTGTACAAATCTTTCAAAGGGGAAATATAACTTTTAGCAACATCAATAGAATAGGATTGCTCACCCATTGCTAACTTGATTTCGATGTCCATATCTATTGTTCCTGCGGTTTCTAACTTCACATCCTGAATAATGTGGTGACTATAACTAAAGCGTTTGAGTAAGCGTTTTTTACTAACCGCAGAATTGCCATCTAAATGAATCAAAGCTAGATTAGTAAAACAGTATTCATCTGTTTTTGATTTAATCAGAAAATAAATTTTTTCACCTTCTTCATGAATCACATAGTCATCACTATCAACCTTGTTATAGTCTTCCGGTTTGATTACAGCACCAATATCACTCAAACCTAGTGCATCCATCGCCATATTTTTGAACATAATTTATAACTCTCCAGCAAGAAAACGACTTATGCTTTTATAATGTTTATTATATATCAGTGGGTAAAAATTCAAGTGTGAAAATTTCTGTTAAGCTGTAAGGACAACTATCAGGAAATAAAGACAATCCAGTTTCTCTTTCGGCGCTAATAGTAGCAAGTGGATAAGCTTTATCCAGAGAATCGGCTAAAAATGATTTAAGACTCGCGTTTTCTGCTAGGAGTTTTTCTAAACGTAAGCGTTGCTCTTTTATGGTTGATTGCCAACTTCGAGAACGCAAATTAGGCTGAAATTGCCATTTGAATAAGTGTATAAGTAATACCTCTAATCGACTTTCTAATTCCCGTTTTTCAGAACGTCCCATATCTTCAATTTCTATGGCTTTCAGCCACGCTACGCTATCAGCGATATGATGAAAATCAATTTGATTAAATTGTCCAGTTCGCTGCAAATGTGCTTGTTCTTGTGTCCAAGCCTAAAAATCATGATCATGGGTAGTTGAATTCATAGATTCTCCTATAATTCACTTAATAATTGATAAAATTGCAAATTACCAATGACCAATTCTGCCTTATTTGTAGGTTTGATTACCCTAGATTTAATTTACCTTGCAGACTCATATCCACAAAATAATCAAAAGCTAGTTGCTATTGACTATACAGTGGCAGCAGGTGGACCGGCAACAAATGCGGCTGTCACTTTCAGCTATTTAGGTAATCAAGCTAAACTCCTGAGTGTGCTGGGTTCTCACCCCATGACACAGCTAATTCGTACAGATTTGACAAATCATCAAGTTGCAATTATTGACTTAGACTCTAATAAAAGTACATCACCACCAGTTTCTTCAATTATTGTTACTCAAAGTACTGGTGAAAGAGCGGTGATTTCCATTAATGCTGTCAAAACCCAAGCAAGTAGTGCCTCTATACCAGCAAATATTTTAGAAAATATTGATATTGTACTTATAGATGGGCATCAAATGGCGGTTAGTAAAATTATTACCCAAACTGCTAAAATCCATAATATCCCAGTTGTGATTGATGGAGGTAGCTGGAAACCAGGCTTTGAAGAAATTTTACCTTTTGTTGACTATGCCATTTGTTCTGCGAATTTTTACCCCCCGAATTGCCAAAATCAAGAAGATGTTTTTACCTATCTTCAGAAATTTCACATTCCTCACATCGCCATTACTCAAGGGGAAAAAGCCATTCAGTACTTAAATTATCATAATATTGATATTATCAATGTGCCACAAATACAGCCCGTTGATACACTAGGCGCAGGAGATATTTTTCACGGTGCTTTCTGCCATTATATTTTGCAAACAAGTTTTACAGAAGCATTAGCACTAGCCAGTCAAATTGCAGCAGAATCTTGTCAGCATTTTGGTACACGCCGTTGGATGAATTCAACTTTGTAGAAAATCATGAATGTTTATATTTACTAAAAGTTTTAAAATTTTTAACCTTAATTCATGGCTGAAAATGTAAATGAGCAGGGCAAACGCATCTAAATCCTGTAATCCATATTCCCTGTTCCCTACTGTATATATGTTATTTATATATACTGTAAACGGGTGCAATCTGGACTTATGTCATACTGAACGAAGTGAAGAATGACACTTTTAACCCGTTCTTAGTAGCCACCTGATACCTCCCACTCACAACATAATTAGTAATGATCGATCATGTCAATTTATGCTCGTCTTCAACCAAATATATTTAACTTTCGTCGGGTTGCTTGGTGGAAACAGGTAATAGCAGCGATCGCTTACTATATCACAGCCCAACTGTCCCATAGTTTCACTACCTACCCCGAAACAGGATCAACTCCCATTTGGATTCCTGGGGGTATTGCTGTGGGGTTAATTGCTATTTGGGGATATCCCCTATGGTTGGGGGTTTTCATAGGTATATTGAGCGCGGAGTTTGTCATTTATAAGGCATGGTCTAATCTTTCTACTCTCATTTTAACCCTTTGTATTGTACTTATTGCTACAGCAGGAAAACTTTTTGCTAATTATTTAATCGAATATTTAATCGGTAGTCACTACTTTTTAAACCGAGCTAAAGATACCCTTCAATTTATGATATATGGCTGTTTTCTCAGTCATTTACCTGTAGGAATTTTATGTCCATTGTTATTATGTATCTTTGGCAAAGCTCCCTGGAAACTTTATATTGATATTGCCCTTACCTGGTGGTTAAGTGATTCTTTTGGGATTCTAATTTTTGCTTCCTTAATCGTTGCTTGGCACAGAAATATTACCTCATTTACTCGCTTGCTAAAACGTTGTTGGCTAGAAGCTACTATTATCTTATTTTTAACATTAGCTGTTAGCAATATCATTTCCAGAGGTTACAATGCAGAATATTTACTAGTTCCTTTATTGGTGTGGACAGCTTTCCGATTCAAAGAGCTAGGTGCTACCCTTTTAATGGTTATTATTGCCGTTATTATGGCTACTATTACAGTTCAAGGTCATAGCTCATTCACCCAAAATTCTATCCAAATTTCTCTACTATTATTACAATCTTTCATTGCTTGTATTGGCATGACAACTTTAATGTTGAATGCAGTTTTAAATGAAAATAATCAAGTTAGAAGCGATTTATGTATAGCCAATAATACGCTAGTCAATCAAAATCTTAAATTACAAGAACTGGATCAGCTAAAAGATACTGAACGTAAACAAACAGAAAAGGTTCTCCTTGATTACAATAAAGCTTTAGAACAACAGCTTGCTCTATCTCAAGCCAAGGAAGCAGCAGAAAGCGCCACTCAAGCTAAAAGTGAATTTTTAGCAAATATGAGTCACGAAATTCGCACACCTATGAATGGCGTGATTGGTATGGCTCAACTCCTCTCCATGACAAATCTCTCAGAGGAACAAAAAGACTTAGTTCATACTATTGGAGATAGCGGTAATGCCCTTTTGAGCATCATTAATGATATTCTTGACTTTTCAAAAATTGAATCAGGAAATTTGGAACTAGAAGAACGTTATTTTATCTTAAGCGATCTCCTCAAATCCGCGTGTATTCTTCTCTCTAGGCAAGTATTAAACAAAGATATTAATCTCGAATATTCGATTCAAGCTGATATTCCCAATAATATTTTAGGAGATGCTTCTCGCCTCCGCCAAATCTTGCTCAATCTTATAGGAAATGCCATTAAATTTACCGAACAAGGACATATTTTGATCTCAGTTGTTGGGAACAAAAAACAGGAAAATGGAGTATTAGAACTAATATTCTCCATTGAAGATACAGGAATTGGTATTGATAGCGATCGCTTAAATAAACTATTTCAACCCTTTACTCAGGCTGATGCTTCCATTAGTCGCAAATATGGTGGTACAGGTTTAGGCTTGGCAATTAGTAAGAGTTTAGTAGCTTTGATGGGAGGTACAATTTGGGTGGAAAGTTGCGGCAATATCGGGGGTAATCCTCCTTTAAATTGGATCTCAAAGATTCAAAATAATCATCCCCAAGGCTCAATATTTTATTTTACATTTATTGCTAAAGCAGTTTTAGTTAGTGACTTAATACCGGAAGAATCTTTAGGAGAATCTGAAGGAGAAATCACCACAAAATCACCACTAAAAATTCTCTTAGCAGAAGATAACAAAGTCAACCAAAAAGTGGCACTATTGTATCTCAAAAATCTGGGTTATAGTGCTGATATTGCCAATAATGGAGTAGAGGTATTAGAGGTATTAGAAAAAAAATCCTATGATGTGATTTTAATGGATATGCAGATGCCAGAAATGGATGGCATTACTGCGACTCGGATGATTCGCCAATCTTCAAAACCTCAACCTTGGATTATTGCTATCACTGCAAACGCTTTAGAGGAAGATCGTGATGCTTGCTTCAATGCAGGGATGAATGACTTTATTACTAAGCCGATCTTGGCAGAAGAACTCACCGCAGCCATCAAAAAATCAACAATCTGATCTCCCTATCTGGGTATCAAATTCTATCCCAAATATATAGCGTCTGATCTGAATGGTAATTTTGATGCTATGAAAGAGGTAACAGGAGTGGTGCAGCGGAATACTCAGACAATTTGAAGTTAAATTACTATTGACTATAATTTACAAAATTAAATCTGAATTCTAGATTTCAGGACTCACGCACTGAAACGGAAAACTGTCATTCTGAGCGCAGCGAAGAATCTCACCAGAAGTTGAAACGCCTATTCTACCGTTCTCAACTTGGCTGAGTGCGTAAGTCCTAGATTTGTGTATTCTGTATACTGACTGTTGAATGTTTTCTTATCCACCCAAATTTATCTTCAGATGAATTCATGAAAAACTTATCAGAAATATTAACAATTGCGCGGGAAGTGGGTTGGGGTGCTGCTAGTCTACTCAGTTCTTATTATCATGGTACTAATTTAGATATCAAGTATAAGGACAATGAACCCGTCACAGTTGCAGATTTGGCTGTTAGTCAATATATCTTAACCAAGTTACAAGCAGCTTTAGGTAATGAAGAATTTGGCTACATCAGCGAAGAAACCTATAAATCTCAACATGGACAAAATTCCCATGAATGGGTGTGGATTATTGATCCTTTAGACGGGACACGCGACTTTATTGATAAAACTGGGGAATATGCCATTCATATTGCTTTAGTCCAAGGAACACGTCCAGTTTTAGCAGTGGTGGCCATTCCAGAGGCAAAAAAATTATATTATGCGACCAAAGGCGGTGGTACTTTTGTGGAAAGCGTGAATGGTTCTCGTTTCTTAAAAGTAGTCGCTAATAAACCTATTGAAGATTTAACTTTGGTTGTTAGTCGTTCTCATCGCAATGAAGCGTTAGAATATTTGTTGCAAAATCTACCTTGTCAAAATCAAAAAGCGATTGGTAGTGTAGGTTGTAAAATTACTGCTATTGTCGAACAACAGGCAGATATTTACATTTCTCTTTCTGGTAAATCTGCACCCAAAGATTGGGATATGGCTGCTCCTGAACTAATTCTCACAGAAGCTGGGGGCAAATTTACGCACTTTAATGGTAAGGCGTTAGAGTATAACACTGGTGATATTAATCAATGGGGTGGTTTACTGGCCAGCAGTTCTCAACATCATGAGATACTGTGCCAGAAGGCTGAACAAACCTTAATAGAGTTTGCTAATAAATGAGTCTAGAAAAAATACTGCACATTAATTTGCTCCCTTGGCTGGTTATGATATAATTAGTTACACTAATAAATCAGAGTGGTTATTCTTTAACTCCTTTAGTTCTCAGCCTGAGTTTTCTGAATATATCCTTAAGGCTATTAAGTCAAGCACATTATTGGGATCTAACTGCTACTTATTTGTACATAGATTATGTCAGATAGCAGCCTAAGTATATCCGCTGTAATGTAGCTGAAAAAAGTCTAGAGGTTTTTTAGAAAATGTTACTCGTCATGAGTTCAGATTCAAAGGCTGTGCTATACTCGCGGATATAAGGATTATTTTCGGTTGAGTTAGTCGTTTTAATTTCTTTTAAATGAGTCTCTCCGAATCTAACTCTCTACACTCGCTGGTTTGGGAGACCATCCACATTATGTCGATTTACGTTGGAAATTTGTCCTATCAGGTTACAGAAGAAGACCTGAAGGCGGCTTTTTCCGAGTACGGAAAAGTTAGCCGTGTGCAGTTACCAACTGATAGGGAAACAGGGCGGCCGCGTGGCTTTGCTTTCGTGGAAATGGAATCTGAAGACCAAGAAACAAAAGCCATAGAAGCACTTAATGGTGCTGAGTGGATGGGGCGAGATTTAAAAGTGAACAAAGCTAAACCCCGTGAAGAAAGAAGTTCTCCTCGTAGTGGTAGCTGGGATAATAACAATCGTGGCGATCGCCGCTATTAATCCTGTTCTGAAAAATTTTTAAATCTAGAGTTTCTAGCAGATGAAGCCAAAGCTGCGACTCTGCTGAGATATTTTTTTAACTCTAGCTTGTATGTATTCACCCATAATAAGGAGTAATGAGAATGACGCAAGTGGTTTTGGGAGAAAATGAAGGTATTGAATCGGCTTTGCGGAGATTTAAGCGAGAAGTTTCCAAAGCAGGAATTTTTCAAGATATGCGTAAAAATCGCCATTTTGAAACACCTTTAGAAAAAGAGAAGCGCAAAGCAATAGCTAGACATAAGCAACGTCGTCAACAACGTTCTCGCTTCAAGTAATAAATCCAGGGTAATGTTCACTGCGACTGGAAACCCAGTCAGAGTCTCTTCATTATTCCGTGTGACTTCTGTTGTGTGTGGCAATGTATATTAACAGCCGCAAATAACTAGCACAAATTAATAAAAAAACCTGTTTGTAGTAGCGCTATATATGATTTTGGCGCTACTACAAGTTGTATTAAGGCTAGAAAGTGCCTATATTTCAGCGAAGGCTCTTTCAATCAAACGTCGAGCTAAAGTCTGTGTTCCAGTATGTTCATAGTAATTTGTACTCATATCCAGGAACGCTGCCAGATAGTCTAATTTGTCATCAGCAATTTCGATAAAACTTTGCAAGTTACCAACAACCTTTTGTGGTGTTAAATTATTGGCTGTCACAATACCATTCATCCACCCTTTAACGGAGTCAAAGCTTTCACCAATAAAGTTGAGTTTACCAGCATCATTGCTGCCCGGAATTGAATCTTTGATAGTTTGGAAAGTCGAGTTTTGTGCTAATTCCTGTGGGTTTGTCTGACTAGTTAGAGATAAAGCTTTGTTGATGAAGTCAGGTCCCAGGGGTATTAAACCATCAACACAAATTAAGGCTACCATGCGGATGAGTGACTCACCGCTATACTCACCTAAAGCACCGACAAAATCGCCAATGCTGTCTCCGGGAATGCCGTTAATTTGGCAAAAGGCTACTAATTCAGTGACTACTTTTAAAGTTAAGTCAATGGTTTGGGCTTTGTCTGGTTTGGGGGTGATGGAGTTTAAAAAGCCCAACATGGGGATTTTTTCACCGACTTTGTTAGCCAAAGCTGCTGCACCAAGAGCCTTGTCAGTACCGTCAACGGTTTGATAAAGCCACATGGCTCTTTGATATCCTTGGGAGCGATCGTTATATAGATAAATTGCTCGTTCACCAATTTGCTGAATTATATCTTCATCATCTTCACCAGTGACGCTTTTAATTGTATTGACAAAACCAATGGTATTTTGCCACTCACCGGGAGCGACAAAATCTAAAGCGTTCAACATGGAAACAGTCAAGTTGCTGCTTGGTAGCTGATCAACTAATTCAAAGATAGATTTACTCACAAAAAAAATCTCCTGATTTAGATTTAGCGTAATTTAGACATTTAATTTAGTGCTGAGTGCGATTATGACTATAATTACTCAGCACTTAGGAATATTGTGGTAATTCAACTCATTTCAATTTAGCCAAGCCGTCGAGATTAAATTTTTCTATCCATTCAGAGCGATCGCTTGCAGTAAATAATGGATCTTTAGAAATCACCTTCACTTGGTACTTACCAACCAAAACAGAAGTTTGGGTTTTGCCCTGTTCCACAGCGGGATAGCCGTCAATTTTCTTAGTGCTATTAGCATATTTTGACGCTGTTGCTGGTGTGCTGCTAGTGTCAGAAATCGCTAATTGAGCAACAACTTTACCGTCTTTTTTCAAGTTCGCTTCCGAAAAGCCTTTTTTCTCTTGGGTATAAACTCGATCATAACCATCTCCCCCTTTTGGGAAGAATGTGTTTAATTTACTACCCTGAGTTGCATTCTTGACAACAGCCTGACCGCTTTTTTGCTTAGTACTTTCCTGTTGTACTTGGTCAAAGCGAGTGGGTGCTTTTGTAGAACAAGCTGTAGTTAGTAGTAACACAGACAGCAATAAACTAGCTAAAATCCTGCGCCCACGGAATAAACTCACGTTTGTTCTCCTTAAAATGCTTGAGAGTTGAAGCAATTATCTGCTCTGTGGTAGTCCTTCCACCAGAAACGTTACTTTTCGATAATTATCCAATTTTTATCGAATTGCCAAATCTAGTTAAATCGGCTTTGTTTGTAGTCCTAAAGTTCAAAATGAGTCTATTCTGCTTCTCGGCGATAAGCTACCACCGCATAAAATGGATCTCCTCCAGCTACACCCAACCACTGCAAGAAATTTGGTGCTGTTGATTGATTAACAATCACTTCAGGAGTAGTAAATCCCGGTACAGAAGAAAAGTAACGCTTCACTAATTCGACTCTGGAAGCTTCAGAAGCATCTCGCCAGACTTGAATAGCCTTTTGATGAAACATCCGGTTAGAAAAGCTGATAATTGCCACACCACCAGGTTTGAGGATGCGGTGAATTTCTGAAAATATCGCCTCTGGATATTGTACATACTGCACAGAAACACAGTTAATAACAGCATCAAAATCTTGATCTGGAAAGGGTAGCTCAGGCTTTTGATTGAGGTTCTGCACCAAATAATGGTTCAAGCGAGGATTACGCGCCAGTTCCTCAGCGTTGAGTCCATGTCCTTCAACATGATCAAACTCTATTTCCTCTGGTAGATGAGACACCCAGCTGCTCATCATATCAAATATTCGTGTATTGGGTTTAAGTCGCTGATGATATAAATCTGTCAACTGTTGAATAAAGCCTTCATCCACATGAGTAACAAAGCGCGGATAGTCATAAAATAACTTGTCATCACTATCATCTAACTTAAGGCGTTGATTTGGTCGCAATATCATAAAAATTTGTTTGGAAAAAATTTTTCGCCTGATTTGGGTCAATTTAGTTAGTATTTTGATTTTAAATTGTGTATACTAACCAAAATAATTTTAGAATAAAACCGACACCGAATCTAAAAATAAGCTTTTTAACAGTATTAATTAAATGTTTTATAAATTACCTTTATTTGCACCTATTTGGAATCAAATTCGTTTATTGTCAAAATCTCATTTTACTAATTTGTTAATTTGGCTACTACCTTTATTACTATTTAGCTCTGGGGAAAATAGCCTGATGGCCCACGATGAAGCGCTTTATGCTAGGCGAGCGCGGCTCATGTTTGAATCTGGTGATTGGATAGCTCCTTGGGGTAATGCTCATCATAAAACCCCTGGGTTTTATTGGTTAATTGCTATTTTTTATAAATTATTTGGTGTTAGTGATATTAGTGCGCGAATACCTAGCATGATTGCTGGAATATTGAGCATATTTGTCATATATGAAATAACTAAAATAGTCCTTGATCAAAAATTAGCATACCTAGCATCAGCTATTTTAAGTGTAACTTTTCTCTGGCTGCAATATTGCCGCCTAGCCACACCTGATGTGCCAATGATTTTATTGGTATTGATAGCTATTTATTCTTTACTGCAAGCTGAATTATATCCCAAATTTCGCTCTATTTACGGTTTTATCAGCGGTGTAAGTCTTGCTTTATGCTTCTTGTTGAGAAGCTTTATGATTTTATTACCAATAACGGCATTATTACCTTATTTAATTTGGGAACATCCCCGGCATCGTCATCTTACCAACCCAATGTTGTCTGTAGGAGCTTTAGTCGGGTTAATTCCTACAGTGGTTTGGTTGTGGTTGAATTGGCTACGTTATAGTGGTGATAGTTGGGGACAGCTATTAGGGTTTGTGGTACAGCTAGGTAGCCGTGAACAAAATGGTAACAACATACTTTTCTATTTCTGGAATCTGCCTTTAAAATCTTTTCCTTGGTCTGGTTTCGCTATTTTAGGGTTAATTTTGGTAATTCGTAACCCAATTCCCCGCTACCAATTGCTATTAGTAGGTTTTCCCTTAATTCTATTTACAGAAATTAGTCTGTTCTCCACTCGTTTGTCTCACTATAGTCTTTGTCTTTATCCCTTTATAGCCATATTTGCTGCTGTGGGTTTAGACTGGTTAGCGAGAATTTACCAACCCAGAGAATCGACTAAAATAAAAGCATATCTTCCTCGTAATATTAGTTATGCCATTGGCATTTTAGGATTTATCTGTGCTTTAGCTAGTGTAGCAGTTTTAGTCGCAGGTATTGTTGATATTCAAAAGTATGCAATTCTCGCCTTAATTTCGGGTTTAGGTTGTTTAATTTTACCTTTAATTTGGATTGGGCGTTACCATTGTGATTACAAATTTCTTACTGCTCATTACTGGGTTAATGGTTGGTTAATTGCTAGTTGGCTATCTATAGCTACCGCTGGGAGTTTAGGCTTGTTAGGAGATTTCAACCCTGCATTTAGACTTTTCTTCCAAAAAGAATCTATTGCTGAAATTCTTCAAAATAATTCCGTCTCTTTTGTTAAATTAGATGATAAAAATTCTGTACTAATTAATTTCTATACTCCTATTCATGGTCAGCAAGTAGATTCAATTTCTCAACTATCAGCTTTAAGTTATGCTTGGATTTATACACCAAATTCTAATAATTTATCAACACATTATCGCGTTATCGGCACTGTTAAGAATTATCAATTAATTCAAATTTTATCTTTGTAATTAACCGCCAAAGCGCAGAAAATAAATATCTGTACTGTTAAAAAAGTAGTTTGTAGTTCTACTCTTAGCGTTGAAAATCAAGAACTACAAACCAACTAGAAATAGATGAATTTATTTAACATTAGTCTCTTTATCGCTAGATTCTTTGTCCTTGAATAAATCAGCCGTTGTTAATAGCAAGTCTCTCAAAGTTTGCTTTAACTGGCGCTCTTTTTTTGCTATTGCCGCACCTGCTTCACCTAGTTTATTATCTAATTGAGAGTGTTTTTCTCCTACCTGTGTAACCACCGATTCAGCTTGGGGACGCGCTTGATCATACCAGGTTTTAGCTTCGTCTAAATAGTCTTTGACTTCCACGGAACGTCCACCGTAACGTGCAGCTAAATTTGCGCGAATAATCGCTAATTGTGCTTGGAGTTGTGCGTAACGTTTCTTTAACAGTCCGATTTCTTCACTATCTTGGATAGCATTAATCGCTGATGCGATCGCACTTTTTGTATTAGCAGATGTTTCTTGACCCGTTTCTACTATCTCGGCTAACATTCCATCAACTTCGTGCTGGAGTTGTTCTTCTTCATTATCTAATCGAGCTTGTAGCGTCTTTAATTCTGTTTGGGTTTTTGCGAT
This sequence comes from Anabaena sp. WFMT, assembly GCF_051781005.1. Taxonomy (NCBI): domain Bacteria; kingdom Bacillati; phylum Cyanobacteriota; class Cyanophyceae; order Nostocales; family Nostocaceae; genus Anabaena; species Anabaena sp. WFMT. Next base: position 374,201 of record NZ_JBPWOA010000017.1, on the reverse strand, counting down.
CGCTTCATGTCTTTTGCTATTCACACCTTCTAATGCACCTTCAATAGAAGCCGTTACCTCTTCCTTGATTTCGCTACCTTTATCTTGTAAATTTTCAATTACTGCTGAAACCGCATCTTTAACTAAAGTGCGTAACTCGCTAGAACCTTCTTTCAATTCAGCAGCTACCTGAGAAACTGCGGATTTGACAATTTCGCGGATGTTCTCAGTTCTTAACTGTCCAGTAGCTTTAGCTTCCTGTAAATCAGCTTGAATTGTTTCTTTGATGTTGTTAGTCATGTTTACCCTTGGAAATTTAGCTAATTTGAATAGCGATCGGACATGATGCTACATCCTCATTATGGCGCAGTCTTCTTTATCCATACACCTCCTTTAGATAGAAAACTACTAAATCAAATAGATGATTTTTCTTGCGTTACCAGTTCGTGAGATGATGAAAATGTACTGATAATAATTAAGAATTAATTATGTGGCGAGTAAATATCACCTGTAATGAAGAAGCCTGGAAGCTTTATGGCGTTGAGTTTAAAGCACTAGCAGGTAAATACAAAGGCGAATTAATTGGTTCTAAAAAAATGCCAAATGGTATACGTATTATGGGTTATAAAATCGAGGATGTCAGCGAAGCAGAAGCTTTTCAAGAAGAATGTGCAAATTTTGTAGGATTTACATCCGACTTTGAATCAATGTAAAATTTTTTCTGGGACTTATTTCTGTCAGAATTCAGCACAAAATCAGGAGCGTTTGGATGAGAAGATTACTAATATTAACATTAGTTACTATGTCATTGTGGACAAGTATTTTGATTTTACCTGCTAATGCAGTAGATACCACAAATGGCACAGAAATCTTTAGCGTGCATTGTGCAGGTTGTCATATTAATGGTGGTAACATTATTAGAAGGGGAAAAAACCTAAAAAAGAATGCACTTAAGAAATATGGTATGGATTCCTTAGAGGCGATTACAAATATCGTCACTAATGGTAAAAATAATATGTCAGCCTACAAAGACCGTTTGACAACCGAAGAAATTCAAAACGTTGCAGCTTATGTTTTGGAACAAGCAGAAAAAGATTGGAAATAACAATACCAAAAATATGACTTTATCTCAAGAAAGCTATTTGCAATTTACCCCTGATTTAAAGATTTGCCGAATTTTAAATGGAATGTGGCAAGTTTCTGGTGGACATGGACGCATTAACCCCAAAACTGCTATTGAGTCGATGTTTCAATATGTCGATGCTGGTTTTACAACTTGGGATTTAGCAGACCATTATGGACCAGCAGAAGATTTAATTGGTGAATTTCGTCGTCAATTAATTGCGACTCGTGGTGAAGAAGCTGTAAATAATATTCAAGCTTTTACAAAATGGGTTCCTCGTGCTGGGAAGATGACAAAAAAACTTGTCGAGGAAAATATTGATATCTCCTTGAGAAGAATGGATGTGAAATCATTAGATTTAATGCAGTTCCATTGGTGGGAATATGGAGACTCTAATTATTTAGATGCTCTCAAATATATGGCAGAATTGCAAACTGAAGGTAAAATCAAACATTTAGCTTTAACTAATTTTGATACGGAACATTTGCAAATTATTACCGAAGCAGGAATCAAAATTGTTTCTAATCAAGTGCAGTTTTCTATTATTGACAGAAGACCACAAGTAAATATAGTTAAATTCTGTCAAGATAATAACATTAAAATATTTGCTTATGGTAGTGTTTGCGGTGGTTTGTTATCAGAAAAATATTTGAATAAATCAGAACCAAAAAGCTTAGAAATCAACACCACTAGCTTGAGAAAATACAAACAAATGATTGTTAACTGGGGTAATTGGAGATTATTTCAAGAGTTACTTTCTACCCTAAAAAAAATAGCTGATAAACATCAAGTTAGTATTGCCAATGTGGCTGTGAATTACATTTTAAATCAGCCAGCAGTGGGAGGTGTAATAGTTGGTGCAAGATTAGGAATTTCTGAACATTTAGAAGATAATGCTAAGGTGTTTAGTTTTAATTTAGATGCTGAGGATATAGCGAAAATAGATGCAGTTTCTCAACAATCAAAAGATTTGTATAAATTAATTGGTGATTGTGGGGATGAATATAGACGGTAGTTAATTATAGAGTAGATATAGCCATTTATTTTCTATATCCTCTCTTTTTGAACAGAGATATCAAAATGATGCGTTAATATTCACCATAAACGCTTTATGGGATAAGCATCAAATTTGTTGTCAACACTTATTATGGGTATATTTTCCACTATTGCTTGTGCAATCAGTATCCTATCAAACGGATCACGATGATGTAAAAGAAGTTGGGCAACAACTGAAATATGTTTTTGCTCAATTGTCTTGATGATAATACCATTGTCAATTATTTGGTGTTCAACAAAATCATCAAAACCTAGTGCTAATTTGAGTTTACTTATGCTATGTTTGATTGCTATTTCCCAAATACTGGCAATACTCAACAAATTATCATTATTTTCAATTTGTAATCTCAAATTGGGGTTGATTCTTGGATCACCCATAGTAAACCACAAGAGAGTATGAGTATCAAGTAATTGCTTACATATAATCCTTAAACTATTCAAGAGGTTCATCAAAATCATCGGATATTGTTACCATTCCCTTCGCACTACCAAATTTAGGACGAATTTTAACTGGTAATACAGGTGTTAACTTTACAGCAGATTGATTATCTTTCATGATAATAATTTCCTCACCATTAAGTGCTGCTTTAATTAGGTCGAATAAATGTTGAGATGCTTCAACCATAGTAATTTGCTGCATAATTATCACCTTAGAATCAATAAAATAAAATTTAGGTGATTTCTAGTATACTTCATATTCCCAAATAGCATCAAAATGCGAACCAATTTGTAGGGTGGGTTAGTGACAGCGTAACCCACCATTTTGCTGAATTGCTGTTTTTATGTTTTCAATTACTTGCTCAATATTACTCTAATTGGCTATCGTCAATTTCTTCAGATTCATATGAATAATTGAACATGAAGACAAACTTACTTTTAGGCAAAACTAATGTTGGAAGATAGAACGGTAGACCTTCCCAATAATCTTCCTTTCTACCTTCTTCCAAAATAACAATAAGTGTTGGAACATCTGGATAGTGTTTTTTCGCCTTATTTACCCAATCAGGGCTAGTAAAACCAGAAGTTCCTCGCCATGTACCTGACCCATCTTTTGCTGGTCTATTAACTAATCTCAATCCCTTGCCTTTTGTATCTTTTCCTCGACGAACATTTAACCGTCCCTGCTGAATACCTGCCATATTCTTCATTGCCTTAAGTACCTCTTGAACTCGTTTATCTTCCCAGGGATAATTACCAGATGGGCGACTGGGCATATGTGAAAGGATTTGTATTAGAAGGTCAATATCTACTTCATGCAGCGTATCATCATCAGTATAAGGTTCTAAAAGCTTGGTTAAAATTTCTGTATGCTTTTTAATTTCTAAAGCTTTCCAAAGTGGATCAGGGGGGAAAATAGCTTTTCCTGGAGTAAACGCATTAATGGCTGCTGGATTTAAAACATTAGAACGGGTAGGTTTGAGTTTTGAACCCACCCATACTGGTGTTATCTTCATATTGTTAGGATCGTCACCAATCGCTTGACGCATACCCTCATCGGCTTCATGAATTGCTCGGAAATCTTCTAAAATATGTTGAGGAATGAAAAGGCGAGTAACATCTAATAATTCTTGACGATAACCAAACATTCTTGCGTGTTGATGTACTGTATCCATAGTTTTTTGCTTCGCATCACGTCCATAATAAGTAATCATTAATCCCTCAATAGTTACACCACGTCCTAGTCGATTACCTCCAATGAGAATATTCATACCAGTATTGTACTTTGGTTCTTTATCAGGATTGCTGGCATCAATAACTTTTGGGATTGCATTTCTCAGTTTATGCTCTAATTTCGTTACCAAATCATTTAATGGTGGTAGAGTAGCTGTAGAGCTTAATTCCTCATACGCTTCACTTAGCCATTTTAGAGCTTGTTCTCTTTTAGCTACAGATATTTTTCCTCTAATAGCCTTATCAAGTTCTATAACAAAACTGCGTATAACTTTTTCTAAAGTGCTATGAGTGATACGCTTATGGTCTATATGGGCTAGAAAAGAGTATTTCGCATCTGGATCATTTGCAGTTTCTATTTTATATATTGAACCTAAGAAGAAACAGCAGAGAGCTAATCTAAGTCCAGGAGGAATATCCCAATTATTCCCAGGATTTATCTTTCCACCTTGTTTTTTTAGTTGATCTAGTTCTTTTAGATCAACTTTTGTACAGCAGTATTTACTATCATCTGCAAAAAATAAATCTCCTCCAATGTAATTATTTCCAGGTTGAGGGAGAGCAGCACAGAAAACTGGTTTACAAGGTTCATCCAGACTTTGTAGTAATAAGCTTTGAGGAGTTGCAGTAATCTGGAGATAGATATGATTAGCTACTTCCTTCCTAATTTTGCCTATTTTCTCAAAAACTGCACTATCTGGAACTACATCTTTTCCTTTTTTAGCTTGTTTAGCCTCGTTGGTATTTGGACTAGCATTATCAGCTTCATCATCAAATATAAGAGTAGCTACACTACTAGCACGAGAAGATTTAAGAACTGTCAACAAATTATCTAAATGACGTACATTTTTTGTAGATACTAAAACAACACCAGTATCGTTGATATATTCAAGTACCTGATTTTTTCCAAAATCTTCTGGATCACTTCTCCAATCTTCCCAATTAAAAACAACAGGACCACCGTCATCAAGTTGATTGGCAAAACGATAAGCAGTTTGTTTACCCAGCCAAGTATTATCTGAAGTCAACACAATAAAGCAACGAAAATGATTAGCCTGAGCTAATGCCAATGTAGCAATGGTAGTATTAGTTTTACCGCTTTGAACTTTGCCATAGATTAATCCGGTAGTACCATCCGCTATTTTGCCCTTATGAGACTTACTCACAATACCTGTACCTGTAGCACCAACATCACCAAAACCGAAAATTTTGGAGTAGACATCAACACAATTCTGGACCACTTCAACAGCAGTTTGTTTTAATTGTTCTCCTGCTATATCGCCAATTTTATTTTTAACTCTCTCAATAAACTTATCTATACAATATCCATCGGTTGCAATATCTATCTTACTCATTGGTTTAATCCTATTTGGAAAAAAGTACACGAGGCCAGTCATTTTGAGGGACTGTTTGTTCCATTTTCTGTCTACCGGGTCCACTGACATGATAACTACCATGTGGTTTGCGAGAGACAGATATATGCTGACCAGCAATATCTGTCTCTGTGTCCAATACACTCCAAAGGCGTTTTTGGGGTATGCAGCAGATACCATCTTTATGACAGATGAGGGCTAGAAAAAGTGAAATCTCATCATATTTATTGGGTAGAATATTTAATGCTGATTCTTCTTGACTGCTTAAGGTGAAAGACCATGCAGATTTCGGTTTCTTAGAAACTTTAAAAAGAATGGCTGACTTACTGCTTTCAGTATCAACCACATAAATTGATGGATGTATCCAGGATGCGTGAGTGATTGTTATCTGTTCTCCATGATCAATAAGTCGTAAAAATGCAGCACCATGAAGGAATTCCTGATCATTGATCATTATCATATCTAGTCATAGTAAAAAATTTCCCCCTCTAGCGTCATATTAACGCAAAAATACTGAGATTTAGACATTTGCTGGCGTTACAGTATATTAAAAAATACTCAATTATCAAAAATGATTGCTAAGAATACTATTCCCACAGGCTATTTACGCAAAGTTCATCATATCGCTTTAAATGTCCGTGATATGCAAGCTTCCCGCCATTTTTATGGTCATATTTTGGGTTTACATGAACTAACTGGAGAGGAAGTACCTGCAACTTTAATAGAACTTGTAAATGCTGGTAAAGTTGCGAATTTTGTCACTCCCGACGGGACGATTATTGATTTATTTGGAGAACCGGAATTATCACCACCAGATTCTGACCCAGAAAAGGCTTTTACTAGAGCATATCATTTGGCGTTTGATATAAATCCAGAATTATTTGATCAAGCTGTGGCCGTTATCAGGGAAAATAATTTAGTTATTGCACACGGACCAGTTATCCGTCCTACAGGTAGAGGTGTGTACTTTTATGACCCTGATGGGTTTATGATTGAAATTCGTTGTGATCCTCATTAAATGCGAGAATGGAAAAAATATTAAAGGTCATTGAAGACGTAATTACTAACCCACCAATTCCCCACGAACCCTATAAGCAATCATTGAAAAATTGGGCTATGTATTGCTTACGTGATAGAGGTTTTATTGTTGTTTATGCCCAAAAAGCTGATTTTGCTGTGGAATTTAAAAGCGGAGAAAAGTTTTATTTTAAAGTTTCAAACACTGCTGATGATTTAGATAATAAATTTAATTGGATTGTTTGGGATGGTGTTGCTAAAAAAGTTAGTTTGATTAAGCAAGTGTAATTAGATTTGGGGATGATAAATTGTCATTTAATCTCCAGCAATATGATCAAAAGAGGGCGGGGTCTCCCCGCCCCTACGGTTTTCTAAATTAATTTCCTTCTCGTAATTTATCCAAAACACTGCGATCTTCTAAGGTTGAAGTGTCTCCCGATACCTCTTCACCCGCAGCCAGATTTCGCAACAAACGCCGCATAATTTTACCCGATCGCGTTTTTGGTAAAGCGTCAGTAAACCTGATTTCACTTGGACGGGCGATCGCACCAATTTCGTTCACAACGTGCTTCTTCAGTTCCTTACTCAACTCTTCGCTGGCTTGATAAGTCCCCTCTAAGGTCACAAAAGCCACTACTTCCTCACCCTTCAAATCATCCGGTTTACCCACCACCGCAGCTTCTGCAACCGCAGGATGAGACACTAACGCAGACTCTACTTCCATTGTCCCCAGGCGGTGTCCTGATACATTCAGCACATCATCAACACGTCCCATGACCCAGAAATAACCGTCCTCATCTTTTCTCGCACCATCACCAGCAAAGTACGTATAATTACCATCTTTGGGAGGAATATGTTCCCAATAAGTCCGACGGAAACGGTCTGGATCACCGTAGACATTCCGCATCATTCCCGGCCACGGATGCCGAACAGCTAAATAACCACCTTCATTTTCAGGGACAGTATTACCTTCTAAATCAACAACATCGGCAATAATTCCAGGAAAAGGACGAGTTGCAGAACCGGGTTTAGTGGGAATTGCACCAGGTAGAGGTGTAATCATTATACCACCTGTTTCCGTTTGCCACCAAGTATCAACTATCGGACAACGTTCACCACCAATGATTTTGTGATACCACATCCAAGCTTCTGGGTTAATTGGTTCACCAACGGTTCCCAGTAAACGCAAGGAAGACAGATTCCGCGCATTGGGTAAATGTTCACCCATTTTAATAAATGCCCGAATTGCTGTCGGTGCTGTATAAAATGTGGTTACGCCGTATTTTTCAATGACATCCCAGAAGCAACCAGGATTAGACGCACGGGGCGCACCTTCATACATGACAGTGGTTGCACCGTTGGAAAGGGGTCCATAGACAATATAGCTATGTCCAGTAATCCAACCTACATCAGCGGTACACCAATATACATCTGTGTCTTGGAGGTCGAAAATCCATTTGGTGGTGATATGGGTGTATAAGTTGTATCCCCCCGTTGTATGCACAACCCCTTTCGGTTTGCCGGTACTTCCAGAAGTGTAGAGAACAAACAGCATATCTTCGCTGTCCATTGGTTCAGCGGGACAATCAGCGGAAACACCTTTTTGTAAATCATGCCACCAGTGGTCGCGCCCTGCTTCCATATGTGTTTTTTGGCCTGTGCGCTTTACCACTAGCACATCTGTCACACTGGGAACAACGCCATTATCTAAGGCTTTGTCTACTTGTTCTTTGAGGGGAACGATCGCATCTTTACGCCAACCACCATCGGCTGTGATGACTAGTTTAGCTTCAGCATCATTCAAGCGATCGCGCAAAGCTTCGGCACTAAAACCCCCAAAAACCACGCTGTGGGGTGCGCCAATTCTGGCACAGGCTAACATGGCTATAGCCGCTTCTGGTATCATGGGCATATAGATACCGATGCGATCGCCTTTTTTCACCCCTAACTGCTTCAAGACATTGGCAAATTGACAAACTTCCCGATGTAATTGAGCATAAGTAAGAGTACGGGAATCTCCCGGTTCTCCTTCCCAAATCAACGCCGCTTTATTTTTCCGCCAAGTAGTGAGATGTCTGTCAAGACAGTTGTAAGAAATATTAATCTTACCGTCAACAAACCACTTCGCAAAAGGAGGTTGCCAATCTAGTACGTTGTTCCATTTTTGGAACCAATGTAACTCGGTTTCTGCCAATTCTGCCCAAAATTGCTGAGGATCAGCTTTAGCTCTATCATATAGACGTTCATAATCTTCTAAACTTTTGATATTCGCTTGTTGCGAAAAATCACTTGGAGGATGAAATAGACGCTTCTCTTGTAAAATGGATTCTATAGTCGGTTGAGACATAATGATGTATGCAAAGAATATTGTGACTAAAAACTATTTTTAGCGCAGTTGTGCCAGTCAGTGTTTAGCTTTTCGTTAAGCTGGTTGGCAATCTCCAGATTACACCAATCTCAACTAACCATAACGTGCAACAGCAGATTAAACCTCAAGGAAATATTAAGTGTGATTTCGCAAATGAAAAATTACACTTCTTGTACCTTCCTAAAAGGTAAAATAACAGTGTATCCTTGAATTAATAGGTATTTTACACCAATTAACTTGGTGAGAAAACAGGTTTTTACATCTTCAAAGTTTGTTAATTAAAATACTGTGGAAAAAATAAATTGCTGATGGAATCTCTTTTTAAAACTAGATTTTAACACTAAACCATGTTTTGGATACTGCTCATAAAAGGTATAAAATTTTAACAAAATTGTTAGTCACTGAAGAGTAGGGCGTAGTTTGCAAGCAAAAGAAATTAAGGAGAAACTAAAGTCACTGATCGATAAAGCCTCAACGATAGATCCTCAGTTAGCAAAAAGGCTAAATGAGATTAATCGTTGGGTGAAATTTATTCGGCCTGGTTCCCTGACGGCTAAACCATTTGTACTTGCCTTCCTCCTAGAGGTAATTACGGACTCTACAATTTGGCTGATCATTCAATCATTACCTTCTGAAGCAGCACGAGAAGCAAAATTTGATCAAATGACACCAAATGAGAGATATTGGTATAGTTATCTCTTTCCTAGATGGATAAACTCAACAGATGCCAAATTTTATATTTGGAAGAAAAAAATAATGGCAGGAGAGTTTAATCAGTTGGATGGTGATATTATTAAATTAATAGCTCAAGATGTTGTCCGTCGTGAAGGTAGTTTTTGGCAGCGCTATATTGCCGACCTTTCTATGGCAACAGATTTAATTATTAGTAATCATCAACAAAAACCACTTTGTATTCAAGTTACCAGTGTTAGTGAAGAGTTTCATGGACGAAAGTATGAGAAGTGGCAAAATGCACTGCAATTGTGGGAAATAGAAAGAGGATTGTTCTTAAGTTACAATCCCGGTTCAAATGATTTTATCAATCAGTTAGTCAATGTGGCACTGTATAACAGTGATCATCTTGCTGAAGGGAAGTATGTCAATTTTTCCTGATGTCGATTTTTTGATGTCGAATATCTGAGTCCTAGCCCTACATTGTTTACCTGCTTACAACAGCATTTATGGTTAACCAACAAGAAATGAACAGCATTACTCAAGTAGATGAATTTGCTGAAATTTTAGCAGCAGCCCGCAGAATGCAGCAAGACTGGCTAGAAAACGGGCTAAATTTTGTTCATCTTTATGTTGAAGATGTAGATGGAGATTGGCTAGAAACTTGGGGAGATGATGAAATCTCTAATTCTTTATTTGATGCTATTAAAGAATTTTTAGTTAGTGATGATGATGTAGCTGTGAAAATTAGGTATTATTTGAGAGATGAATCACTGTTTGATTTAGCTGTAAATTTAGAAGAATCTTTGAGGATTTATAGAGGAGATGAAAAATTATGTGCTGTGCGGGATATTTTAATTAGTAATGGTGATATTTGTCATCAAGAATTATTCGATTTAGCAAATAATCTAGTTGATAGATTTTCGTAAATCGGGAAATTAAATATTTAGTCAAATTTATTCGTTAAAAAATGAGCATTACTCAAAGTAGGTAATGCTTAAATCTTTCTTGATCTAGTGATCATAAAATTTGTGAAATTACCCCTCTCCCAAGGTCATGCAAGAGGGTTAAGCACTAAGGAACAAGAACAGTTCTTAGTTCTTGTACGTGTTGTTTATAGACAAACCAGGTGGGATTATTGTCTGTATCCTGTTGACATGGGAGTGGTTGTTCAAATGTAACTTCCCAATAATCACTCAATTTCTCAGTGTTATCTTGAGGACGTGCTGGTGCATTCTGAATTTGTCTTCTGATGGCAGAAACAAAAAATTTCGTACCTTGTCTAACTGAGCATTTTTCTTCATTACTGGTTATATCTTTCGATTGTTTATACCAGTTTTCTCGCCGCTTAAAAGTAGTACTGAAATTAGGTTTAACCCTTAAAATGCGGTCTACAGAAGTAGTTTGAGAAGATACAGTATCGGTATTCATTATGCCCAAAATACCACATACCACCGTCAGAGATAAGAGTAATTGCTGAGGACGTAATCTAATGTTACTAATTTTCATCTTGTTTTTCTTTAGTGTTTAGTTTTACCTTAGATGTTAATAACACCATTTTTGCATAAATGCTGTTTGTAGTTAAGTACCCATGCAATATCAATAAATCATTTTCTGTGTAAAAGTTTATTTTAATTGTCCTAAGTATTTGTATATCTGCCAGCTTGTCAGGATTGCCAATACCGCAAATATACTGGTATGATAACATTCTTTAGGGTTTATTCCCAAAAAGGGTCGTCATTAAATGCGCTAACTACACGTTAAACTGGACTAAAGTAGCAATTTCTTGCACTCTTGATCATAAAAATATCTAAATCCTCTTAATTGAGATTTTCACTGTCTGAGAAATTGGAATGCTAGACCAAATTTTTAATTACTTAAACTTACATTTCAGCATAGAAGCCTCTATAGTCCTCTTAATCTTGGTGTTTTTAGAGGCTGTGCTATCGGCGGATAATGCGATCGCACTGGCTGCGATCGCACAAGGACTAGAAGACAAAAAGCTGGAAAATCAGGCGCTAAACATAGGTTTAGTATTTGCCTATGTGCTACGAATTACCCTACTACTCACTGCCACTTGGGTACAAAAATTCTGGCAATTTGAACTATTGGGAGCTGCTTACTTACTGTGGCTAGTATTCCAACACTTTACATCACAGGAAGATGAGGACAATCACCATCACGGACCACGCTTTAAATCTCTGTGGCAAGCTATACCCGTGATTGCTTTTACCGATTTGGCGTTTTCCTTGGATAGTGTGACAACAGCGATCGCAGTTTCTCAAGAATGGTGGTTGATCATCACAGGAACCACAATCGGTATTGTTGCACTCCGATTCATGGCTGGGTTATTTATTCGCTGGTTAGATGAATATGAAAATTTAGAGGATGCCGGCTATATCACCGTAGCATTTGTGGGTTTACGTCTGTTGTTGAGAGTCATCAACGATAATTTAGTGCCACCCCAATGGATCATGATTAGTGCGATCGCTATCATCTTAGCCTGGGGATTTTCCAAACGCACCATCATTGAATTAGTCCCAGAAGAACCAGAAAAAAGCGAAGTATCGAAATAGTCAGGAGTCAGGAGTCAGGAGTCAGGAGTCAGGAGTTAGGAGTTAGGAGTCAGCCCTTCGGCTTCGCTCAGGGCAAGGAGTTCAGGAGTCAGAAGAAATATCAATATTCCTCCCCTGCACCCCTGCTCCCTTTCCTCTTCCCCAGTACTTAATTACTCATGTAACCAAGGTGTTGAGTGTGGTTGCCAAGTTACTAATTCTTCATCCTTAAACCAGAGTGCAATTTCCTTTTGTGCAGTTTCTGGAGCATCAGAACCGTGGATCAAATTGCGGCCAACATTAATGCCAAAATCGCCGCGAATCGTTCCTGGTTCTGAGTTTAAGGGATTAGTTGCACCAATGATTTTTCTGGCAGAAGCGATAACGCCATCACCTTCCCAGACCATCGCCACAACAGGCCCGGAAGTGATAAATTCAACTAAACCTGGAAAAAATGGTCTTTCCCGGTGAACATCATAGTGTTGTTCAGCTAATTCCCGGCTGACTTTCTGGAACTTCAAGCCAACGAGGGTAAAGCCTTTAGTTTCAAAGCGACGGATAATTTCACCCACTAGTCCGCGCTGGACTCCATCAGGCTTAATTGCTAAAAATGTGCGTTCCAAAGCTATCTCCCAAAACTTAATAAAGCTTTTATGCGTTAATTGTCAGTCGTCTTTGATTTTTTGTCCAGTAGTCCCAGAAGATTATCTGGGGATTGAGGATTGGGGAGGAGAATGTATTAACTCCTGACTCCTGCCTCCTGACTCCTGACTCCTGCCTCCTGCCTCCTGAACTACCAACCAAAAAATATTACTGGGTACATATCGCTTCCCTGCCTAATTTGTTAAATTGTTATCTCGTGGGCGAAAAATAGAGGTCAGGAATCAATGGGTGTCGAGTCAACCGCTGATGAGATTATCAAAATGCCTGCCAACGGGCATAAATCTGAATTGAAAAACCACAAACACAAGAAGCTGCTACCACCTATTACCACGACAAGCGATTTACCTCGTACTTGGAAAATTGAGGACAGCGAAGACCTTTATCGAATTGAAGGTTGGGGAAAGCCTTATTTTTCCATTAATGCGGCTGGACACGTTACAGTTTCCCCCAAGGGCGATCGCGGTGGTTCGCTAGATTTGTTTGAATTAGTTAATTCATTAAAGCAACGTAATTTGGGGCTGCCCATGTTAATTCGCTTTTCCGATATTTTGGAAGATCGAATTGAACGGTTAAATGCTTGTTTTGCTAAAGCGATCGCTCGTTATAACTATAACGGTGTTTATCGTGGTGTGTTTCCCGTCAAATGTAACCAGGAAAGGCACTTAATTGAAGATTTGGTACGTTTTGGCAAACCCCATCAATTCGGTCTAGAAGCGGGTTCTAAGCCAGAATTAATGATTGCTCTGGCTGTACTGGATACACCAGGATCATTGTTAATTTGCAATGGCTACAAAGACCGAGAATACATTGAAACGGCAATGTTATCCCAAAGGCTGGGACAAACACCAATTATCGTCATAGAACAGATTGAAGAAGTTGATTTGGTAATTGCTGCTAACAAGCAATTGGGAATTAAGCCAATTTTGGGAGTACGAGCTAAGTTAAGCACCCAAGGCATGGGACGTTGGGGAACATCCACAGGCGATCGCGCTAAATTTGGGTTAACTATTCCCGAAATTATGGAAGCAGTTGACAAGTTACGGGAAGCTGAGTTACTCGATTCTTTACAGTTGCTGCACTTCCATATCGGTTCACAAATCTCCGCCATCAATGTCATTAAAGATGCCATCCAAGAAGCCAGTCGCATTTATGTAGAATTGGCGATGTTAGGTGCAGATATGAAATATCTAGATGTTGGTGGTGGCTTGGGTGTCGATTACGATGGCTCTCAAACCAACTTCTACGCCTCCAAAAACTACAATATGCAAAACTATGCAAATGATATTGTAGCCGAATTAAAAGATACCTGTTCTGAAAGTAAAATACCCGTACCTACACTGATTAGTGAAAGTGGAAGAGCGATCGCATCCCATCAATCAGTCCTCATCTTTGACGTTCTCAGTACCAGTGATGTCCCCCTCGAACTTCCAGATCCCCCACAAGAGGGAGAATCACCAATTATTAATTACCTTTGGGAAACCTACCAATCCATCAACCAAGAAAACTATCAGGAGTTTTACCACGACGCTGCTCAATTTAAAGAGGAAGCCATCAGCCGCTTTAACTTAGGAATTTTGCGCCTGAAAGAACGTGCTAAAGCCGAGCGTCTCTACTGGGCTTGTTGTCAAAAAATTCTGGAGATTACCAGACAGCAGGAATACGTACCTGATGAATTGGAAGACCTAGAGAAAATCATGGCTTCCATCTACTACATCAATCTTTCCGTATTTCAATCAGCACCCGATTGTTGGGCAATTGATCAACTATTTCCCATCATGCCCATACATCAACTAGATCAAGAACCCACACAACGGGGAATTTTAGCAGACCTCACCTGTGATAGTGATGGTAAAATTGACCGCTTTATTGACCTGCGCGATGTCAAATCAGTTTTAGAATTGCATAAATTCAAACCTGAACAACCCTATTATTTGGGAATGTTCCTGAATGGAGCGTACCAAGAAATTATGGGCAACTTACATAATCTTTTTGGTGACACTAACGCCGTTCATATCCAATTAACACCCAAAGGCTACCAAATTGAACACGTTGTCAAGGGTGATACCATGAGTGAAGTAGTTAGCTACGTACAGTACGACTCTGAGGATATGGTGGAAAACATCCGCCAGCGTTGTGAAAAAGCCTTAGAAGAAAATCGTATTACCCTAGCTGAGTCTCAGCGACTACTACAAACTTACGAGCAAAGTCTCAGAAGATACACTTACTTGAACAGTTAGGACTGGGGACTGGGGGATTGGGGACTGGGAAGAAGTTATAGATAATTCCCCCTGCTCCCTGCTCCCTGCTCCCTGCTCCCTGCTCCCTGCCCCTAATTGATATTTGTTCCCAACAATTCTGCGATCGCTTGGTGTTCCAAAGGAGTTTCCGCAGGTGGGGTTTGACGAGCATCCGTAATTAGCCAGTCTAAAGCAGCCGCTTGCACATCAATCGCCGCCCCAGTCTTATCTACACAATAACGTCCAAACACCAGCTTATCTACCAAACGCACTCCTGGAGCTAAACGCGACCATTCAAAAATCACGCTGTTGTCTACAGTTGCACCGCTACAAATCCAACAATTCGGGCCAATCATCGCTGGGCCAACAATCTTCGCTCCATCTTCAATTCTGGTCATACCGCCAATGTAAACTGGCCCTGTAATATCTACCTTATCCCAATTTACCGCTACATTTAAGCCAGTGTATATACCCGGTGCTACTTCATGACCAGGAATTTGCACATTTTTAATTTCTCCTAGCAACACACCGCGAATAGCCCGCCAATAATCTGGGACTTTTCCAATATCTACCCATTCAAAATCCATTGGGATAGCATAGAAAGGCGCATTAATTTTCACCAATTTGGGAAACAAATCGCCACCAATGTCATACTCTACCCCAGAAGGAATATAGTCAAACACCTCTGGCTCAAAAATGTAAATACCTGTATTGATATTAGTGCTAAGAGCTTCTTCAGTCGAAGGTTTTTCTTGGAAAGCTTTAATGCGATTATCCTCATCAGTAACCACTACCCCATAGCTAGAAACCTCTTCCTGTGGAACAGATTTAGTAATGATCGTCGCAATTGACCCCTTAGATTTATGCCATTTCACCGCCGCAGTTAAATCTAAGTCAATTAAAGCATCACCGCACAATACCACAAAAGTATCATCAAAAAATGGCGAGAAGTCTTGGATACGGCGCATCCCCCCAGCAGAACCAATTGCTTCCCCTACTAATTTACCGTCATCATCAATTTTGCCTTCAAAGGAATAGGCAATCTGCACCCCAAACCGTTGACCATCACGGAAATAATTTTCTATTTCCTCAGCTAAGTGGCTGACATTGACCATAATCTCGTCAAATCCGTGCTGACGCAGCAGTTCTAGCAAAAATTCCATCACTGGTTTTTGCAGGATAGGAATCATCGGCTTGGGAATTGTATAAGTAATCGGACGGACACGAGTACCCTTACCCGCTGCGAGAATCATTGCTTTCATAAGATTTTATTCCTCAACCACAGGCCAGTTTACGTTCATCGAGAGCTTCTTGATCATAGTTTTTATTCTGTCCTCAGCTAAGGGTATCGCTAGATGATTATCAGTCAGTTATCTTTTAAATTTACCGAAAAAGTGGGTTTAAAGCCCCGTCCCTTCGGCAAGCTCAGGATAAGCCTTCTAGGACGGCTTTTTGATAAAATAGTGGAAACAGGCAGGGCATTGTCTGTTGGGCGAGATAGTGTAAGACGGTATGAAACTGCAACTGTTGTTTGAAAGAAAGAATCTCCGTACTTTTAGGACGGGGAGTATGTCAATAGGATTCTGGGTTTTGCTGAAGCAAAAATTTACTTAATCGAGTCGGAACTGTTGGCTAAACTAGGTAAACGTATTTTTATCTCCTGGTAAAATTCTTCTTGAAATAGCTCTACCTTAGATTGAGCAGACAGCAGTAGTAAAGCCCAAAAAACGCTCACTAAGTTACCATGTTCCGACTCATGGGACTCTCCAGGCTTATTTGGTTGCTTTGTTTGTGTCCACAACTGTACTAGTTGTTCTAAATTCAAACATTGTTCCTCTAAATTTAGGTCTTTGGTTGAAAGATGCAACACCTGTTCTAGTTCTGAAGCTACTTCTGTCAGATTTTCTTGGTGAGCTAATTCTAGTGCTTCCCGCATAGTTTGCATACTAGGCTGACGCTTAGGACGATGAGGCTTGTTGGCCTTATCTACCCGTTTTAGCTGGTTAGCCATAATCTGCAATTGCTCAATTAACTCTTGCAGCGTCACACGACGTTTGGGTGGTGGCATTGCGGCTGGACGACGACGCAACTGGCGTTCTAATTGCAAACGCTGAATGGGATACAACTCACCATCTTCACCATCTAAAAGTGAATCATCTGACACATTATCTACGAGATTATCTACTGTTGACAATTGCACCAAAGTATTAGCTTTGAATAATACAAGCATTGATGCTGATAAAAAAGCTTGCCCAGATTGAGACAAGTCAGCCTCATAACCTCTTGCTGTTGACTCTGGTGCCATTAACTCCAAGTAGCGGTCTATTACCTCAATTACCTGCACATCCCAAGGATCAATTTCCCCCTGTTCAGCTTGGTGGATTAAATGTGTAATTGTTTCTAATAGCTCGGCAGCATCCATCAATTTTAGATTTTAGATTTTAGATTTTAGATTTGTCTTGTCCTTTAAAGACAAGGTTTGTATTGATACAACTTAAAACTACGAATTACGAATTACTTTAATGGTCTGTATCGGACTGAGAATCATAATTTATTGTAAAATTTGATACAAAATTACTATTTTTACTGTTTTTAATAGCATCGAAAGTGCCTTTGATAGTACCAGCTATTGGCACTGCCACCAGTGTTCCCAACAAACCAGCAATTTCAAATCCCATCAAAATAGATACAAAAATCCAGATGGGATTGAGTCCGATAAATTCGCCCATTAACTTAGGAGCTAAAAGATTATCTTTAATTTGCTGTAATATGGTTGCTACCATTGCCACTGGAAATGCTAACCACGAATTTTGTAATAAAACCAACAATGTTACTAAACCTATACCTAAAGCTGCCCCCACAAAGGGAATCAGCTCGGAAATACCAATAATGATCGCAAATAGCAGAGCAAATGGTACTTTCATAAATAAGAAAATTGGTGTTAGCCCTACTACCATAAACAGTCCCAGCAATAGTTGGCTCAAGAAAAAGTTCTGAAAATTAAGTTGTAAGGATTTGGTTAAAGGGACTCCAATATTAGATGGTAAGAGATTCACCAGACCAGACCAGACGCGATCGCCATATAACAGCATATAAAACGCTAGTACAACCACTAACACTATGTTCAATAATCCTGATAATAGCGTCCCCGCGAATCCCACCGCACCAGAAGCTATCTGTTGCACCAAATTTTGAATATTGGCATTAATTTGATTGGTCACTAAGGTCAAATCAATATTTATACGTCGCTGACGCGCCAATAACTGTAATTTACTTAGGTTATCTTGACTAGAGGCCAACCAATCAGGAAGCTTATTTAAAAGTTGGATTGCTTGGTCAACTACCATTGGTACAAGCGTAACACCCAAAATAATTAACAAAGTTAAAGTCAAAAGTAAAACTATAATCACCGATTGAGTGTGAGTAATTCTAGCCTTCTCAAATAATTTCACCGGATAATTGAGTAAAAACGCCAAAATAGCCGCAATACTCAAGATCGTAATTGGGTGCTGGAAATAGCGAAACAGTACCGACAGTAGCCAAACATTGAGAGCAATAATCGGGCCACTCAAACCGTAAATTAGCAGACTTCTAAGGGAGGTTGAACGGCGCATCTTGAGAAAACTAAAGAAAATTTATCAACTAAACCCGACAGAAGTCCCCCACCATAATTTTTGATAGTGTAGGTAGTTGACTCTGTGTTGCTACTGATCTCCATGATAGATATTTTTCTCCAACAATCCCACAATAGTATCAGCGTAGCTGATGAGAAGGAAGCAAAAACCTATGGATAAAAACATAGCAGACCTACGCAAAGACTACACTTTGCAAGATTTGAATGAAAATCAAATTGACCCTAATCCTTTTATACAATTTAAAACTTGGTTTGATCAGGCAACAGCAGCACAATTACCTGAACCTAATGCAATGACTCTGGCTACCTGTACACCAGATGGTAAACCCTCAGCAAGAATGGTACTACTCAAAGATTTTGACGAACGGGGTTTTGTCTTATTCACTAACTATAACAGTCACAAGGGACAAGAACTAACAGCAAATCCCCATGCGGCTTTGGTTTTCTGGTGGGCTGAACTAGAACGCCAAGTCAGAATTGTAGGAACTGTAGAAAAGATTTCAAAAGAGGAATCTGATGGGTATTTTGAGATACGTCCACCTCATAGTCGCTTAGGTGCTTGGGCTTCTAATCAAAGTGAGGTAATTGCTGGAAGAGAAGTTTTGGAGCGACAATTACAAGAATTCCAGCGCAAATATGAAAATCAAGAAGTTCCCAGACCACCTCATTGGGGAGGATTTCGGGTAATTCCCCAAGAAATTGAATTTTGGCAAGGACGTTCTAGCCGTTTACACGATCGCTTGCTTTATACTCACTTAGACAATGGAAGCTGGAAAATAGAGCGTTTATCACCTTAATTTTTTGAGCGGGCTAAGATGCCCGCATCACAAATTTACAACAATTCCGGATCAACACCTAGTTCACGTAACTTAGCTGCTAATAAATCAGCCCGTTGACGTTCTTGTTCGGCTTGTTCGCTACTCCAAAGTAGCAAATTTCCTTCCCTATCCCACCACCGCAACCAGTTCATGGTTTGACATAATCTTTCACCAGTCCAAATTCCTAAAAATAGCTCTAACTCAGGAATCCAAAAACGCCCATTAGTATCTGCTTGTTGTTTGGTGTATTCTCCATTTTGCAAACAGCGTACTTCTAAACTGGGTTCGTAGGGATCGTAAGTGACGTAAGTGGGAACTTTCAGAATATGTTCGTAAAAATACAGCTTTCCATAAGGTGGTGTGGAACGTACAGACAATTCTCCACCTTCTGTATCTGAGAGAAATTCCATCACCACAGCTACAGGTTCCCCCTCTAGATTGGGGGTATAACTGCGACGCACCACATCAACTGCTACAGGATGCACTACAGGTACATAAAACCAGTCAGGAGCTTTGACGATAATTTTTTTGTTTAAGGTGGCTACAAGCCCAAAATTAGAGCCAATCAGCATCTGTGGTAGAATGCGCCCTGTTGCACCTAAAGCATCAGTTAATGCAGCAGCAAGAGGAGGTTGTTGAATGTTTTCCACTGGGTCGTCAGGTAAAATAAAATCTGCTGGGAGTGCTTCCCATGTGACTGTCGGTGTTTTTTGAATTGGGTGAGTTTGTAGAATCATAGATTTATTTATAGGTTGTCAGAATCAGGATGTCCAGGATTTGAGGATGTACAGGATGTTATTTAGGGTTTGCTGAATAAACCAAAAACCTAGATATATCAACGGTTTCAGGCTGAAAAAGTAGGAGAAGGTGCAAGAAATAAGCGATGAAATCATCAAAAACCGTTCATTTACCCAGATTTGAGAATATTTTGATCTCCTTCTAATTCTTCCTCCTGACTCCTGACTCCTGACTTCTGACTCCTAGCCCTAACGGAAAGACTTTTTCAGCAAGCCCTATTTAATGATGGTTGGTTACGCACAAGTCATGGAAGAATGAACCACGAAGGAACGTTCGCGCAGCGTTCCGAAGGAAAGAACACGAAGGAAAGAGGTTGCAGAGAGATTTTCCTATTTCATCCTCTACATCCCTAAATGTTGGTTGTCCTGATTCAGACAAAATACAATTTCTGAAAATTTACAGCAATCTTCAAAAAACCATCCTGTACATCCTAAAATCCTGGATATCCTGATTCTGACAATAACAATTTTTTAACTTTGCAAATCCTGTAATCCTGATTCTAACAATGTATATCTCAAATAAAAACCACCCCAAACAAATAGAATAATTATCAAAGTCCCGATTCCCAACATATTGGGAAGCCAAAAAACTACTTCTATGTGGTTTAATTCACCTGGTTTGAGTTTCCATATCAGTTGTTTAGCATTTTTTTCTGGTTGGATTGCATCTTCAGTTTGCTGAATGTTCTTAACTCCCCAAGGTGTCTGCAAGCTAAAGTCTAAATTGATAATTGAACCTGTACCTGTTAAAACATTTCCTTTGCTAGTTAAAACTGAAAGAGAACGCAAATCTAAATCATAAATCAAGCGATTTCTAGATAAGAGTAAAAAATTGTTATTTTGTACGAGTAAGTTTGAGGTGATATTCGGCAATTCTGAATCATTGGAGACTATATCAGGTTTTTGGGAAGTGGTATAGTTGAAGAATCCGCTAAATTTTTCTTGTAATTCTCTTCCATTACTAAAGGGAATTTTTAGAATAATTTCTTCTGGAGAAATTCGCCTTGCTGATCCTTCTAATTTTCGGGCGCGTCGCTCTAGACTATTTAACCATTCGGAAATATAATCACTGCTAAAACTAGTTAGTTTTTCAGATAATTGAATGTGCTGTATTATTTCGCCGTTATTGGCATTATTAAAAGTAACGCCTAAATCATATTGAACACATCCAGACAATATGAAAGAGGCGCATATTACCAACCACAACATAGGTTTTAGTCGAAAATTAGATATATTCATACAAATTAGACATCTCCACAAAGTTGAAATTTTGATTACCTGTTCACATACTTAGCCAAACTAAATAATAAATGGTGATACCAACAGCAATAAAGGCTACCCAGATAAAACGATTATCTTTTGTATTAACTGTACTGAGATCAACATATTCTGGCTCTGCTGACTTCTTTTTTGGGGTAGATTTGGTAGGCTTGACGGTGACAAGTCTTTTGGAGTCGTTGTCTGAAATTGCGCCCAAATCAGGAATTTCGCTCATCCACTCTTTTGGTCTTTTGAGTTTGGGCGCTTGTAAAATATAAATTAGTTGTCGTGCTTGTTTTTTGGTTTCGGCGTGGGGATGACGACGAAGTTGTTGACAAAGTGCGATCGCATCCTCAGTCCTTTCAGCCGCTTCATAAGCTGTCACTAACCAAATATCCACTTCGCCTGCAAAGCGTGTATTCCGAGCTAATAAAGCACTGGCTTTTTCCAAATTTTCTACCGCTTCTCGATATTGTCCATTTTCAAAGGCAAGTTTTCCAGTTTCGTAACGAGATTTAGCAATTTCTAAACTTTCTGTCATTAGTCATTGGTGATTCGTCATTTGCTAATCGGTAATGGGTAATTGGTAATAGGTAATAGTTTTTCCTAGTTGCCAATCCCCCATCACCAAATCATTTAAACTGAGAACCGAGAATCATTGTCCCAATCCCGACATCTGTAAAGATTTCTAACAGAAGGGCGTGGGGAATGCGGCCATCAATTATGTGTGAAGCTTTAACTCCTTGGGCGAGCGATCGCACACAACAAGTTACTTTAGGTATCATACCCCCACTGACAACACCATCGTTAATCAGTTGGCGAGCTTCCCGAATATCTACTTTAGGAATCAAGGTAGATGGATCTTTGTAATCTGTTAAAATACCCCGCGTATCGGTCAACAAAATCAGTTTTTCCGCCCCTAAAGCAGCAGCTATTTCCCCCGCTACAGTATCAGCATTAATATTGTAAGCTTGTCCGCTATCATCAGCAGCGACGCTAGAAACCACGGGAATATATCCATTCTTGGATAGGGTATCTAAAATCTTGATATTCACATTACTGACTTCCCCAACAAAACCAATACCTTCATCACCTTGAGGACGCGCCGTAATTAAGTTACCATCTTTACCACAAAGTCCCACCGCCATACCGCCGGCTTGATTAATCAGAGAGACAATTTCTTTATTGACTCTACCCACTAACACCATTTCCACCACATCCATTGTCGCCGCATCGGTGACACGTAAACCATTCTTAAATTGAGCCTCAATTCCCAGTTTATCTAACCAACTGTTAATTTCTGGTCCACCACCATGAACTAAAATTGGTCGCAACCCGACGCAGGATAAAAATACAATATCGCGGATAACTTTATCTTTCAGGGTGCTATCTTTCATGGCCGCACCTCCGTATTTGACAACAACGGTACGACCTGCAAATTTTTGAATGTAAGGTAGCGCTTCGCTGAGAATTTCAACGCGATTAGCTTCAGCTTGCCTGATATACTCTGTATCGTTTACCATTCTGAGGATCTTCCAATTTTGGATTTTAGATTTTGGATTTTAGATTGTACAGGATACAAGAAAAGACAATGGCGAATCTACTTCACCCTTCTCAGAGATCCTCTTAGCAACTTAGTATCACAAAATTTCCTCAGATCAATTTTGCTGTTGAAAATCTTGATTTTTGAGAACGCTAGGAATTGCGTCTAGGATGCAGGTGACAATTTGTTCTGGTGTTTGTATTGCAGCGATGGTAATTTGTAAATCCGCTTGGGAGTAAAGTAATTGACGTTGTTCGAGGAGCAATTTCAATTTACCTTCAGGGTCAGAATCCTGTAAAAGCGGTCTTGTATCATCCTCCGCCAACCGATTTAATAATATTTCCACTGGTGCATCTAGCCATACAATCAACCCATGACGCAGATAACCCCAGTTTTCCCGCCGCAACACAATACCCCCACCAGTAGCTATAGTTAATTTGGTATAAGCACAAACTTGCGCCAAAACATCACTTTCTAACTGACGAAACTCTGCTTCACCCTCATCAATAAATATCTCATTGATAGATTTCCCAGCCGCTTTAACTATCACATCATCAGTATCTAAAAACCCATAGCCCAGTTCCTTTGCTAGTAAGCGCCCTACAGTTGTCTTACCAACACCCATCATCCCAATTAAATACAGGTTGACTCCTCTTAATAAGTTACTCACAAATACCCTTAACTCCAGTTAAAAATTATTAATTTTCTTATTTTTACCCATTTTTACTCAGAACTCAGTCCAAGATTGAAAATCTTTTTCCATTAACCGCTCAATTAAATAGTCCCTCCACATTCTGCTGAGGGATAAATCCGCTGCTTCTATATCCAGCAAAGATCTCCGTTGGAGCAATTCTATAGTTTCCAGGATTAATCTTTGTCCTAATCGCACCGGCCATCCCGATATCAAATTAGTTTTTAAAGTCATCACAGAAGTACAATCTGGATTGAGTACCAGCCAATACATAATATACTTCTCCAACTCAGACAAGCGATTAAACTGTTGCTCTAGACTCCTGTGAATCTCACCAAAAACTAGAGTACCGTGTTCCAAAAACTGACAAACACTACCACCAAATAAATCTTGAATAGTAGTGGCAACTAATTTCAAAAATAACGGATTACCAGCATACCAGTCAATCAATACAGTACATTCTGTATATTCCAATTCGGCTAATCCTTTAGTTTTGAGGATAGCCAGACTTTCTGTTTTGCTCAAACCAGTCAATTTTAAAGACCGCACAGGTAGCTTTTCTCCTTCAATCACAGCAATTTCTGGTGGTTTTTCCCGACTGGCTAATAACAAGCAGCTTTGATGTTGAGAATCTCCTATCCTTCTAATTAATTCACCGTAACCTTCATAACCAGGACGATATTGAATTTGTGAAACCAGATCAGGTTTACTAGCTGCTACGGAAGATTGAACTTGTGTCTCATCTCCATCATTGCTAGATAAAATCGAGTCAACGTTATCTAAGACCAAAAGACAACGCACCTTACGTAAACAATTAATCAATTGGGAAATTTTAGTATTCAAAGTTGCAGTCTGGTCTATCTGTAGAGTTGGTGATAATATCTGCACAAGATTATTCAACATCACATCTATCGAAGGACATAGATGTAGCGATCGCCAAATCACATATTCAAACTGGTCTTGAATCTCCTCAGCTAACTTAATCGAAAAAGCCGTTTTACCAATTCCACCCATCCCTAACAGTACAACTAACCGACAGCGCTGTTGTAAAATCCATTTTGAGGCTGTGGTTAGTTCTTTCATCCTTCCAGAGAAGCCACTAACATCAACGGCTTCACCCCAATCTTGAATATTTGGGGATTTAACTTTCAGTAACTCAGTTTCTTGCTCTCTAGTACTTTTAATAAAAGTAGTTATTGATTTCAAGTCAAACCAATTTTTTTTATACCCAGCTTTTTCCAATAAATGAGTCACATGACTCCAATTTTTTACCTTCACTGAATGTCCCAATTGACTACCCAGCATATCTTCTATGTATTTATATAATCCATTTGACAGATAAACTCTCACAGTACTACTGCTGCGACTTTGATACACTTTATTTGCTATTTCCGCAGGACTACAACCACAAAGCAAACCCCTCAAAAGCTTCTTTTCAACAGGTGTTAAGGCTTTTCTTTTGACAGAAGCTAAATCTACATATAATTTTTCTAACTCCCAATTTTTTTGAGCTTCTATAAATTCTTCTTCTGTTACTTGGGAATTTACTACCACCATTGTTATTAGTGTATTTACAGTTACGTTAGAGATATACTAACGTTTATTCCGTAAAGTCCGAATAAACCAACAGTAAATTTATAACGAATTTAATAACAAGTGTTAGGTGCATTTTCATTTATTACTTAGGTATGCTTATGCTTAATGGAAATTTCATATAACTTGTTTGAAACTTTAAGGAAATAAATTCTGTCAATAGAAAAAGGCGAAATGAGTTGTACATAACAATGATGTTGTTGACAACACAGTATTATGCTGCTCAAATTTACTGTTAAATCAAATGGCTATTGTCTTCTTAGGTGCTAAAAATTACCAAAGTTTCTGTCTTTTACAAACAAGCTTTTCTCCCTTGAGTAAGCTCTCATCAAATAATGTGGTATGCATGGGGTGTCAGCTATGACTCGAATTAGAGACGTTGTGAAAACGGCTTTAGCAACTGGCTACTTAACGTTGCAAGCAGAAAACCAACTCAGAGAACTTTTAACTAGTCAGTATGACTTTGAAGACTTGAATGCCTTTATGGCTTTACAGGAAGCTGCGATGATGGGTCAAATCAAGCAAGAGTCACGGGAATCAAGGGAACAGTGTGCCACAAAATAGACTCAATTTACCGACGGGGGCGTTTATTTTGATCATCTAAATCCTCATCTTCAAAAAAATCCCAATCATCATCATCTGTTTGATTAGTAGTTGGTGGTTGATAAGGAGGGATAATTACCCGGTAATCAGCGTCGTAAATAGATTCAGTTTTTCCCACACCAGTATTTTTAGGTTCTTGGGAACTGTAGGAGTAAACCGAGTCCGATTGGGAAGTATTTTGAGGAGCTTGTTGATTTTCGTAGGTTTTCGGGCTTGAAGTTCGTCGTGATTCTTGATCATCCCAATCATCACCTTGATTAGGATCTGTCTCCCAATCATCAAATTCGTTACTGGTAGTGTACTCGGTTGGATTCACTGGTATCCGTGGACTGCTAGTAGGCTGTGTAGTTTTTTTATTAGTAGTTGTCTTCGCACGCGGTGTAGCTGCATTTGATGTAAATGAAGTTGTTGATGCCTGTTGAACCGATACATAATTAGCAACTTTAAACAAGGCACCAATTAACAAAGATGTAAAAGCACCAGCAGCTATGCTCAATAAAATCCATAAAGCCAGTGGTAATGGTTGAGTCCGCATACCTAAAAATACTAGCGGGAGGGTAGGAGACAAGTTTTGAACTAACAACAGTGTTAGTCCTCCCAGCACCACCACCAACAAAATTAAGCGAATTACAGCCATTTTAATTCAGTTATTAATTATCAGTTATCAGTGGTTAT
This sequence comes from Anabaena sp. WFMT, assembly GCF_051781005.1. NCBI lineage: Bacteria > Bacillati > Cyanobacteriota > Cyanophyceae > Nostocales > Nostocaceae > Anabaena > Anabaena sp. WFMT. Next base: position 347,873 of record NZ_JBPWOA010000017.1, on the reverse strand, counting down.
ACTTATCATCTCCCATCTCCCCAGTCCCTTATTTAAAGATGACCTTGCCAACGCTGAATGGGAATGCAGTCGATATCTAGTTGATCTAAGGCACGAGCTACGACAAAATCAACTAAGTCTTCAATGGTTTGAGGGTTGTGGTACCAAGCTGGAATAGCGGGAACAACTCTCACTCCTGTTTCTGCTAAGGTTGTTAAGTTCCGTAGGTGAATCAGGCTAAAAGGAGTTTCTCTAGGGACAATTACCAGCTTACGTCCTTCTTTAATTTGCACATCTGCTGCCCGTTCTAGTAAGTCTGAACTCAGACCTACTGCCAGTTTAGCTACTGTACTCATGCTACATGGCATGATGATCATCCCCAGAGTTTTAAAGGAACCACTAGCGATACCAGCACCAACATCACTCCAAGGATGACAGCGGAGTTGCCCAGATAGGGGAATTCCGGCTTGCTTTCGCCAGAATTGCTCTTGTGCTTCAGGGTCTGCCGGCATTCGGATATCTTGTTCTGCTTGCCAAACCATGTAAGTTGATTTTGAAGCAACCAGTTCAATTTTATACTCTGCTTCCAGGAGAAATTTAAGAGCGCGAACGGCGTAAATCAGGCCGGATGCACCTGATACGCCTAAAATAAGTGGTTTTATGTTATTGGACACGAATTTATACGGGGAATTTACTCATCCTCACTATAGGGATCTAAGTCAAAAGATTCCATGTTGTTTGGTAAGTAAATATCTGATGTATCTTCATTGCTGATTCCCAAGCCTTTGACTACACCGTCAGGGCCAACGGTGACTAAATCAATTTGCTGGCGGTAGTAATCAACACTTTTAACTTGTACGGCTACGCGATCGCCCAATCTATAGGAAGCGCGATTTTTGCGGCCAAATAGAGCTTGTTGTCTAGCTCGGTATTCATACCAATCATCTTTGAGAGAACTGACGTGTACTAGTCCTTCTACTCGTAGGGGTGTACTTAGCTGGGAGCCGATTTCTGACTCTGTAGCGGGAACTTCGATTTCGACAAAGAAGCCGTAAGATTGCACCCCAGTAATTACACCGGGAAATACTTGACCGATGCGCTGTTTCATCAGTTGGGCTTTTTGCAGTCCTGCTAAATCAGCTTCGGCTTCTTGGACTTCTTTTTCTCTGTCGTTAATCTGAACGAGTACTCTAGTTAAGTCGCTTTGGAGTTCTTGTTGTAACTCTGGGGGGAGAACGTTCCAGTTAATTTCTTCATGGGAGGAAGAATGGCGCAGGTTGACACGCTCTTTGACACGGGTGTTGCGGCGATCGCGCCCGTATTCTAATAAGGCATGATATACCCGTTGCATCAGTAAATCTGGATAACGCCGTAAGGGGGCGCTAAAGTGGATGTACTGTGGTAGAGCCAAACCAAAGTGTAATCCTTTAGTTGTGTTGTATACAGATGGTTTGAGGGTATCCTGTAACAGGTAGGTGAGAACTTGCTCAGATGGTGACTCAGCGAAAGCTCTAGTTAAATGTTGATAATCGAGGGGTTGAATGTCTAACTCTGGATCAAGGGTTAATTCCACACCCAAATTCATCGCTAGTTTGAGCATTTCCTGAACATCTTCAGGATCAGGTGTGCCTTGGACTCGCCAAATGGCAGGAACTCCCAAAGCATTGAGATGTTCTGCTATTAGTTCATTCACTAACAGTACTAATTCTGAGAGGAGCGATCGCACGGGTACGTCATTAACTACCACAGCGCCCATTACGCCCTCATCATAGTAAGGATTTTGGCTTGGTGGCAGATTTAATTGCAAGCTCCCGCGAGATAATCGAGCTTGTTTAGCTGCTTTGGCTAGGGTTGCTAGGTCATGTAACATCTGGATAGTCTCAGCAGACATTTTGGGTGCATCACCGCTGAGTATTGCTTCTGCTTGTTGTTTGCTCACAGATGTGTCTACTTTGATCACGCTGGGTTGAATTTCCCATTCCAGCACTTTTCCCGATTGGGGATCAATTGTGATCACAAAGGAGAGAGCTAGGCGATCACTACCCGATACCAAAGAACAGCGTTCAGCCACTGCTTCTGGCAACATCGGCAAAATTAATTCTCCCAGATAAACTGACCGACCGCGCTTGAGTGCCTCTCTATCTAGGGCTTCATCAGCTTGAATGTAGTGAGATAAATCAGTAATATGAACCATCAATCGCCAAGGTTCGCTAGGAGTTTTTTCCAAGCTAAAGGCATTTTCTACTACTTTATCGTCACCATTTACCCCCGCAATCGTGATGGTGAACAAATTGCGTAAATCTACGCGGTTTTTTAAATCTGCTTTCAGCAACTTTTTGGGCAACTTAGCTGCTGCATCCAGGATATTATCCGAGAAAGTACGTGATAAATCGTGCTTGCAAGTTACCAAATCTATATCAGCAGCAGCTTCTGCATCACTACCAAGGATTTGTACAACCCGACCCAAAGGTGGATACTGAGCCAGAGGATAACGCAGGACTTCTACATGGGCTAGGTGGTCTATAGCTTCAGCCAATTTCAAGCCGTTTGTGAGCAGTTTCAATTCAAACAGCAAGCGATCGTCTAAAGGAACAGCACGGAAACCCCCTTCTACCTGTTTAATCCGTGCTAGTAAAGTGTGATTAGAACGCTCCAGAATCAGCTTCACCTCACCTTCAGGAGAACGTCGGCGACTACCTTCCTTGAGAACTCTGACTAAAACGCGATCGCCATTCCAGGCATTACTCAGATAGCTTTCGCGGATATAAATATCCTCAGAGCCTTCCACATCTTGAATGGCGAAGCAAAAGCCTTTACTAGAGCAACGGAGTTTAGCTTCAATTAGCCCCTCTTCGGATACACGACGATACTTACCCCGTTCCTTGACCAACAACCCAATTTTTTCTAGCACCTCCAAAGCAATGTGAAGTTTTTCTAAACTGTCTTCATCCTCACAACCCAGTTTCTTTTCCAAAACCTTACGAGCTACCAATTTATCATCCGTGAAATTGGCAAGAAGTGTAGCGATTGAAAATTCCATGCAGTGAACCGACCTTTGGTCAAAACATCATTTTTTGAGGACACCTGCGTGCGGGGGTTCCCCCCCGTTCAGGAACCAGCACTATGGGAAAGTTTCCCAACTTGAGGAGCTACTACATTTCAGGAGTTCCCTCCCGTTGTAGCAACTGGCCTGTGATTGGCGTTAAAGTGTCCGGTGTTTAATCTGGTTCTTCCCTGTATACCCTCACGGCTTACAGATACTTGCTACAAACGAATTGCCCGTACTCCTGCAAAGAAGTAATCTAAGGCAAGGCTGCCAAAGTTCCTGTCAGAGTAAGCCTCTGCTCGGACTTCTCACTGCACGATACTCTCAGAATTCACTTGGGTAAAACTTTCTTCAACTAACCAATCTTAACAAGGCACTCCTGATACTCGACTTGGCCTCACCAGGTAATTACACAATGGGTTGTTGAGAGGTTTGATTTACACAACTCTCGATGTTACCCAAAGGCAGGTAGCTAGGGAAGGCACAGGTGTCTGATTGTCTAGATTAAAGGTAATTCCACGCCATGATCATCTGAAATTTAACTGAGAGAAACTGCCTATTAACCCAATTTTACCATCTGTAGAATCGGTAACAATCAGGTAAGCAGTTGTGACTTGCAATGAGGGCGAACCTTATCTTTATTATTGTAGATTTAGAGCGCACTTCCACAAAATACTTCTAGATATCGAATTGGGTAATTAGTATAGCATTGAAAGGAAGAACACCCTGATTTTGTCAACAGTAGCTAAAAATTTTCGCAAAAAACAGCTACTGCTACAATCGTGACAAATGATCATAGCGTGAAAAGTACCTGGAAATCTTACAAGTACAACTAAAGTTAAACATATTTAGATGGGTGGCATGATTATGTTGGCTCAATTTCAGAGCTTGTATCCCAACGGCAGCATTATTTCGGAATTAGTACAAATTTTCCAAGGAAAATATATCGTCCGAGTTAGCCTACAAATTGAAGGCGTTACCCGCGCCACTGGAATGGCAGCAGCAGAAACCGTAGAAGCCGCTGAAGACCAGGCCAGAAATAGGGCATTAATGCTTTTAGGAATCACAAATGAGACAGAGGGAAGAGTAGCATTTTCCCCAAAACCTATTTCCCCAGTCCCAGTCAAGACAACTGTAAATACCACAACTGCTTTACGTGAGTCTGTCCCCACCTCCCAGGATGTTGCCAGTACTCAATGGTCAGTGACTAAAAATACAGAAATATCTTCACCCCCTGCGATCGAATACAACAACACAAGTGATACATACAACCAACCCTTAACTCAAGTCACTTTGGGAAGTGTCACCAGAGAAGAACAACTGGATATCGCAACAGAAAAACTGGAGATGTCATTTAGTCCAGAACCTGAACATCAATCTTCACCAGGAATCACTGCTAGTAACGTTACACCCTTTACACCACGCAATTATTCTTCCTCAGAAGATATTGGTTTTCCATCAGGGATAGGAACCAGGAAGAAGAAAAATGAACCAGTTAATTTATCTGATGTTATTGCTCAAACAGATGTACAAATAGAGCGATTAGCCTGGACAAAAGAACAAGGACGAGAATATCTCAAAAAAACCTACGGTAAGTTAGGACGTTCTTTACTCAGTGAAGAAGAGTTACTAGATTTTCTCAACTACCTTAAATCTCAGCCAGATCCTATTGCGGGGTTTTAAATAGTACCGAGTATTGAGTATTGAGTATTGAGTAACAATAAAAATTTACCCAAAACTAGGTACTAGGCACTCGATACTCGGTACTAAGTACTCGGTACTTTAGACTATGGCCATTGGACGAATACCGACGGCGTGACGGTCAATCACTTGGTCAATTAAACCGTATTCCTGGGCTTCCTCTGGAGACATAAAAAAGTCACGTTCAGTATCCTCCGCAATGCGCTCAATCGGCTGGCCTGTGTGTTCAGCTAAATAATCATTCAACCGCTTTTTGTGGTATAAAATTTCCCGCGCCTGAATTTCAATATCAGTCGCTTGTCCTTGAGCGCCACCTAGAGGTTGATGAATCATAATTCGTGAATGGGGTAAACTCATCCGTTTACCCTTAGCACCAGCACTGAGAAGAAAAGCACCCATACTTGCGGCTAGTCCGGTACAAATAGTACAGACATCAGGACGGATGTGCTTCATGGTGTCAAAAATGCCCATCCCCGCCGTCACCGAACCACCGGGAGAATTTATGTACATATAAATGTCTTTCTCCGGGTCTTCAGAATCTAAGAACAACAATTGGGCAACAATCAAGTTAGCGAGACTGCTATCAACCTGTTGACCTAAAAAGATAATGCGCTCACGTAACAGCCGTGAGTAGATATCAAAGGCGCGTTCGCCGCGACCCGATTGTTCAATAACGATTGGAATCATTGAGCGTATTTGTAGCTATTTGTAACTTATTCTATCGACGACAAAGGCTATTTGTGTTGAGACGGCTAAATTAACCTTTGGCAAAAATCTTCATAAATCGAAAATTTTACCTCCTAATCGGTTCTCAGCAAGCGGATTCGTCTGAAAGGTCGGTCTACAATCAGTTATCTCAAATCAAAAAAAAATTTTCAGGCACTTTTTGATAGTGATAGGTGTCTAAGTGGGTATGGTGAGATGAAAAGAGGCTAAATGAAAGGAAAATTAAGTCCTGTTCTGACCCTTGTAAACTGCACCCTAATTATGTGACTTATGCCGCTGGTTTGTCTTCATTTGGCGATCGCAGATTAGTTGAAATTATTTTTTAGGTGTTAGTAACTTTTTTCACATTTTTTCACATTTTTTTTGGTTAATTATCCGGACATATTTAGCAAATCCGGTAAACCGGGAGTATGAGGTGTATTTAGAATAACCAATCTTACTTGAAATGCTATTCATCAAGAGAGAGAGAAGTACTATGCTCGAAAGATTTATACAAGCTGCTTTAATTACCTTTTTACTGCACCTGATCGCTGGACTAAACGCTAGTACTCAAATTCCTCGAAAGACTATATCACCTATTTCGGAAATGCCGCCGGCTGTTATCGGTTCAACGATTCACTTTTTTAAGTAATGGATAGCTAGGGAGCAGAAGAAAGATAAATATTCTCCTCATCTTCCCATCTCTCCAATGCCTCATGCCCAATCAACAGGCTAGACTGGTGATAAAAGGGCAGATGATTTGATCATGACTAATCGCCTTGCTGAAGAGAAAAGCCTTTATCTCCGCAAACACGCCGAAAACCCGATTGATTGGTGGCCTTGGTGTGATGAAGCACTGGAAACTGCAAGGGTGCAAAATAAACCGATTTTTCTCTCCATTGGTTACTCTAGTTGCCATTGGTGTACTGTGATGGAAGGGGAAGCGTTTTCTGATTTAGAAATTGCTCAATATATGAATGCCAACTTTCTACCTATCAAAGTAGACAGGGAAGAAAGACCTGATCTCGATAGTATCTATATGCAGACTTTGCAATTCATGAGTGGTCAGGGGGGTTGGCCTTTAAATGTTTTTTTGGCGGCAGATGATTTAGTGCCGTTTTACGCTGGAACTTACTTTCCTGTTGATCCCCGCTATGGTCGTCCTGGATTTTTACAGGTTTTGGAAGCTCTGCGCCGTTATTACGATACAGAAAAAGACGAGTTACGCCAACGCAAAGCGTTAATTGTTGAGGCTTTGCTGACATCTGCGGTATTGCAAAAGGTTACTAGTCAGGAAGTTGCAGATAATCAATTATTGCAGAGAGGATGGGAAACTTGCACGGGGATCATCACTTCTAAGCAGGTTGGTAATAGTTTTCCGATGATCCCCTATGCTGAATTTGCATTGCGCGGAACTCGGTTTAATTATCAATCTCAATATAATGGACAGCAAGTTTGTACTCAACGGGGACTAGATTTAGCTTTGGGTGGTATTTATGATCATGTGGGTGGTGGTTTTCATCGCTACACTGTTGACCCCACTTGGACTGTCCCCCATTTTGAAAAGATGCTCTATGATAATGGTCAAATTATCGAATATCTGGCGAATTTGTGGAGTGGAGGAATACAGGAACCGGCTTTTGAGAGGGCTGTGGCTGGAACTGTAAAATGGTTACAACGGGAGATGACTGCACAGGGGGGGTACTTTTATGCGGCTCAAGATGCTGATAGCTTCATTAATTCCACAGCTATAGAACCGGAAGAAGGCACTTTTTATGTCTGGAGTTACCGGGAATTACAACAACTGTTAACGACTGAAGAGCTAAAAGAATTACAACAACAGTTTGCTGTTACTGCTAACGGGAATTTTGAAGGACAGATTGTTTTACAAAGGTTACATCCAGGGGAACTGAGCCAAACGCTGGAAATTGCTTTGAGTAAGTTGTTTACGGCTCGTTATGGTGCTATACCTGAGTCACTGTCAAATTTTCCGCCAGCGCGAGATAATCAGGAAGCGAAAACGACTAACTGGCCTGGTCGGATTCCGGCGGTGACTGATACTAAGATGATTGTAGCCTGGAATAGTTTGATGATTTCTGGTTTGGCTAGGGCTGCTGAGGTTTTCCAACAACCAAATTATCTGGAATTAGCGGCACAAGCGGCTAGGTTTATCTTAGATCATCAGTTTGTCGATGGACGTTTTCACCGACTCAATTATGAAGGTGAAGCGACGGTTTTGGCTCAATCTGAAGATTACGCTTTTTTTATTAAGGCATTGCTGGATTTACACCAAGCTACTTTGGGACAACTTGATCATGTTTCTACTCAGGACTCTGATTGGTTGGAAAAAGCTGTTTCTCTCCAAGATGAATTTGACGAATTTTTATGGAGTATAGAACTAGGTGGTTATTTCAATACGTCCAGTGATAATAGTCAAGATTTAATTGTCCGAGAGCGTAGTTATATAGATAATGCTACACCTTCAGCCAATGGGATTGCGATCGCTAATTTAGTGCGTCTAGCTTTATTGACTGATAATTTGCATTATCTCGATTTAGCTGAACAAGGTTTGACAGCCTTTAAAGGTGTAATGAGTAATTCTCCCCAAGCTTGTCCTAGTTTATTTACTGCTTTAGATTGGTATCATAACTCAACCTTAATTCGGACTAGTACTGAACAAATAACATCATTAATCAACAAATATCTGCCAACAGTTGCCTTTGCGATGGTATCAGATTTACCAGAGGGAAGCGTTGGCTTAGTCTGTCAAGGTTTGAAATGTCTTCCCGCACCAGCGAGTGTTGAGCAGTTGTTAGAACAGGTACAGCGCAGCCAAAATAGAGGTTAGTGGTAGTAGTATATACTACACATGGTGGGCAATGCCCACCCTACAAAATATAGAAATTATTCACCTTTTCCCTGCTTTCCAATCTTCACCACCTGGTAGCTGAGTTAATGTTTCTGCTACAACTGTGGGTAATTCTTTGGCTGAATAGGAATAAGTTAACGCCAAAAACTTCAAAGCTGTTGCAATTAGCTGTGTTCTATTGATGATATCAGCAAGTTGAAATTGGCTATAGATACCATTCATTACTTCCAAACTGGCATCAGCTATGGCATCTTAAATTACTTCCTCTTCTATGAAATTTTCCCATTCATCTTGATTGATATAGTAAGATTTTTTATTATCTTTAATATTCACTTTTTTAATTTCTCTAATTGAATTACGAATAGAAGCAGACCAAGAATTTGTTAATCTCTGTTCTATTTGATTTTTAATTAAATGAATCAGTAAAATTGGATGTTACCCAGAATTGCTTGTTTACTCATTCCTTCTAATTCATCCACAATTGCTAAAGCATCTGCATAATGTCCTTGCAAAATGCTATTTCTAAGATCAATTAATTCCTGTGTCATTTGTATTAACCTCAATCCATAAATAAGTTAATTTCAATTCAACTGGTAGAACACGGATATCTTGCTATATCATAATTATATATGACCCTAAATTATAATCTATCCATGACTGATTTAAGCGTCATAATATTAGCCGGTGGTAAAAGTTCACGTATGGGTGAGGATAAAGCCTTAATTCCCATGCAGGGAATCCCATTATTGAAAAAAGTTTGTAACGTTGCTAAAAGTTGCACTGATACCATATATATAGTCACACCTTGGCCAGAACGTTATCAAAACTTGCACTTACCTGAATGTGAATTCATTCCAGAAATATCCACACAAACACAAGGACCCCTAGTAGGTTTTGTTCAAGGACTAGAAAAAGTAAAAACAGAATGGGTATTATTATTAGCTTGTGACTTACCAAACTTGCAAATTGAAGTGTTGCAAAATTGGGTAAAATTAGTTGATACTGTAGAATCAGAAAATATTGCCCTTTTAGTAAAAAATACTAAAGGCTGGGAACCTCTATGTGGCTTTTATCGCTGCAAATGTTTACCTCTACTTCAGGATTTTATTAACCAAGGAGGACGCTCATTTCAAGAATGGCTAAAACTATATCCAGTAGCAGTTTTACCATTATCATCACCAGATATGCTCTTTAACTGTAACACCCCAGAAGATGTACAACAATTTTTATTGAATTGAGTAATAATAAAAATATAAACATCTATCTCCTCTTAGGGAACACCAAAAAATAAATTATCCAATCTTGTGGGATGGGCATACTTCGACAAGCTCAGTACAAGTCCTGCCCGTCCTTTGTTGATTAGCGGGCTTTTCAGCCTACACCACAAGAAATCTTTGTACATTTTTTATTTGGAAGTCCCTTAACCTCAAAAAACTCTGTGTTCCTCTGCGATACCTCTGCGTTAAAAAACAATAATCATGCGTTGGAAATCATCTGCAATAGCACTCATATTAACTCTATTTCTATTCTCCTGTACCACAGCAACAACTCAAACCCAATCTAACGTCATACCAGTACAACAATTACCACAAACTTCAGCCAAAAGAGTTGTAGCACTTTCTTCTCTTTCTGCTGATATTATCTCTCAACTTGATAAAACTAAACTTGTAGGAGTAACTGGTAGTACCTTATTTAAAGATAACCCTAAACTTCAAGATATTCCCCGCGTTAGCGAAGGTCGGAGTATCCCAAATTTAGAAAAAATTGTCTCTTTAAAACCAGATTTAGTTATTGGTGCAGCAGGCTTTTCTGATGTAACTATTCAGAAACTTAAACAGCTAGGAATAGCTACTTTATCAACTCAAGTAAATAATTGGCAATCTCTAGAAGAACTAACAAAAAAACTTGCTCAGTCAATTGATGTAGATCCCCAGCCTTTATTAAATCGCTACAAAACCTTTTTACCTGCTAACTCAACTCTAAATATTTCTACTTTAGTCCTGGTTAGTCGTCAACCGATTTTAACACCTAATAAAAATAGTTGGGCAGGTGATTTAATTTCTAGATTTGGTGCAAAAAATATAGCCGCAGAATTACAAGGTACGAGTCCCATAGGTGGATATGTGACACTCTCGGCTGAAAAAGTTTTAGAGGCTAACCCAGAAGTTTTAATTGTAGTTAATGCTGAACCAACGCTGTTAGATTCATTAAAAAAAGAACCGTTTTGGCAGCAGTTACAAGCGACTAAAAATAATCGAGTTTATGTTTTTGATTATTACGGACTTGTAAATCCAGGTAGTTTAGAAACAATTGAAAAAGCTTCTCTGGAGTTACAGAAAATCTTTTTAGTAAAATAAAAATCTCAAATTAATTACAAACTACAGCAAATTGCAGATAAATAAGGCTTCCGTGAGCGTCAGTCGATAGCTTGCGTGGCGTAGCCATACGGTAGGGAATTTAAATTCAAAGCCAGGTACCAAGCTAGTTTTACTCCTGGCTCCTGAATTCTGCTGTATTTTAATCCTTCAAAGAACTAATTGGTTTTTGATTAACCCTAATATTCTTTTTCTCCTGAGGAGAAGCACCTGTAATGCTGCGTAAATACAAACCACCAATGCTGAGTAGAAACACAAAATATCCTACGGCTTGGACGATATAGATTTTATCTCTGTAGCCAAACAAAGATTTAAAAATAATACCGGGAAAATTGTCATCAGGCAAAATGTTGGCAGTATTCCAAACCATTGGCCCTAAAATACAAGAATGAACTTTGGTAAACCGTTCGTAATAGAAACAAAGATTTTCGGAAGCGCGATTGCTGAGTGCAAGACTAGACATTGCGGTATCAAAATGTTGTAAAGCTGAAACTACTAATCCAGCCACAATCAAAACTAATAAAATGCCCATTACCTGGAAAAACTGGCGGATATTAATTTTGACACCCCATTTAAATAACAGCACACCTATTGCTGATGCTGCTGCTAAACCACTAAGTGCGCCTAATGTAGGTATTAATCCCTGTTGAAAATTTGCTGCCACAAATAGAACCGTTTCAAACCCTTCACGAACAACGGCGACTAAAATTAAACTAAAAACTCCCCAACCTGCATTTGAATTTTGTGTTAGTGCTTCTGTAACAGCGCCCTCAACTTGTGCTTTCATAAATCTGGCTTGTTTAGTCATCCAGATCAGCATCCAACTAAGCATGACTATTGCTAACACACTAAATACACCTTCTAACATCGGTTCAACGACAGGGGTGTATTGAGGGTTAATTGCGCCTAATATTTTAATCAGCCAACTGAATAAAACGCCTATTAATGCACTAACAACAAGCCCGACTGCAACACCTGCATATACCCAAGGGTTGAGTCGAGATTGTTTTGCTTTTTTTAATAAAGCCAGGACAATACCCACCACTAGGGCAGCTTCTACGCCTTCTCGGAGGGTAATTACAAAAGTAGGTATAGCAGTACTAAAATTCATAGTTATTTAGTTATTAGTTATTGAGTCATTAGTCCAAAACTTATTGGACTAATGAGTATTGATGATTAGCTGAAATCGCGTAACATTTTTTTCAGTTCGAGATTGTGCATCTCTTCTTGTCCAATCATGCCACGAGCGAATTCTTCTAAATAGATGCTGGCATTAGTTACAGTTTCTAGCAGATTTTTGTACAAATCCAGTGCTGTTTTTTCGTGGGTTAAGCTTTCTTGCAAAATGTCCTTGACGTTGTGCTTATAAGTTTCCTCCATTTGGGCGATTTTTAGGGAGGGATGCCCATCTAAACCTGTGAGAATTTCGCCTACTTGTTGAGCGTGGAGTAGAGATTCAGCGGCTTGGGCTTTGAAAAAAGCCACGATGGGAATGCGGTTTGGCCCTGTCACCATTAAGGAATAATGGGTGTAGCGGACTACCCCAGCTAGTTCAAATTCCATGATGGCATTTAGTAGGTCTATGGCCTTTTTTTGATCAAGTTCTTGCATCAGTTGTTAAGATAAGCAAAATTACCGTTAGAGAATATTTAGTTATAAGTTTTGAGTTAGAAGTTATACTTTTTTCAGGTGTTGAAAAACCAAACTATCCTCTCTCTTCACTTCTAACTATTTTTTCTCTTCTTATTCATTTTAAACTTGTTATTCTGTACTTCCAATGGTATGGAAATACTAACTTTGTGCTTTAGTGCTGGGAGAAACTAGCACTTTTTGGGTGTTTTCCTCTATGGTTTTCACCAGTTTGGTAACATCTTCAGGAGTTTTGATAGCTTGGGTTGGTGGGATAGCAGTCGGCCAAACTTTCACCAATTCAGCCAAAGCTGTATCTATTGCTTTATGTGCTTCAGGATTGTCTTGTGCTATCTGGCTAGAAATGCCTTGATACAGTTCATTAGAGTAGACTACAAAGCCACGGGAGTCTTGATATTCAATTGGGGCGCTAATTTTGCCATTTGCGATACCTTCGGTCGGCTTCGCCACCGCAGCACCGTATTCTGAGTTAGCTGCATCTAGCAAACCGTTGATGACTTGGAGGACAAATCGTGGTTGATTGCGTTGATCTGCTGGTAAGGCTGCGATCGCACCATCTACTGATTGTACTGAAGCCACAAAGTCAGTTTTGAGTTTGGCACTCTTGGCGTTAGATTTGACTAAATCTTGCAAACTTACCAAGGTTGTTTTGAATTCTTTAACTTTGCGTTCATTTAGCTGATCTTCCACATCCACATAAATCTCTTCAACTGGATGTCCAATATGAGGTTCAGCTTGTTTTGGCTGATTTTGGTCTAAGAGTTCTTTTGCTACTAAAAGATGTCCCTTCATTAATCCCAACTTGGTCATGTAGTCAACATCTTTAGCCTCACCTGTCAGCACTACTTCCTGAACAGTCACCATCTCTTTAATTTGGTCAAACTGATCTTGAGTAATTACTTTTTTGCTGACTAAATCTTCTGGAGAACCATAGGGACGGCTGGCTTGGATTTTGTTCGACAATGCCGGCACACCTAGTTTAGCTTCAAATTTATCTAACTCGGACAAGATAGCAGTATTAATATTAATTTGCGCTTTACCACCGTGATCACTATGACTTTTTGTTTCCGTAACTGGGGTAGTACTTGGGTTGGATGGACTTTCTGCTGTTGGTGCGTTGTCAGTGCAAGAACTTAGAGAAATTATGGCACAAGCAGCGATCGACAAAAATATGTAACGAGATTTGATCATTTTTGTTCCTGATTAAGTAAATTTATTTATAACGTTAGATAAATATGTACCATAAATGAGATTTATTATCAACTATTTGATAAGGAGTGGTATTATTTGTACTATTTATTACTCAAATGGGCAGGATGATACGCATATTGTAAATTACGTTGATACTCAAGAATCTTTTTTTGAGCGATCGCATAATCTATACTAGAAGTTGGTATTTTAGACATAAGATCAATAGACTTTTGCCAATTATTAATCACTATTTTCCATTCTTCTGATGATTTCGCTGTTTGAGTGAGATCAGCGGCTTTGATAGCATAATTAACAGCTTGACGAAACATATCCGATTTAGGTAAAGTCCAAATTCTGATAGTTGCATCTGCACTCCCACTTACCAGAGTATGAGTATTAGGGCTAAAAGCTAAAGACCAAACAGGTTTAGTATGACCGATAAAAGTATTAATTAATTTACCATTTTCCACATTCCACAGTTTAACTGTTTTATCATAACTCCCACTAGCTAAAGTTTCGCTATCAGGACTAAACACTACAGAATAAACTGCTTTATTATGTCCTTTTAATACAGCCGATAATGCTCCATTTTTGATATTCCATAATTTAATAGTATGGTCAGAACTAGCGCTGGCTATATAATTACCATCTGGACTAAAAGCTATAGACCAAATTGGTTTTTGATGTGCAGCTAAAGAGATTTTTAATTTCCCTGTTGGTAGATACCAAAGCATTATTTTTCCACCTTCTCCACCACCAGCAAAAATTTTACCATCTGGACTAAAAGCAACGGTTCTCACTTCATCAGATTGTGGTAAATTGATAAAAATATCTCCAGTTTGTAAATTCCAAATTTTAATAGTTTTATCCCAGCTACCACTAGCTAAAAATTTTGCATCTGGACTAAAAGTAACTGATTTCACATCATCTGTATGTCCAGATAATGTCTGAATTAATTTTCCAGTTTGTAAACTCCAAATTTTAATAGTTTTATCCCAACTACCACTAGCAATAATTTGATTATTTGGGCTAATAGCAACAGAATTAACGGAATTTCTATGTCCGCATAGTTGGTGAATAATTTTACCAGTTTGTAAATTCCAGACATCAATATCTTTATTTAGATTACCATTAACTATGGTTTTTCCATCTGGGCTAATAGCTAAAGAATAAACGTACAAACCTTTACTATTAATAGTTTTATTATTGAGATTTATACTATAACTACTTTTATTCAAGTTGAACTTTATCAATAACAAAATTAACAAAGTGAAGAAAATACATCCTTCTATACTCAGAATTATTTTATAAATATGAGATATTTTTAGCATAATTATTTATCCTCTCAAAAATTCCCAGTTTACACTCCAAATTCAATAATTTAACTTATTTGTTTTTGATTATATTCCTTAGTATATTCTAACCATCTTCGTCTACAAAATAAACCAATAATTACCGTTAGTAGCGTCAGTTCTATAGGGGTGAGAATATTCCATTGTCCAGACATTTTTTCTTGAATGTGCCACAATAATAAAAACATGGCTATATAAGTTAATTTATGTAATCTTCGCCAGTTTTGCTTCATATTTTTTACACTCCAGTCATTAGATGTAAATGCTAAAAGTGCAAAAATAATTAATGTCAATGTTCCTTCTAAAGAAATTTTATAAGTTTGAATATCAAATAAATCTAAATTCCTTTTATTCACTATTAATACTGCATGAATTAGTGCTAATACAAAAGTAATAACACCTAATTGGCGACGATATTTTAATAAATAAATGGTAATTTTTGCTTTTTTAATTTGTGGAAAAAATGCTCTGATATAACTAGGTAATAATGTTAATATATAACTCAATAATGAAATAAATCCTAGTAGATTAGCTGAAGAAATTGAAGCATTTATCAACATAATATTTGAGTCTTTTTTATCTAAAAAATGACTTATACCAAATTAATATGAAGCTGCATAGAATAAAATATCAAGAATAATTAAACGCAGATAAACACAGATAAAGATGGATCAATCAATGAATTTCATGATTCTGTGCAGCCTAACATAAAATTGGTATTAGGCTTTAAATTGAAATTAGAGGATAAAAACTTACGTTGTGCTTATTTAGAAAAATATCAAATCTTCTGAAAAGTGACAAATAACTAAACTGAAAAACTAGGTCAGGTATTCTTTCCCGGCGTTTTCAAGTCCTTTGCGGCTATAACTTCAAATTGACCCATACATCCATTTTCGGCCACAGCATCCTGATGAGGATGAAACATATACTTACCTGGATAACGAAACGCAAATTCCAAGATATGCCTTTCTGCAACACCCATCGTTAAAACATCGGTTTTCTCACTGGGAGTCATTGTCATCCCTGAACGATAAACATTAAAAAAATTGGCGTGGAGATGAAACGTCACAGCCGGGTCAAATTCAATAATATTCAGCACATAGACCCGAATTAACTGATTTTGATAAATTTGGATGGGATGGTGCATATAGTGATGCGGCACACCATTAAACGCATAATATTCATTTTTGTTATCATCATTCACATCATACCCAGACATGATCAACACGATTTCATCAGCTGGAGGACGGGGTTGAGGAGGATCAATAATAAACATCCCATACAAACCCTTAGCAATGTGACGAGTTACTGGTGCTATATGACAGTGGTATAAGTGAACGCCATAGGGTTCAGCATCAAATTCGTATATTGTTGCCTTATTATTACTTATTGGGCGCACACCATCCATTTCAGAGGGATGAACACCATGAAAATGGAGAGAATGGGAATGTCCGGCTTGATTGAGAAACAATACCCGCACCCGTTCCCCTTCTTTAGCCCGTAAGGTTGGCCCTGGAATGCGGCCATTTAAATCCCAAATATTGTATGAGACAGCACTATTAAGCTGAATTGTGGAAGTACCTGCTGTTAATTGAAATTCTCGGATTGTGCGACCATTTTCTTGTTTAAGTGTCCCATAATCGAAATTACGTAGCACCTGCATGGGATTGGTAGCGCCCTTAGATGCCTCCATTTCCATTGGTGGTATTCTGACATTGGCATAATTGTTTCTATTTAGCATTTGCCAAATTGTAGCTGCACCAGTCACACCAGCACCAGCTAAACCTAGTTTTAGCAGTTGACGGCGACTCCAAAGTTTATCTTTACTCAAGGTAAAGTTGTCAAACATGGGATTAATTAGGGTAAGCACAGAAATTAAATTGCAAATAATTTGCAATTACTACTGCGTATAATAGAGGGCTTAGGAATTATTGTCAATAATCTTACAAGTTAACTCAAGCAAGGGACTGGAAATAAAAAATCTCCAATTTTTAGGGCGTGTATGGCTACGCCACGCAGGCTATAGGACGGTAATTCGCAACCCACCATTAACTTAAGCGATAATAGTGGCGTACTTTTTGCGCTTACCCACCTTATAATTCCTGGGTAATTTATTTTTTGGAAATCCCTAAACTCAAACTAATTTATGCGAGGTCAAAAATGACTACTTTTTCTCTTACTTCCGTATTACAAAAGACCGCAGGTGTTACCCTATCCAAGCCTGTACAGGTAACGCTTTATATGATGTTATCTTCTTTGATCATCTGGACTGTTCTTTTCTCCAACTATCCTCCGGCGCATAACACTACACACTCACTGCGTCACCATGCATTAGGTGTGTCTTGTCACTAAATAATCATAGCTTCAAGATTTTTTGACAATAACGTGATTTCGCGTCTAAGAAGATGTTTGAAAAGTAGTCGCTGATGTATTAAAAACTTTAGATCCTCCTTTTTAAGGAGGACTTTGACTCTAGTTCTTTCCTTGTTAAGGGGGGTTAGGAGGGAATGGCTTCGCCACGCAAGTTATCAGCAAGTGTCTAAAATCACCAACTAAAACTTTTCAAACACCCTCTAAGTTGTTACTTGAGAGTTATGTGAGGGTATGTAGAGATACTTGATTTTATATCTCTACATACTCTAATTTGAAAATTGACATTTGATTTATTACTGATTTATTGCCTGTGTAATTCATGTTTTTTATTTACCATAAAGTTTGATGAAAAAATATCGCCTGTTTGCATTTATCAGTGCTGTTTGCATTACCTTATCTATTCTCTATTCTGTTGTCGGAGTTTCCCAAACGACTAAACCTCATGTGCAACTTTCTACTAATCCTTCTTTGGAAAGAATTTTACCATTTGAAGCAGGAACAGAAAAAGAACAATCTCCTGTTACCCTGAATTTACAAGCAATGGATGCTGCTGGCAAACCTCTCAAAAATGCCCTAATTAATTTACAAATTCTGACACCACAACGCAATCCTTTATTAACAACAGATTTTCCTATTGTTGAAGGAACAAAATTGTTGGAGATTGAAGCAAAAGTACCTGATGGTAAATTAGAAATTCAGCAGATTTTCCCAATTCGTGGAAAGTATCAATTAAAAGTAAATGTTTCACCTTTAGTTGCAAATGCTTTTGTTCCCTATCAGGAAACTTTAGATTTAAATGTTAGGGAAAATCCAGTTAAATATAAATATTTGGCTGTGATTGCAGCTATTTTATTGTCACTGGGATTGCTAGGTGGTTGGGTGATTGGTGGACAACAAGAACTGCAAGAAGGAGAAATTGCACCGCAGTCAGTGCGTTTGTTGTTAAGTGCGTTGACTGTGGTGGCTATAGTTACTCTATTGTTTATTAATGTAACTGCGGAAGTGGCGGAAGCTCATGGTAGCGGACACTCTCATAATAAGGAAGCGATCGCACCTTCAGTTGAAAAATCTCAGGGTATGGAAGTTAGTCTGGAGGGGGATAAAACCGCGACTGTGGGAAAACTTGCTAATTTAGGAGTACAGGTGAAGGATAGCACCACAGGAGAACCTATCCAGGATGCCAGATTGCAAGTTAAAGCGATCGCTCTTGAAGATAATTTAACAGTCTTTGCCTACAATGGCGTTACCAACAAAGAAGGTAAATTAAGATGGATGTCACAGTTTTTTGATGGCGCACCTCATAAAATCGAGGTAGAAGTAATGCCTTCAGCAGACTCTCAACAACAGTTTCCACCGATAAAAGTAGCGCAGGAAGTCGAAGTGGAAGCGATCGCACCACCAATATACATCCGATTGATTGGTTTATTCTACTTTACGGCTATTGTCGGTATTGGAATGGCGATTGGTTTAGTATTACAGGAATTAAGAAAACGGCAAGTGAGATTAAGTTAGTTATAATGCCTTTTATGACTTGGAATTGTGATGTTTTGTGGGGTATTTTGCATGGTTTATTCTCAACTATAATTGGTATCAACTTAACCTAAAATCCTTGCAAAAGCTGGTTTTTATTCTTCTAGTTCCCATACTCTGTATGGGAATGAAATTAGGACGATTGGTTTAACAAGTTTATTGCAGCTACAGCCCCAGATTCATAGGATATCTGACTGAAAATGGTTTTTATTACATCACTAACTGAGAAGCTTGTAGGACGTGAGTTTGAAATAGAATGTTATGATATTGAAGTACATGGAATTGTAGATGGTTGTCCTCCATTGTTTAAGGGGGCAGGTGTTATAAATGGACAAAAGAAAGGAGCCATTTCTTTTAGACTTCATAACCAGATAGAGATTTCAGCAGAAGCACGCCCCATAATTTTTAAGCAAGCAAAACAAAGCGAAGTTACGCAAGTAAGAATTTTTGCAAAAGATTACGATAATATTCATTGGACAGGAGGATGGTCTATCCCAAATGTTGACCCATCAACGTCAGGAAAGTTTATAGTTCACGGTAAGTTTGACCAGTTAGCTGCAAGAGTTAAAAGATATGAAAGTAATGATCGAAACAACATTACCGATTTAGTTTTCTCAAGTATTCCTGATTTGCCACTCACTGAATTAGTAGAAGAGAAAATATTGCATCGTGGAGAACAGATATTTTCTCGATCATGGTATGACAGGCATGAACTAGATTTCAACAGATCAAAAATTCATTTTTATAGCAGTAATTCTAGTAGTTTATTCTATATTAGCGCGGAAAATAGTGAAGGATTTTCTGCACCTTATGTAGAGAATTGGATTCCTGAAGCTTTAACGCTTATAACAGCATCACTAACATATCCGAGAATGGTAATACGCCATTTTGAAAACGATGCTTTAATCTTCTTAAGAAATACGCCATCTGAAACATCCTCTAAAATGCTTCCAGCAATTATTGGATTCCCAAACTTGAGGAAAGAACTCTGGAAGATATTTACAACATATTTAGAAGAGTGCGTAAGGTGTAATAAATTTGAACAGCTTGTCACGACAAAAATCTTTTCTGAAGTCATCATTGCAAGTACTGGAACACTGCAAGCTTTCGTCTTATCCCTGTCAGTATGTGTTGAGAATTTGGCTGGACAGTTAGCTGATGAGTTCAGTATTAAAACTCTCGATCAAAAAGATTTTAAGGCTCTCAAGACTTATTTGGAACAATGGAAAGGAGATGAGGATATAAAAGACAGAGCTATTGGACTTTTATCAATGCTGGGTAAAACGTCAACCTCTCAAGTTCTAAAAGCTTTAAAAGAAGAGAATGTAATAGGAAATGAACACATCAAAGCTTGGAGCAAAATACGAAATTCTTTGGCTCATGGAGGAATAATAGAGTTTCCAGCAGATGAAGATTTCTGGTACAAGCGAAATCTTTTAATTTCAATGGTCTACAGACTGATTTTACGCAAAATAGGTTATAGGGGACTGATAACCGATCATGCGTCTTCAGATATAAAATCAATTGACTTCCAATGGGAAAGAAAATGCCCAGCAGAATGATTAGTGGTTTAACTTATTCAAACAATAGAGTTACAATAAGATGAGTATATCTGAACTTTATCAAAGTAATTAAAAATTATGCTTAGTGGAATTAAACAAACGGCTATTGTCGGTAAAGACGGTAAAATCGAACTATCTACCACTGAACTACCGGCAGGAACAGTTGTAGAAGTTATTATCCTGGTTGAATCACCTATTGAAGAAGATGAAACTACCTATCTTCTCAAATCAGAGACTAACAAAAAACATCTGCTCAAGGCTATAGAAAATGTAGATAAGGGGAACCTAACTTATATTGATTTAGATGAATATGAAAAAAGTAGCATTTGAACCAGAAGCTTTTGAACAATTAGGTGAGTGGGGAAAAGAAGATAAAAAAATATTTAAAAAAATCTTGGAATTAATTAAAGATATCCAACGAGAACCATTTTCTGGAATAGGTAAACCAGAACAACTAAAATATGAATTGCAAGGTTACTGGTCAAGAAGAATTACAAATGAAAATAGATTAGTGTACAAAATAGAAGAAGATTTATTGATTATTCTGTCTTGTAAATATAATTATGATTCATAAAATCAGGCTTTAATTACCAAAAACTGAGATTTATAATTTATTGAAACAGTTAGAAATCTGAAATTATGTCATAAAGATTTATAAATGTTAATGATTCAAAAAACAAATATATTATTTGCAGTATCATTTTTAATATAAATCCACCCTCAGTAACACCAAAATATCCCCCAATAGGGCATTGTAAAAGAAGGGAAAATACTGTTTTCTTATTAAATTGATACTCTAGTCATATTCCTTAAAATAGTATAAAGAAAACACAAAAACAGGGATTTTCATGCATATACCAGATGGATTTATTTCAGTTCCAGTAGCAGGGGCTACCAGTTTAGCAAGTGCGGCAGCTTTATTTGTGGCCTTTGGGCGATCGCAAGAAGCTTATGGAGTTCGTCGCGCTCCCATACTAGGATTAACCACAGCCTTTATTTTTGCTGCCCAGATGATTAACTTCCCTGTAGCAGGAGGAACCAGTGGACACTTATTAGGTGGCACTTTAGCCGCCATTATGTTAGGTAGTCCTTGGGCAGGAATGTTGTGTATTGCCACGGTGTTAATTATTCAAGCAGTGTTATTTGCTGATGGTGGTATTACCGCTTTAGGCTCGAATATTTTAAACATGGCAGTAATTGGCGTTTGGGTGGGCTGGGGATTAACCCAAACCTTACAACGGCTATTTGGTGGTTCCAAAGGGCGTTTACCCCTAGCGGCTGGCATTGCAGCTGGTTTCGGTGTCGTTGTCGCCGCGATCGCTTGTGCCATTGAATTAGCCCTTTCTGGAACAGCATCAGTCAATGTAGTTTTACCCACCATGACGGGTGTACATATTTTGATTGGTATTGGGGAAGGATTGATTACAGGGGGCGTGTTGACTTACTTAGCCACCGCCAGACCAGATTTATTACCAGGAGAAGAAGAGAAATTTAAAGGCTGGTTAGTACCCATTGTCAGCATTATTTTGGTTGCAGGTGTGCTGTCGCTATTTGCTTCTGCATGGCCTGATGGTTTAGAAAAAGTAGCGGAAAATTTAGGCTTTATCAATTTAGCGGAAGAGGTCAGGGTAGAAGTACCAACACCCTTTGCTGATTATGGAATTCAAGGTTTGGAACAAATCGGCACTAGTATTGCGGGTTTGGTAGGTGCTGCGGTTTGCTTTGCGGTAGCCTTTGGAATTGCCAAAGTTATGAAACCGAAGAATGCTTAAACTTTCTTTGCCTTTACGGTTACAACTATCTTTAGTAATAGTGATTGGGGCAGCTTTTTTAAAGCATCATGCTTGGTCTAATTTACTTGTGTATGGTGCGATCGCATTTTTGTGGATGTGGCTATTACGTGTCCCCATTCGCAAATTAGGCGGATTATTGGGTACAGAATTAATCTTTCTATCATTGGTGGCTTTACCCTTGGGATGGGAGCGAGCTAGTTTTTTACTCGTGCGATCGCTAATCTGTTTAATTACCATGAATAGCTTTTTACTCACCTTACCACCCCACAGCTTTGGCATCGCCCTCAAAGGCTTACCCATCCCAGCACCGTTAAAGGAAAATTTACTTTTATCTGGGCAATATTTAGAAATATTGCTCTCAGAAGTAGCGAGAATGCAACGTAGCGCCCAATTACGAGGACTCAATGGTGCAGCCGGATGGTTACGTTATGCTAGTACTGCTATGATTGGAGCTTTATATCTCCGTACCCTCGACAGAGCAGAGCGAGTTTACGCTGCAATGGTTACTCGTGGTTATAATGGGCAACTACCCATAGATTCCACCCTCAGACCAAAAGAACGTCTTACAATATTAGCAGCTGGAGCGATCGCTACTTGTATAACTCTCAGTTCTTATTTTCAGAGTTTTGCTCATAATTAAATATGAGTAAAAGAGCAGTTGTGAATCTTGATATTGTGAATTTTGACATCTTTAACATCTCATCTCCAAACTTCTATCTCTCATCCTCATACTGCCGTGGTAGAGGTACAAAATCTGGTGTATGCCTATTCCCACCAGCAACCAGTACTACGAGATATTTCCTTTAAACTAAATTCAAGCGATCGCGTCGCCTTAATGGGTGCAACCGGCTCAGGCAAAAGCACCCTCCTAGAAAACCTCATCGGCTTAAAACATCCCCAAAGTGGCTCAATTTTCATCAACGGCATTCCCGTAGAACCAAAAACCCTACCCCAAATCAGGAAGCAAATCGGCTTTACCTTCCAAGATGCCAACGACCAACTATTTATGCCCACCATCTTAGAAGATATCACCTTTGGCCCACGCAACTACGGTGTCTCACCAGCAACAGCAATTGATAAAGCACTGCAATTATTAGCTGACTTTGGACTAGAAGAATACGCCCACCGTTCAGCCCATGAACTATCAGGAGGACAAAGACGTTTAGCAGCCTTAGCATCAATATTAGCCCTAGACCCAGCAATTCTCATTCTAGATGAGCCAACCACCGGACTAGATCCCTCATGGCGACGGCATTTAGCCCAAGTATTATTAAAATTGCCAGTTCAGGTCATGTTAATTGCCTCCCATGACCTACATTGGTTAGGAAGAGTCACACAACGCGCTTTAGTCCTCTCTGCTGGTCAAATTCAAATAGACAGCCCTATTCAGCCACTTTTGCAAGATGGAAAAACCTTAGACCAGTTAGGTTTACCAGTAGATTGGTAATTCGTAATTCGTAAAATAAGTAGTCGGACAAAATTAAATTATCTCGTTCCTAGTCTCTGACTAGGAATGCTATCACAGAGGCTCTGCCTCAACTCTCATTGATAGCGCAGCGGGCAGAGCCTTCTAGAATTCCCGAATGAAACCCAGTTTTTACAAGGCTTATCTCGTTCCTAGTCAGAGACTAGGAATGCTATCACAGAGGCTCTGCCTCAACTCCCATTGATAGCACAGCGAGCAGACCCTTCTAGAATTCCCCAATGAAACTCATTTTTTACAAGGCTTTTACATTAAGTTGACACCAGTGGGTTTCCCCGCCGTCGATTGTATTGCATCCGACCAAAAATTCTTGTTTACTGGAATTACGAATTGATAATCTACTTGCACCAAAACTACTAAATTATTCGGTACTATTAATAGGATTTTACTGCCGTTGGATATTAATGTTTTTTGTGCGTAAAAATACCGTTATCACTTCCCTGAGTCTGAGTATTGCTTTATTGGTAACTAGTTGTAACGAGACTAAAGTTTCCCAGTGTCAACGATTGATTAAAGTCGTTAATCAAGGAACATCTCTAATTGATAACAATAAAGGAAAACAGGTAACAACTAGCTTGCAACTATCCAGAGATTTGCAAACCGTTACCAAGTCGATTCAAGAACTAAAATTAGCAGACTCCAAACTCCAGGAATTTCAAAGCAATTTTGCCAAAGTTTTTGATCAACTCAGTCAAGGAATTTCCACAGCAGCTAAGGCTCTTAGTACCGCTAAAACATCAGAAGCCTCCTCAGCTGGTAGACAAAAAATCCAAAAAGCTCGAACAGACATTGACTCCACACTTACCGTAGCAGCCACAACCGCTGGTAAACAATCAGATACCTTCGGGAATCAACTGAATGAGTACTGTAGTCAATCGAAATAGACATCTTTGATCAAGTAGAGACGTTCCATAGAATGTCTCTACAAAGATTTCAAAACAAACATATTTAATTTTTGGAGATGTCTAAAAAAAAGGCACAGATTAACCGATTCTAGATTAATCACACTTATTGCGTATGAAATCAGAATTAACTGAATTAATAGCCATTGTAACCCAAGTATTACAAACCAATATGCGTTGGATGACTTGGAATTTATTTCTGGCTTTTATCCCCTTGGCTTTGAGTATTTGGCTGTTTCGCACTAAAATTGGACGCTCTTGGGTTTGGTGGCTAGGATTTCTAGCTTTTTATGCTTTTTTACCAAATGCGCCTTATTTATTGACTGATGTAATTCACTTAATAGATGATATCCGTCGGATTCCATCTGTGTGGATAATTACATTAATATTAATACCCGTTTATCTACTAGTAATTCTCGGTGGATTTGAAGCTTATGTAATCTCCCTCATCAACTTAGGTTACTATTTGCACCGCATTGGTAAAAGTAAATGGATTTTTGGTGTTGAATTAATTACTCATGCTTTGTCTGCTATTGGTATTTATTGGGGCAGGTTTTTGCGTTTCAACAGTTGGGATTTTATTACTCAACCAGATGCAATACTGACCAAAGGTGTGGAGGAACTCTTTGGTAAACAGCCCTTGGTGATTATTACTGTCACCTTTGTCATTCTTTTCGGCCTGTATTGGATTATGAAACGAGTAACTTTGGGTTTTGTGAATAAAGATGTCAATTCACCACCAGGTAATCCTCACATCTCCAAGGCAGGATAATTAACAGGTTGATTTACAACTCATGCCGATTCTATCTAAAGAAAGGAATAAGAAAATGTAATTTCTCGTCAAAAGAAAGATGCAGCGATACCACGACAGAGGTTGAATAAATTTAGATTATTCAAATTTATTGACGTGGAATAAATCATAATATGACACTATTGTCTATTGATGAACTCAAAACTTTAGTTGCAAATCCTGAAACCCCATGTATATCTCTGTATATGCCTATGCAAAAAGCCGGGCCAGAGATTCGACAAAATCCCATTCGCTTCAAAAATTTAATTCGAGAAGCCGAGGAACGTTTAGACGCAATAGGGATACGCCACACGGAAGCGTTAAATCTGCTTAAACCAGCTACAGAACTAGACCAAGATGATTTTTGGGAACACCAAGATCAGGGATTGGTAATTTTTATTTCCCCAAATTTATTTCGTTACTATTGTTTACCAATTGAATTTTCAGAATTAGTTGTTGTTGGTGAGCAATTTCACCTCAAGCCGTTGCTGCATTTAATTAACAATGATGGTAGTTTCTACGTTTTGGCTTTGAGTCAAAAAGACGTGAAATTATTTGCAGGAACAGCCCATAGTCTCAATGAAGTTCAAGTAGAAAATATACCACATCGTCTAGCAGAAACTCTCCTGGAAGACGAGTTACAAAAAGGGGTACAGCACAGAATTGGTACACCAAGAGGGGCAACTGCTTCTGCTCAACATCCCGGTTCAGTTCATGGACAAGGTAGCCCTGATAGAGAAAAGCACGAAGAAGATATTCTCCAATTTTGTTATGCAATTGATACGGCATTGCATGAGAAATTAAGAGAAGAAAAAGCACCTTTAGTATTAGCAGGTGTAGAGTATCTATTCCCAATTTATCAAGAAGCAAATACCTATCCCCATTTGTTAGCAGAAAGTATTAATGGTAATCCAGAAATCATCAATTTAGAACAATTACATGATGAAGCTTGGAGAATTGTCGCACCTTCTTTTCAAGAAGAAAAAAAAGCAGCAATAGAACTTTATCAACAATTTGCTGGTGAAGATAATGGCAAGGCAACTAGTGATATCAAAGAAATTATCCCAGCGGCTTATTATCAAAGAGTTGATTCTTTGTTTGTCTCGGTAGATGAGCAGAAATGGGGAAAATTTGATTCAGAAACATCAAGTGTAGATTTACACGCAGAACCAGAACCAGATGATGAAGATATGTTAGATTGTGCTGCTGTTCACACGCTGTTAAATGGTGGCAGAGTTTATACTCTTGAATCTCAGGAAATGCCACATGGGGCAACAGCAGCGGCAATTTTCAGATATTGATTGTTAATGGTGTGTTGCACCCCTGGGACAACGCACCTGTTTATAATTTAATTTGCGATCGCTTGTTCAATTAACTGAGTTATTGCTGTAAAGCTGCTGTAAATAAGGCTTTTCAGCTATTGTATTGTTGTTTTTTGGTGTCATAGCTGCGGTGAAGATCGAATTTTTACCGCAGGAATCGCTTTTTTTGTTTTAGAGAAAGACGCAAAATCAATAATCAGTGACTCATTTCATTTAAAGCTATATTAATTATTTCTTCACTAACTCCATGATGTTTTAAATTTTCAATAAAGTTATAAATTCCTTGATTACGACTTTCTAAATAATATAATATAGCTGCGATGGGAGATGGCGGATCAATAGGATAGTTTTGTTGTTCATAGACTTCTACTAAAGTTGTTAAAATATCTAATTTTTCATATTCTGGTGTATGAGGTTCAGCATTAAAAATTTGTTCAATTTCTTTTAATGCCTGTTGATAATCTGTTTCTGTTCTAATTGGTTTTAAGTTCATAACATCAAACCTCCTTAAATAATTGTAGCATCAATTCTGTCATATTCTTGATGAGTACCAATAAAGCGAATAAAAACAATGCCAATTTCATAACGAATATGGATAATTAAACGATAATTATTACCTTTAATATTAAAAACTACTCGATTATTGGCAATAATACTGGCATTAGCATAAACTTCTTTAATATCTGATAGACTTTGCCAATTTGCACGGGAAGCATCATCAAACCATGCTTTTAAAGGCTGTTCTGTATCAGGATGTTTTTGCCAATATTCTCTTAGGGTACTCCGAGCAATAATTCTCATTGTAATAGTTTTTATTAAAAGGATATTTTCTAAGGGGTTTCCCTCACTACATTGTTTTTTTATTTCGCGCAAAGGAGCAAAAAAGAAAAATAAGGGTTTTGGCAAGCAATACTTGGATTAATTTTTACTATCTGTGAATGAAGTATAAAAAGCACTTCCTCTCTAATCTCCACCAACACTAATATCTATACTTAAAGTTCTAGCTGGATACAACTGGAAATCACCAGTGGGTTTATCTATTTCTCTCAATAGATAATTAGTAGCTTCTCTATCACATCGAACAATTGAATGAGCAAAAATAGCAGGTTCTAATTTACCTGAACCAAATTGAGGAATTGGATTTTCAGGAGTTATCCTAACTCGATTTTCCACCAAATATTGGTGATAGTCTTTTTGTATTCTAGGAATAGTCAACCTAGATAAAATAAACCATGAAAATGGATGACTTTTAGTCCAAAACTTTTTATATACATCTAAATATGATTTAGTTTTAGAAGTCTCATATATTGACGATATGAATATACCAGGTTCCAGGCTTGGATCTGCTTTGAGTATGCAATCATGAAGCTCAATCCCTAAAGCATAATCAAAGATATTTTCTGCAAGATTCAAATCTCTATAACTAATAAGTTTATTTCTTTCCCATTTATTTTTTAATAGATTTAATCTGGGACAATACTCCATAAATTTTATGAAGTCTATATTTATAATTTTCACAAGATTTTTGATCCTTAGAAGCTGTTTTTGTGAAATGCTATCGAATGTGGATGATTCTGTATATTCAAGTGGATTATATTTGGAAGGTTTCAAACTTTTAGCTTGAAATAACCAACTTTCACTCCAAGAAATATCAGGTTCATAGTAATTTAAATAATTAATTATTATTCCCATATCAGATTGAGTTATTCTGTTTTCAACTGCACTATTATATTCATGAGTTTCTAGAGAGAAACTAACTTTCAACCCACCTGCATATTCAGATAAATCTTTTTGAAGATCAAGGAACGAATAATGTAAAGCAGCGTTTGATTGTTCTTCTTGATCCAGTAAAGAACATAAATTTTGAGTAATTGTGGTTTCAGTATGAGGCTTTTTGTGCATTAAGCCTGCTGTAGCGTGTCTATCTTCGGAAGCATAGTTTTGTAAAATCCCTAATCTTGTAATAAAAGACGGAAAATATTATCGTAAGCCAAAGGTTTTTAGTTACAATCTTACATTGTAATACTATATAATGCAATACAATACGAATGATTCTCTAAAAACCATGAGTAAAGAAAACATTACATTTAGAATAGACAGCAACAAAAAAGCCGCACTTGACGCACTTGCAAAAGGCATAAATCGCGACAGAAGCTATATTCTCAACGAAGCAGTAGCCGCTTATTTAGAGATATACCAATGGCAAATAGAAGAAATCCAAAAAGGTATAGCTGAAGCTGATGCTGGAGATTTTGCTAGTGATGAAGAAGTAAAAGCCACATTTGCCAAACTTACCCATGCAGATTAAATGGCTACACCGGGCGCTGCGTAACCTAGAACAAGCGCATAGTTACGTTCTCAAAGAAAATCCCAAAGCTGCACAAGAATTAATATTGAAAATTCAAAATGCTGCAAATCAACTAAAAAATTATCCCTTCATGGGCAAATCTGGACGAGTAGAAAATACCAGAGAACTGATAATTTCTAACTCATCATATATTCTGATTTACCGAATCAAAGAAGAAACAGTAGAAATTCTCCGCATTCTCCACACCTCAAAACGCTACCCAGATTAACCTCTTCCTTTGCGCCTTTGCCTCTTTGCGCCTTTGCGCGAAACAAACCCTAAAAATCCTCATCATCAATAAAAAACTCCGCCTCCTCATCAACCCTAGACTTCGACGCACCCAACCCCCAAAGAGGCTGCAAAATCGCCACACCTAACAAACCTACAGCAACAGAAAAAGCCAACACCAACCCAAAAGGAATTTGAATTGATTGAAAAACCAAAAACCGTAAAGATACAGGCGTGGCATTCTGCACAGAAATAAGTGCGATCGCAATTACCCAAACAGCTATAACTACAGATATAAATAAATTCGCAAAACTTTTCATAACTTCAAATATAATTTCCTAACCAATTGTAGAGACGTTTCATGAAACGTCTCTACATAATCATCAGGTAATGGATTAACCTAACTTAGCAATTTCACTCTCCATAAATTGAGCAATCTGACTAAGTTTTTCTGGCGAGTTAGTTTCCATATACACCCTCACCAAAGGTTCTGTACCAGAAGGACGCAGCAACACCCAGCTACCCTCTTCTAAATACAATTTAATCCCATCCTTCCTCCCGACTTCCTTCACCTTGATTCCTGCCACTACTGAAGGCGGATTTTTGGTGTAAGAATCAATCACAGCATTTTTGTGAGACTCAGTCAGGTGTAAATCCAAGCGATTATTATACAAAGGACCATCAGCTTCTGCGATCGCTTCCTGAACCAATTGACTCAGAGGCTTACCCTCATAAGCAATAGCCTCAGCCACCAGCATATCGGCAAGAACGCCATCCTTTTCAGGAATATGGCCAATGATACTCAAACCGCCCGACTCTTCCCCACCAATCAAAACAGCGGTTTCCCGCATTTTCTCACCGATGTATTTAAAACCCACAGCAGTTTCATAAATTTGCAGACCATACTTAGCCGCAAAATTATCTAACAAGTGCGTAGTTGCCACAGTCCGCACAATCGCGCCACTTTTACCCTTGTTTTTTATTAAATGCCGTGCTAGAACTAACAGCACTGTATTGGGAGTGAGGACATTACCTTGTTCATCGACAATACCAAAGCGATCGCTATCGCCATCTGTCGCCAGACCTAAATCCGCGTTATCAGCGCGAACAGCATCCACCAATTCAACTAATTGTTCCCCTTTTGGTTCCGGCATACCGCCACCAAAAAGTACATCCCGCCAATCGTGGAAACTTTCTAACTGGCAACCACATTGTTGCAAAACTTCATCTAAATAACCGCGAGAAGTAGAATAAAGGGCATCATACTTGACCTTTAAATTCGCGCTTTTGATTCTTTCTACATCCAGTAAAGTGTAGATAAAATTCAAATAATCAGGCTTCGGATCAAAAGTAGAAATTGAACCTGATGGATTGCTTCCGGGCAACTCATCAGATGCACTCTCTATATTTGCCACAATAGTATCAGTAATTTCTGGAGTGGCAGGCCCCGCATAATCGGGTATATATTTAATCCCACAATAAGGTGCAGGATTATGACTAGCAGTAAACATCAAAGCCCCTGCGGAATTCAAGTGACGGGCGTTGTAGGCAATTACAGGAGTCGGACAATCCCGATCAGTAATTTTCACATTCCACCCTAAATCAGCCAGAACTGCGGCAGATGTCCGGGCAAACTCGTCAGCTAAAAACCGCGTATCGTAGGCGATCAGGACTGGTCTATCTTTACTGTAGGCAGTTTCCAGATAACTAGCTATTGCCCTGGTTACTTTCCGCACATTGGGAAAAGTAAAATCATCAGCAATAATGCCGCGCCAACCATCAGTACCAAATTTTATCTTGCTGGAATTGCTACTGTTGCTCATTTTGCCACTCTCTCCCCTGCATCATTATTACTATTAGGAAGCTTCCCGCAAAGCGTGCGTAGCCGCAAGTATCCCACCGTATTTTCTCTCACTCTACCTGAGCAATGTCAACCCCCGATAGACCTTTTGCCAGTTATCACCTTTGGTCTTTAGTTGCCCCAGCCACAGGGCAAGAACGTTGGCATTGCCAAATGAGGCGAGGATTTATTAAAGCACGACAACATGAACCAGAAGTAAAAGCGTTGTTAGCCCAAGCCACACCACCCCAGCGGATTGGCATACTTGCCCAAAAAGGTGTTTATGAGTTTCATCATCATCGCCATTTGTTAACTCAGTCTGATGGCGTAGAAAAAGTTGCCCAGCTACTGAAATTAAGCAATTTCACTTGTCAAGTTAAGCAAAGGGTACTACAAATTTTACGAAAATATCACAAATCGCCCTTGTTGTTGGGTAAACGGATTATCCAATTAACCCCCGGTGATGAAGGATTTCCCAAACCTATTGTCATTGAACAAGAAAACTATTGTTTTCGTTTATATGCTGCGATGGATTGTGTATTTATTGATTCTGATAGCACTTTACACATTTTAGATTTTAAAACTGGCAAATCTGCCTTTGATAAACGACAAGCATTAGTTTATTTATTAGCAGCCCACTATCTTTACCCTGGAAAAACCGCTGTCGCCTCATTTTATAATTTGGAAGTTTGTCAAAAGTCGGATTTAATTACTATTGATAATAATGAATTAACATCCCTCGAATTTGAGTTATCTAATATAGCCAAACAACATCAACTAGATTTACAAAAATATCAATCAAGAAGCAGTAATTTTAGTAAAATATTTCCACCAAATCCCGGCTATCACTGCCGTTTTTGTCCATTTAACTCAATTTGTGAATTTGCTGATTTTAAGGCTGGTGAATCTCAATCAATGCCAATTACTAAGAATCGCACCTAATTTGGCTAAACTCGATTTTATAATTAACAAAACTGCTTAAAAAATGATAAATCAATATCCCCAAAATTAATACTCATAGCAATATTTAATTGTTCTAATGTTCTCACTAACCAAACAATACTATCAGTAGTAGCAGATTCATAGTGGTTAAACAGAATTGCAAATCTTTTTTCTAAATATGGTTTGACTTTATGACAGATTAGTACAACTTTTAACAACAACCCAATCGTTATTAATGAACCTTGATTACTAATCAAATCCAAAAATGTTGAGTGTTGGGGTGATGCTTGGCTGTTGACAACTAAGAAGTTTAGTAGTTGACTACAAGTTCTCACCAGCAAGAAATCATTGGGTTTTTGGTAATCCGCTTGAGGTAGTGTATTTTGTAAGTGAGTGTATAACCGCTGACTAAATTGATTTCTGGCATATTGTCCATCAACAGATGATATTAGATATTCATATAAATCATCTTTGAAATCATGGAATTTGGCAGTTTGACTACTGTATTTTAAGAACTTTTGCGCTCCTTCTTGATAAGTATGGCCATTGTCGGCATTACCAATAAATTGTTTGAGAGTGCTGTAAAGATCGCGATCGCT
Organism: Anabaena sp. WFMT; assembly: GCF_051781005.1. Classification (NCBI taxonomy): domain Bacteria; kingdom Bacillati; phylum Cyanobacteriota; class Cyanophyceae; order Nostocales; family Nostocaceae; genus Anabaena; species Anabaena sp. WFMT. Next base: position 315,294 of record NZ_JBPWOA010000017.1, on the reverse strand, counting down.
TAATAAAGTAGGATTATTAATATGGCGCAATATCCGATTAGCCTCAGATGGAGAAACTTTACTTAAAATCTGAACTCGACGTACTTTATAAGTTACGTACTGTGATAGGTCGATTTCAAATTTTCTCTGCACCTTTGTCTGAAAATGTCTAACTGTTTCTTGTTGTTCAAAAGTAGAGTCTTCACTAGTTAAACAATGTTCATATAAATAAGGATAGCGACTAATCAAATTCATCAAAGGCTGATTATCTTGACGATTATTTAATTTAGGAGTTTGACTAACTATTTGACTAAATCGTCGCAAGATCACATACTGCTCACTGTCGGAGAAAATCTGCACTAGCTCACGCAAGCGTCTAATTTCTCTTACACGGAAGCTATTTATGCCTAACCTATTAGATGGAGTTTCAAATAAGTTGATTAACTCAGTAATGGCATGATGCAACCCCAATTGCATATACCAGCGGTTGATTAAAATGTGGCAACAACGGTTTAGAAAGAATTTAAAATCTTCTGTTGCGTTCTTACACGATGTGATTTTATCTAAAATCGTGATAATTTCAGGCTCAGGATAATTAGCCCGTTCAATAAATAAACAGCGAAAACGCTCAATCATTTGGCCAGGGGATTCCATTTGCACCAAATGAAGAAAATGTTGATATATCAACTGTTCTTCTTGAAAACAGTGATGATAATTGTGTAGGTATTCTAGCCTACCACTGTGTGTTTTGGCTGAGGGTGTTTGTTCCACAGTTTTTTCAGATTCAGAACTAATGCAATTACTCACCTGTTATTACCGTTTACAAACTGACTTATATGTTATTTCTCATATTTAAAGTTGGGTATGTCAACCGCAGAAATTCGGGTTTTTAAATGCTTTAACTATTTTCAACTCCATATTTCTATTGAAAATTGACATATTAACAGCTTACAACCTATTCCGAAAAATTACTGAGCTTTTTATTAAAGTGAACATGAATCTTCGCTGTACAAGGGTAAACTTTTGATTAAGGGAGGTAAGAAACTTGCAGCAAAGGGAAAATTTTGGGTAAATGCACCAAAAAATGCTCCTACCTAATACCCCATTGCTAACTACAAGTTCCCAGTTGCTAATTTCCGAGCTAGAAAGGCGGCAATTCTTTAAGAATTGTAAACCGAATATGGTTAATAGCCAAATCGCCAATGGATGTTTCTTCTTTAGTTAAGCGCTGACCGTTACTGGTCAAAGTTTCAAAAGTAACGCCTTTGCCAATTTCGATATGATACCAACATAATCCCATAAAAAAGCGTGTAGGATAAGGGCCATCTTCGCCTATATCATCAGGATTGGATTCCATTGGTACCCAACCAAAATTAGGGATGTAGAATTCTAGCCAAACATGATTAAAATCAGGTTGCAGTGGAACTCCCTGTTGTTCACCATAAGGGGGGCATTTATATCTACCTACAGTTCGACAGGGAACGCCATTCAAACGGCACAAAGCTAACAGTACACCTACATATTCGCCACAGGAGCCAATACCTCGTTCTAAAACTATATCTGGTGTGTCGATGTGGGGTTTAATGCCATAGGATAACTCATCATATACATAGTTACGGATACTATACATTTTCCGTAACACATTAGTTTCTGAACCGACTGCATCACGGGCTGCACGGCGAACAATAGCCGTATCCATTGCTAGATCATCATCATCGACCAAATAGCGACTTTGTAATTCTGATGTCAGTTCAGGTACTTCTTCTACATCTCTCGGTGTGATGCGATACTTAATTCCTCGAACTTCCAAAAGTGCTTTCCAGCCAAATATATGCCTTTCACCTGGGGTAAGGGAATCAAACTTAAAGACTGCAACCCGTTGTCCATCAATAATTTCTTCTGTGAAGGGTAAACCAACTGGTTCAACTTGCTTGACTTTTTGACGTTCAGTTTCTGATGGTAGGGCAATACGCCATTCTACATTGGGTAAATAAACCTCATCTAGGGGAGAAATTTCTTCCACGTAGGACATTTCTATGAGATAACCATTGGAAAGGGCGTAACGCTTATTTGGTTCGTAATGATAATAGAGGGGATGAATGAAGGTAATATCCCGGTAGGTTAGTTCGTGATTAGGTTCGGCGTTAGGGTTATCTCGAATATAAGGCTCTTCATTGGCATAAGCGATGTAAATATTTTCCTGATTTGTATCTAAATTTTTATGAACTGCTATGCCTGTAGGAGATGCAAAGGGAGTGAGAACACTGAATTGAATTTCTCCAGTTGCCCTATCCATGAAGTAAACTGTTTGTTCTGTGCGATCGCAAACCCAGAGAGTTTCCTGGGTAACTGCCAAATTTTCTATACCGACACCAGGAGCATAAAATCTCGTAATTTCTTTGCGTGTATCGAGGTCAAAAACCAGAATATAGCCGAGTCGATGACAGCTGACGTAGACTGTTGACTCCCACACAGCAACACCGTCAGCAGAATAAGGTAAAGTGACAAAATGCTCCAGACCCAAAGAAGAGAGTTTACATAAATAAACACTATTGCCACGGCTGACCCAAAGTGTATCTTCCCACACCGCTAAACCAGTGACTTCGCTAAATTCTTTGACCTGGTGAGGATTAATAATTGTGCTGTTATCGGAGTGAGGGTCAATCTCTAGTAGATGCCCTTTGATTGTGTCGATAGCAATAAGTCTATCTTTGATGAAAGCAATACCACATAGGCTGGCAGCAGTAAGCGGTCGGATTGTTCTTTGCCCAAACATCTGGCTAACAGTAAAACTAGGGAGTGCAGAACTCATAATTATTCGTCATTAGTTATTGGTCATTAGTCAGAAGAGGGAGTTCAGGAGTATGGCTATAGCTTGCGTGACGACGTAGGAGTCAATCAATTTTGGATTTACGATTTTGGATTTTGGATTTACTCCACCCTAAAGTGTGTAGCTTGAGGATTCTCGATTGGCGTTAGCGCAGCGAGTATTTTGGATGAATTCCACCCTGAAGGGGCGGGGCTTGTACCGAAAATTTCCAATCCAAAATCTAAAATCCAAAATCTAAAATTTTTCGGTCATACGCCACGTTATCAGTAGTAAAGAAGAATATCTTCCCCGGTTTCCAGTCCCCGGTTCCCATTCCCCAGTCCCAAAGTAACTTGAGTTGATGGTTTTCCTGCCACCACTCAATTATGATCGAATTTTGTAACCATTTCCTGTGACTTACACGATGTCTGCTCATTCTTTACCTGAAGGTGCCGCAGTTTGGCATAGTTTGGAGGTTGATAAAGCTTTAGACCTGCTTGATAGTAACGCAGACCGTGGCTTAACACCTCAAGAAGTTGAACAACGTTTGCAAAAATACGGAACCAATGAACTAGAAGAACATGGTGGCCGTAGCCCTTGGCAGATTCTACTAGATCAGTTTACAAACATCATGTTGTTAATGCTGATTGGTGTAGCTCTCATTTCTGGTTTTTTAGATTTTTGGGCATTACGACAAGGGACATTAAAAGTCGGTGAGGTGCCATTCAAAGACACAATTGCGATTATGGCGATTGTTGTCCTCAATGGTATTTTGGGCTATGTGCAAGAAAGCCGTGCTGAAAAAGCCTTAGCAGCCCTGAAAAAACTATCCTCTCCCTTAGTCCGCATTATCCGTAACGGTAAGCTGGCAGAAATAGCAGGGAAAGAATTAGTACCTGGGGATGTGATGCTGCTAGAAGCTGGTGTGCAAATATCTGCTGATGGACGCTTAATAGAACAGTCAAATTTGCAAGTGCGGGAGTCGGCACTGACGGGTGAAGCTGAAGCTGTAAATAAGCAGGCAGTTCTCACATTACCAGAAGATACGGCTTTAGGCGATCGCATTAATTTAGTTTTTCAAGGAACCGAAGTAGTCCAAGGACGGGCTAAAGTTCTTGTTACCAACACTGGCATGACAACAGAATTAGGCAAAATTGCCGCTATGTTGCAGTCGGTGGAAAGTGAACCTACACCCCTACAGCAGCGCATGACTCAATTGGGTAATGTGCTGGTATCAGGTTCTTTGATACTCGTGGCAATTGTCGTAGTCGGTGGTATTATCCAAGCCAGAGGTTTTAGTAACTTACAAGACCTGCTAGAAGTTTCCCTAAGTATGGCTGTGGCTGTAGTTCCTGAAGGTTTACCTGCTGTAATTACCGTTACCTTAGCCCTGGGAACTCAGCGCATGGTACGCCACCATGCCTTGATTCGCAAACTCCCAGCGGTAGAAACATTAGGTTCTGTAACTACCATTTGTTCCGATAAAACCGGGACTTTGACTCAAAACAAAATGGTGGTGCAGTCAGTTTATACCAATCAAAAAACTTTCCGGGTAACGGGAGAAGGTTATGCTCCCACAGGAGATTTTCAGTTAGATGGACAAAACATTGATCTAGATGAAAATCCAGAAATATCCGCTTTGCTAGTTGCTTGTGCTGTGTGTAATGACTCGGTGCTGCAAAAAGAAGCCGGCGAATGGGCAATTTTGGGCGACCCCACAGAAGGCGCTTTGGTGACATTGGCAGGAAAAGCTGGGATTGAAAAAGACCAATGGCAGAGTAAATTACCCCGTGTGTCCGAGTTTCCCTTTTCCTCAGAACGGAAACGTATGAGTGTAATTTGTCAAGTAGAAGCAGTTGTCACAGGGGAACCGACGATGAATGGGGTTGACCCAGTAATTGCCGGATTTTTAGAATCTGAACAATATTTAATGTTTACCAAAGGTTCCCCAGAATTAACCTTGGCACGTTGTCATCAGATTTATATGGGCGATCAATCAATCCCCATTGACGAAGAACAACGCACTCAAATTTTGGCAGCAAATGACCAAATGGCCAGCCAAGGTTTACGGGTGTTAGGTTTTGCTTATAAACCTCTGGCAGAAGTGCCACCAGAGGCTTCAGAAGACACTTCTGAAGAGAATTTGGTATGGTTAGGCTTAGTGGGAATGTTGGACGCGCCACGCCCTGAAGTCAGGGCATCTGTGGCAGAGTGTCGCCAAGCTGGGATTCGCCCCATTATGATTACTGGCGACCACCAATTAACAGCGCGTGCGATCGCTTTAGATTTAGGAATAGCTGATGCCGATGCTAGAGTTCTCACTGGTCAAGAATTGCAACGCATGACTGACCAAGAACTAGAAGAACAAGTTGATTTAGTGAGTATTTACGCCAGAGTTTCTCCAGAACACAAACTGAGAATCGTCCAAGCACTGCAACGTCGTGGTCGATTTGTGGCCATGACAGGAGATGGTGTCAACGATGCCCCCGCCCTCAAACAAGCCGATATCGGCATTGCTATGGGCATCACAGGCACAGATGTGAGCAAAGAAGCCAGTGATATGGTATTACTAGATGACAACTTTGCCACCATAGTTGCCGCTACCAAAGAAGGTAGAGTTGTTTACACCAACATTCGCCGTTTTATTAAATACATTTTGGGTAGTAATATTGGCGAAGTTCTCACCATTGCGGCTGCACCTTTAATGGGCTTAGGAGGTGTTCCTCTGACACCGTTGCAAATTCTCTGGATGAACTTGGTAACGGATGGTTTGCCAGCTTTAGCATTAGCTGTAGAACCCCCAGAACCAGATGTCATGCAACGCCCACCTTTTAGTCCCCGCGAAAGTATTTTCGCTAGAGGGTTAGGTGCTTATATGGTTCGGATTGGGATTGTGTTTGCTGTCATTTCTATTGCTTTGATGTCTTGGGCTTATAATCACACCCATGCAACAGGGTATCCGGGTAATCCTGATACTTGGAAGACAATGGTCTTTACTACTTTGTGTATTGCCCAAATGGGTCATGCGATCGCAATTCGTTCTAACAACCAACTCACAATTGAAATGAATCCCTTTTCTAATCTCTTTGTCCTGGGATCTGTGATTGTGACAACGATTTTGCAGTTGATGTTAGTTTACGTCCCACCTTTGAGAGATTTCTTTGGTACTCATGAATTAAGTCTTTCGGAATTGGGAATTTGTATCGGTTTTAGTGCCTTAATGTTTGTCTGGATTGAAGGAGAAAAAATATTTTTCCGCTTGATAGGTAAAAAGACTGTTTGATGAAGTGTTGAGGAGTTGGGGAAGATGAAAACAAACATTTATTTATATTTCCCCTAACCCCTGCCCTCCGCACCCTGCACCCTGCCTCCAATTCCATGTACCTCAAAAACCTACACCTCCGACAGTTTCGCAATTACCAAGACCAAAAAGTTGAGTTTAATGCTGCCAAAACAATTTTGGTGGGTAATAATGCTCAGGGAAAATCGAATTTGTTGGAGGCAGTGGAGTTGTTAGCCACATTGCGATCGCATCGGATGGCACGCGATCGTGATTTAATTAGAGATGGGGAAGCTGTAGGCCAAATCAACGCCACCCTAGAAAGAGCCGCAGGTATTAGTGAATTAACCCTCACCCTTCGCCGTCATGCTCGCCGCAGCGTCGCCATTAATGGCGAAATATTCCGCCGACAAATGGACTTTCTTGGTGTTATCAATGCAGTTGAGTTTTCCAGCTTAGATTTAGAACTAGTACGCGGTAGTCCCGAAAGCCGTCGTAATTGGTTAGATACACTCTTAATTCAACTCGAACCAGTTTATGCTCACATTTTGCAGCAATATAACCAGGTATTACGTCAACGCAATGCTTTTTTAAAACGTCATATTGACAAGCCTATTAAATCGCTACAATCAGAATTAGCCATCTGGGATGCACAATTAGTTACCACAGGAACAAGGGTAATTATCAGAAGGGAGAGAGCTATCCAAAAATTAGCACCAATCGCCGCAGCATGGCACACTAGTATTAGCGGTAGTACAGAATTTTTGCAAATCAACTATGCACCTAATGTCCCTCTCTCCAACAATCACCCCGAAGCAGTCCAACAAGCTTTTTTAGCTAAAATTCAACAGCGTTCTGTAGCTGAATCGCACCGAGGTACTACTTTAGTCGGACCGCACCGTGATGAAGTAGAATTAATTATTAACCAAACACCTGCTCGCCAATATGGTTCCCAAGGTCAGCAACGAACACTGGTTCTGGCTTTAAAATTAGCAGAATTACAATTAATTGAAGAAGTCGTCCAAGAGCCTCCATTACTTTTATTAGATGATGTCTTAGCAGAATTAGACCCATCGCGCCAAAATCAATTGCTGGATGCCATTCAAGACCGTTTCCAAACATTAATTACTACTACTCATTTGGGTTCTTTTGACTCTCAGTGGTTAAAATATTCGCAAATTCTCTTCGTGCAAGCAGGAGAGATAAGTGAGTCGGCGTAAATATTTATGTAAGGAGTCAGGAGTCAGAAAGAAGGAAGAATATTTTTCTCTTCTGTTCCCTATTACCTATTCCTTGCCATATCAAACATTCTGTATCCTGAATCCTTACATATTTATAGTAATTCATACTCATCCATTAGTAAAACCATTTGATAGAAGATTTTTATCATTTATTGATGTCTTCACCACCCTGTTCGTTGCTATAAATCAAGAATTTGAGATTTCTCTCTCTCTATTTTTGGTAATTGTATTCTTAAATTATTCGGTAACTAGTTTAGATATGAATCACAGAAATTATATTGTAGATAAAGACGAGATTGCATCATTAGGTGCATCATTGAGAGCTATTGAACCCAAGCTACTGAAACCATGTCAACAAGCAAATACAGTAAAAATTTGGTTACAAGGAGGAGAACCTTATTTTGATATTTTTTTGGAATTAAAAAATGAGCAAATTATCTGGTTTCAATTTACATTACGTGGTAAGTCACTTTCCTGGCAGAGTGACAATGCTAAATTACAAACAGGTGTTACCAATGAATTATCTGTTGATGATGTTAATTTTTATGCAGCCAGTAAAACTATAAACAACGACGATATATCTGATATTGAATTTATTAATATAGTAAAATCAATTCTCCAAACAAGAGCAGATGAAGAAATTTTTGCCAAGGCACTGACATTATTTACTTTTACAAATGACTAATAGTTCATTAATTATCAAAGCTTCCAAATTTATCTTTTGAGTCGATTCAAAATCTAAAATTGTTTTACTGTAAGTATTCAGGATAGAAAATACAAAAGTCAGGAGAATAAAGCTTTTTTAGTCAACTTTGATGATTTTGATAAAATCTCACTTCTCTCTATTCTTCATGTCATAAGCATTCTGACTCCTGACTCCTGACTCCTGAATTCTTACGTTTGACTAATGAGATTTTTCTACTTTTTTAACAAGATTGAGAACCACAACCGTCAACACAGCACCAATTAATCCTAGCTGCCATAAACCACACCCAGAAGCAATGCCTAAAGACGCTGCAACCCATATAGCTGCCGCAGAAGTAAGTCCATGAATTTCTGCTAATTTAGGTTGTTGAGAAGATGAACGCAAAATTTCTCCCGTACCGAGAAAGCCCACTCCAGCAGCAATACCTTGAATAACACGACTGAGAGCATCGGGACTGATTTCCTCTCCACCTATTTGGATAGCAATAATAGTAAATATGGCTGAACCCAAAGTCACTAACATATGAGTTCGTAAACCTGCTGGTTTGTCTCTCAGTTGACGTTCTAAGCCGATCATTCCACCCATCAGCAATGCAAAACATAGTCGAAAGCAGATATTTAGCCAATCATTGCTGGCAATGTAGTAACCCATATTCCGCACTTCAAAATGTAGTATATGATTATTCAAGAATAATTTCTAATAATGGAAAAATTTCAAGTACTAATACGGTCAATTGACGACTATTCATAGGGTTGAGTTCAGCAAAATTAAGTACTCGTGCAAAATAAATTATATAGTTGAGTAAGGTAACAGTAAAGGAATACAGCGATTTCTGTTTTTTTGAAAAATGTATAAATATTTTTGTGTAAGTACTTATTTAATTAATTTACCAGGATAGGTATTTTTATTTTGCCCAAATACCTTAATTATGTATGATGGAATGCACAACTAAGTGACGATGTGGAGCGCACTGCCTGCGGATATCGCTCCTACGGAAAGCTTGCAGGTATTCCATCAACACAAAGTAGCATCAAAAAGGATATTAAATGAGTAATAGCTTAATTGTCTAGATCAAATACATATAACTCCTTCGATAATAATAATTGCAACTCCACAACTGACACCTAACTAATTGAGTGGAACAACTCTACTGGCTTGACCAGATTAAATTACAAGACCGCGCCAAAGTTGGTGATAAAGCGTTTTATTTGAGCAGAATTATGCAACGGGGCTATCCAGTAATGCCTGGTTTTGTAGTTTCGGCAGATATTTGGCGGCAATTTCTAGAAACCCTCAATAGTTCGGAATCTTTAGTTGCTGATTTGCCCTATTCTTCCTTACATTTGGATGTAGCTAATTGGCAACAACTTCAACAGGTGGCTGGCCGCTTGCGGGAGGAAATTATCTTGGCTCATGTGCCACAGCATTGGGTGAGTATGATTTTTGAAGCTGCGAGAACCTGGGAAAAGAAATGTTTAATTTTGCGTCCAACATTAGCGGTATCATCTGTTACCCAGGTGGAGGGAAATATTTCTGGCTTGCTAGAGTCGGTGTTTTGTGTGTGTGATGAAGAAGCGATCGCTCAAGCATTAAAGGCAGTGTGGAGTCAGTTGTTTCGTGCCAGAAGTCTACTATATTGGCAGAGTGTAGGTATTAATTTACAAAAAATTAATTTGGCGGTGTTGGTACAACCAGTTGAAAATGCGATCGCTTCCGGTTTATTCAACGCTAACGCCTTAAGCTCAGAAATTGAGGCCACTTGTGGATTAGGAGTAGCAATTACCAATGGCGAAGTATTACCAGATGTACACTATATCCATGAAAAAACAGGAGTTGTCAAAGAACAACAATTAGGAAATAAAATTCTCGCTTATCGTGTTCATGATCCTACATCTATAGCTACTGAGGAATCCCTATCTGGATCAAGATCAATAACAGATAACAATTGTTTGCTTGTCTCCCTACTGAGTGAGTATCAACAAAAACAGTATGCTTTATCAGAAAATCACTTACAACAAGTAATTATTTTAGGTAATCAACTAGTGAGTGAACTAGGTGCAAAGTTAACTATGAAGTGGACAATTACCGAAGCAACTTCAGACCCCAAACTCTACATTACTCAAGTTAGTACCCCGCCATCTGTAATTCCCAGCTTATACTTCCTCAAAGGCATAGGGGCTGCTAGGGGACGTGTGAAGGCTAGTGCTTATGTAATTGTGAGTTCCCAACCCAAACCAGCGCAAATTCCCAAGGGCGTGATTGTAATTGCACCAGCTATCACTCCTGATTGGTTGCCTTTATTACATGAAGTAGTGGGAATTATTACAGAAAGAGGTGGATTAACCAGTCATGGGGCAATTTTGTCTAGAGAATTGGGTATTCCGGCTGTAGTTAACGCCACAAATGCTACTAATCTAATTCAAACTGGTGAACTAATATTGCTTGATGGTGAGAGGGGAGAGGTTTATCGTAGCAGAGGAGAGGGTGATAAAGTTTTTGATGGGGAGAAAATTTCATCACACAAAAACACCACTGTGCTACACCATGATAAGTCAGAACAGTCTCAGTACGGATTTAGCAATGCTCAAAACTTACCCATGATTGCTACCCAACTATTGGTTAATTTCAGTCAACCTAGCCTGATTGAAAAAGTACAAAGTTTACCTGTAGATGGTGTGGGATTGTTACGTTCAGAATTGATGATGTTGAATATTTTGGAGGGACAAAATCCTCATACTTGGCTTTTGGGTGGCAGACAAACAGAATTATTAGAAACTCTATCTGAGCAGATTAAAAAATTTGCGCGGGCTTTTGCACCACGCCCGGTTTTATATCGGTCTTTGGATTGGAGAACCCAAGATTTACCTTCATTAAGTGATAATAAACAATCTTCATCACAATCAATGTTGGGTGAACATGGGACTTTAAGTTATGTACGCAATCCCGCAATTTTTGAATTAGAATTAAAAGCTTTGATGGCTGTACAAAAAAGCGGTTATAGTAATATAAATTTAATGTTGCCTTTTGTGCGGACTGTGGAAGAATTTGTATTTTGTCGGCATAAAGTTGAGCAATCTGGGTTAACGCAGAATTCCTCTTTTCAATTATGGATAATGGCAGAAGTACCAAGTGTGCTGTTTTTATTGCCAGAATATATTAAAGCGGGTGCGGCAGGTATTTCTATTGGCACAAATGACCTCACGCAATTAATTTTAGGGGTGGATAGAGAGCAAGGAGAACTAGCAAACATATTTGATGAGCGTCATCCTGCGGTTATGGGTGCGATCGCTCAATTAATTAAAACAGCCAAAGCTGGAGGGATTCCTTGTTCAATCTGCGGTCAAGCACCAGCACTGTATCCAGAGATTATTGATAAGTTGGTGGAATGGGGAATTACTTCTATTTCAGTGGAACCGGAAGCAGTGGAAAGGACATATAATGCGATCGCTCGTGCAGAACACCGGTTAATTTTAGCAGCAGCACGCAGGCAACTGGGCAATTAAAATAATTCGTAATTCGTAATTCGTAATTCGTAATTCGTAATTAAGTTTTGCAACTGGGATTTAGACCCCGACATAAAACTTGCTGCCTGTAGAGGCAGGGGATTAAACCCTCAAAATGGGTTAAAAATTAATACCTCTGCGATCGCTAATAAAAGCACTTTATGGATTAACTGAATAGTTAACAAGACTTATTCAAATTTGGTTGCTGAAATATAGCCACTTATTCAAGATATAATTGATTTTATACCTTTAACTAATCTTTCTATCCCTAATTTTGCTGTTTCTTGTTGCAATGCACCATAAGCAACGCGTAAATAACAACTGTCTTTCATGCCAAATGTAGTACCGGGGATAACTGCTACTTGATGTTCTTGAATCAATCTTTTAACTAATTCAAAAGCATCTATTTGCGTATGCACTTTTAAGAAAAAGTAGAAAGCACCGTCTGCGGGGGTAATGGTACATAAACCTTGGAGTTGACTGAGTGTGTTTAGAACTAATTGCCGAACTTGTGCGATCGCTCTGATATGATCTCTTAAGTAGTCGTCTTTTGCCTGCAACGCCCCTACAGCAGCATATTGGGAAACCACAGGGGGACAAATCAAAATCGTATCTTGCACTTTTTTGACCGCATTTAGCAGGTGTTGAGGTATTACCATATAGCCAATACGCCAACTAGCAAAACCGTAAGCTTTGGAAAGACTATACAGCGAAATTGTATATTCACTGCTTCCCAAAAATGCACCAGGTGAAATGTGTTTTACTCCGTCATAGGTAAAATATTCATAAGCTTCATCACTAATATGATAAATACCTCGTTCCCGACAAATTTCATTAACTTGATATAATGCTGTTTCTGGATAAACTACCCCTGTGGGATTATTCGGAGAAATCGTCACAATAGCACGAGTTTTTAGCGTAATTGCTTGGGCTATTGCTTCAGGAACTAATTGATAATTTTCATCTGTTTCTACTAATACTGGATGACAACCTGCCATTTTAATCGCCATTTCATGATTGAAATAGTAGGGTGTATTTAATATAATTTCATCACCAGGAGAAGTAATTGCTAAAATGGCATTCATAAAACCCATATTGCTGCCTGCTGAGACAACAATACAATTTGCTCCATTAATATCAATGCCGTTAAAATTTGATAATTTTGCTGTTAATACTGTTAATAATTCGGGAATACCTACAACTGCTTTATAAAGATGATTTGTTGGTTCAGCGAGGAATTTTGCTAAGAGTTCTATTGCTTCCTGTGGTGGGCTATAGTGAACTACACCTTGACCGAGAGAAATTGTGCCAGGAGAGTTTTTGATGAGTTCCCCAACAACGGGAATAATTGGCGATTGGATCGCATTCATACGAGAAAATGGGGAATTCATAATTCTTAATTCGTAAATATTACAAGACTTGGATAAAATGGTATAAGGTAGGCAATGATCACTATATATAGTATATAGGAATTCTAAATCATAAAATCATATATAAAAAATTACAGGTATGTGTGGTATCTTCTTCAAGAAGATCGACATTTATCAATTAAAAGATTGAATATATCAGGTGCTTCATGCGTAGAGATTCCATTTTTTATAAATTATTCCAACAATATCCATCTGTGCTATTTCAGCTATTAGCACAACCACCAAAGAACGCAGATAATTATAGATTTGATTCTGTCGCAGTAAAAGAACCTAAATTTGAAATTAATGGTGTGTTCTTACCGCCGGAAAATGAAACTCCGGGAATAGTATATTTTTGTGAGGTACAATTTCAAAAGGATGAACAACTTTATGAAAGAGTATTTGCAGAATCTCATTTATATTTCTACCGTAACCGGACTAGATTTAATGGGGGCTTGTACCCTCTTTAATTACGAATTACGAATTACGAATTAGTAATTATTTGGTCATCTTTATCAAGTCAGGTCATAATAGAGATGATCACGACGATAATGATGTACAAATTTGAACAACTTACTTTAAGGGAGGTTGAAGTAATGCTGGGAATTTCACTTGAAAGAAGTCGCGCTTACAGAGAAATTAAACAAGAAGGGCGAGAAGAAGGACGGGAAGAAGCAACTTTAAATCTGGTTATTAGACAATTAACAAAACGATTTGGAGAATTACCAGAAGAAATGTGCGGTTCTATTTCTGTGTTAGCTTTACCTGTAATGGAAAATTTGAGTGAAGCATTATTAGATTTTAACAGTTTAAATGATTTACAGGCTTGGTTAGCAGCCGTTAAAAACTAAAGTCATGGTAGGGGTTTAGCATTGCTAAACTCTTACATTAGTTGATATTTAAAAATAAAGTATCTAATTATAGTAAATTCTAACTACTCAGTGGAGGAGGAAAACGAATATCGGCGTTAAATTGGGAAATATTTGCACTTTGATGAATTGGTAAAACATATTCTAAATTGTCATGGGGACGGGGAATAATGTGATGGGAAAGTATTTCACCCCCATTCACTTTTAAAACCGATTCCAACCCCTGATTTACTGCCATATTCACTTCGCCAATATCACCGCGAATTAAAATCGTAATTCTTCCTAAATCAGTGTTTTCATAACCCACAAAAGTGATACGGGCAGCTTTACACATTGCGTCTGCTGCTTCCACTGCTGCGGGAACTCCGTATACTTCTATCATGCCCAATGCTAATGTCAATTTCGTTTTACTCCAATTCAAATCTATTGATAATTTTCTGGAATACCTGCGGGGGATAAACCTGCGATCGCTCTCAAGTTTTGACAACGAATTAACTCGCTAAAGTCTAAACCAGAACGCCCTTCTATCTTGGCTACTGTCTCGATGGCGGTTAACAAATGCTGTGCGGCTTCTGTTTCTGAATAATTCCGTCTTTGGGCAATGCGAAGGGCTGTTATATCGGCGGTTATCTCTGACTCTTGTGATTGATTCATGCGCCATATCCGCACCCCAGCGAAAGCACTTAATCCCCCAGCGATAACCACACCAACCACATCAGATTGAGCCGCTTCCACCACTCCACCTAATAACCCCGCTAAAACCACACCTTGATAAATATCTGGTTTTATCCACCTCACCCCAGTCAACCAGCTAACCTGATGTAGGAGTAGCAAATCTCGTTGCGGCTTAGTTAAACGTCGCCACAAATCGAAATTAATATATATTGGGCGTTCTCGATTCCAGGGTAAGGGAAAAGCCGCATATATGACCTTTTTTTGCTCTGGTTTACTGACGATTTTGGTCATCATGCGTCCAGAAGCCGGCATCACATCTAATAAACGGCGAATTTCAATATTTGGCTCCATCGTGTCCATTATTAGGCATAATAATATATGTATATTAAATTACTACTAAGACTTCACTGCAAAGATTTTAATTATATGGATGCTTTTGCTCACACTCCACCAGAATGGACAGATCAGGCTATTCACGCTTATGAATTTTGCTGTCCCAAATGTCACTCCAGTAGTCGAGAAGCGGTAGAAGTTTGGCTAAATAGGCGATCGCCTGTCAGCACCGCAGATCATCGTCGCAAGTGGCAAGAATTCTACCATTGTCATTGTGGCCATGTTTGGTGGGCTTGGAGTAATGACAGGCCACCGACAGATTTAAAATAGTTTGTAATTGAAATTCGCGCCAGCGAGTTTGGACTGGGAGGCTCAGAATTGAACAATTTAAAGCCTCAAATATGCCTTACGCTAGATACATCAAATCATCAAATCAAAGAGAGGAAAAACGAACAGCATTTTTGATAACTTGGCTGAATATAGGCAGCGTCTTGGTTTACCTCCTGCTGGTAGTGAGACAGATAAATCAACAATTGCTAAACTAGAAATAGATGGTCAAAGTTTTTTTGGCATCAATTCTGGGAGTAATCCTTATCCTCGGCAAATCACTTTTAAAGTTAACCCTATAACTAGAACTCATGCAGAAGCTGATGCTTTTCAGCAAGTAAAAGATGCAGGTCTTACAGGTAAAAAAGCTCGTTTAGTTGTAGATAGAGACCTTTGTGATGCTTGCGGTTTAAGAGGGGGTGTAAACTCTATGGCTTATCAATTAGGTATAGAAGAATTAGAAATTATTACTCCCAGTGGTAGTAAAACAATCCAAGTTACACCCCCAAAAACAAGGAGGAAATAATGTTTGTCACCAAATTATATACAGACAACTGGACAAGAAATAGAAATGAAGAAAACTGCATTGAAAATCCCAGTTGGCAACAAATTAAAACAGCTATTTGTGAATTAGATGGTATCACTAAAACCTTAGTTAGTTTAGAGGCTGATGATGAAAGCTATATGATGGTTGGTGGAGGTAATGCAGGTAAATATGTTGTTACAACTACTTTAGATAACGAGATTTTTTATTCTCTCTTACATCCGGTTGACGATGAAATAGCTACATCACATAGTTCTGTTCAAAAAACTAATTTATCTATTTTTTATCAAGCATTAATAAATGCAAATAACGGTATTCAAAAATTAACTGTGGGTGGACAAACAGGAAATTATCCTGCGAAAATTTGTGTTAATTTACCCCAATGCTTAATAGCTGCAATCACTTTTTATGAATCAGGTGAACTTGAACCTTTGTTTACCTGGGAAGAAGATGAATCTTTAGTGACTGCATAAATCGCCTGTCAGCACAGCAGATCATCGTCGTAAGTGGCAAGAATTCTACCATTGTCATTGTGGCCATGTTTGGTGGGCTTGGAGTAATGACAGTCCACCGACAGATTTAAAATAGGTTTTACACTTCAAAGCCTTTCTCCTACAAAGAGAGAGGTCAGATATTGAATTACATTGAGTAACTTATAGAATAATACAGTTGAGTTACTCCCTTTCCACCAAAAAAATACCGATTAAATGAACCGCGAAGACGCAAAGGACGCGAAGAAAGAAGGAAGTAAGAAGATAAGTACTCTTACACTGAAAAAGGAGTAGTAAAAAATTACAGATATTATTTACTGTTATGGGGTTTTATTTCTGCAATTGGTAATAGTATTGATGCCGAATGAAGTCCCTTTATCACTCAATCTTTATCAAAGTTGAAAAATCTGCTCAACAGTTAAATTCAGTTCTGGAAATGTTGGCAATTTTAACGTTTCATCTACCCGGAATTGAGTAACTTGATATTCTCCTTCTACTAATTCATAAATAGAAATAGTCGGTTGTTTAGGATTCCCAATGAAATTTCTTCCACCCAAGGCTAAATAATCAAAAATCCAATATTCGGAAATACCTAACTCTTCATATTCACCCAGTTTCTTGAAAGAATCATCACGCCAGTTTGTGCTGACAACTTCAATGATTAATTTGACTGAATTTCCTTGTGTGATGATTGATTCTGCTTCCCATCTTGGTTCGTTGACAAGGGCTGCTTCATCTAAAACTATCACATCTGGCTCATATCCAGATTTCCCGGCTCTAGATTTGATGATACATTCTCTAGGTATAAAGAAGGGTAATTGCGATCGCTGAATTTCAACAAATAGCTTACCAGAGATAAAGCCTGCGAGTTTAGAATGCTTACCTTGTGGTTTTGGCATTTCCACAATTACTCCATCATGCAACTCATAACGGTGATCCGTGTTTTCTGGATACCAGGAAATAAATTCGTCTAATGTGACTTCTTTCTGTAGAGTCTGAGTCATTGTTGCTGTTTCTCCCCAGATTGACAATGTTTGCACTGATGCTTGGTGACAGACCTTACTTACTCAGAATAATAACATTTTCACGCCATTACTCAAAAATTGTAGGGTGGGTTAGCGCAGCGTATACTCAAAACGGTTAGGAATTGTACTTTTCCTTGACAAAAAAACTCAGTTTTAAGCCTCTCCTCGTTTACGGGGAGAGGTTTGGAGAGGGGTTCCATTTTTAGTTAACCTATGAGTCGTTTGTAGCGTAACCCACCATTGTCCCTTAATTTTAAGGTGGGTTACGAACTACCGTTCTAACCCACCCTACAATTTTTCTTGATTGATTTCTCTTCCAATCATCAAATAGAGAAAAAATAAGTCAATATATTGTAAATTTTTGTAAAATTGATGTCTTTAAGACTAGAAACCTGCTCTTTGAATCGCTAAACTAACAAAGAAGTGCATCTGTACTGTTAATTATTAAAATTTTAGATATGTCGATATAGCCTGAATGATCCCTGTACAACTTATCCTCAAAAATTTTCTTAGTTACCGTGATGCAACTTTAGATTTTGGCGGTTTGCATACGGCTTGTATTTGTGGTTCTAATGGTGCGGGTAAATCTTCTTTACTTGAAGCAATTACTTGGGCAATTTGGGGTGAAAGCCGCGCCACTGTTGAAGATGATGTGATTTATTCTGGTGCAAAAGAAGTCAGAGTTGATTTTATTTTTCACAATAACCAACAAACATATCGAGTAATTCGTACCCGCGTTAGGGGTGCAACTAGTATACTCGAATTTCAAATTGAAACTCCTGCTGGTTTTCGTCCTCTTACTGGTAAAGGGGTACGAGCAACCCAAGATGTGATTTTACAACATATCAAGCTCGATTACGATACTTTTATTAATTCGGCTTACTTACGTCAAGGACGAGCAGATGAATTCATGCTTAAGCGTCCCACAGAACGCAAGGAAATTTTAGCGGAGTTATTAAAACTCAATCAATATGATCAATTAGAAGAACGAGCTAAGGATTATTCTAAACAGTATAAAGGCAGACTGGAAGAGTTAGAGCGTTCTTTGGAACAAATTAAAACTCAACTCCAACAACGGGAGACGACACAAGCGCAAAGAGTAGAGTTGGAAGTTCAACTGGATAAACTGCAACAGCAGCAAGCTTTTGATAATATTCAATTACAAAGTTTGCAAGTTGTTCAACACCAACGTCAAAGCTGGGAACAGCAATTGAGTTTTGTAAGGCAACAATACCAAAATCTGAGCCAAGATTGCGATCGCTTGCACAAAGAACAATTAACGGTACAATCTCAGTTAGCAGATTTAGAAACTACTCTCAATCAGGAATCAGAAATTACAACAGGATACGCTGAATATCAAAGTCTGCAATCTCAAGAAGAAGCTTTTGCTACTAAATTTGCTCAACATACCCAAGCGACTGGCTTACGACAACAACAGCAACAACAACTGAATAAACAAATTCAAACCCTTGAGCGTCAACTACAACAATCTCAAGCTCAATTAGAAGCTCTAGAGCAACAAGAGCGAGAAATTCAACAAACTCTCACTAAATCCCCAGAAGTAGAGACAGCTTTAGCTCAATTAGCTACCGCACGCAATCATTTATCTCATTTAGATCAATTGCAAATGCAAGTGAATCCTTTGTTACAACAAAGAGCCACTTTACAAACTCAATTAGATCGCACCCATGCTGGATTAGTAGCACGACTAGAACAACTGCAAAATACAGAAAACCAACTCCAAAACCAAAATCGTCGTCAACCCCAACTACAGCAAGCTGTGATGGATGTAGGTGTGCAAATTGAAGAACTGGAGAAGAAGCGGGTTTATTTGCAACGGGTACAGGAAAAAGGACAGGAACGCCGGCACTTTATCGAACGGTTACGAACTACACAGAAAGACTACGAAAAATTACTGGGGGAACTAGAGCAGAAATTGCAAATGCTCCAAAATCCAGATGCGTTATGTCCTTTGTGCGAACGTCCTTTAGATGAACATCATTGGAGTCGAGTTATCCAAAAAACTCAACTTGAATATGAAGATACCCAAGGGCAATTTTGGGTAGTGCGGGAACAAATGGCGGTTTCAGATAAAGAAATTCAGATATTGAGACAGGAATATCGGGAAATATCGCAACAATTAGCGGTTTATGATACTTTGCGGGAAAAAAGGGGACAATTAGCCGCACAATTGCAAGCGACTACGGATATTCAAGAACAGTTAAGACAACTTGGTTTAGAACGAGAACATTTAGAGCGTTCTTTACAAGGTAATTATGCTCCTGATAAGCAAGCTGAACTTCAGCAGTTAGATGAATATCTGCAACAACTTAACTATAGTGAACAAGACCACGCCTTAGCAAGAAATGAAGTAGAGCGTTGTCGATGGGCAGAAATTAAACAAGGGCAAATTAGAGAAGCAATTAAGCGTCAAACCCAATTAGCAGCCAGAAAGCCAGAATTGCAAGCTAATATTGAGCAGTTGAAGGAGAGAATTCAGTCTGAACAAACAGATTCTGATATTGCTAAACAAATAGAAGCTTTAACTGTGCAACTTGCCGAACTTAATTATAGTTCTGAACAGCACAATCATCTCCGTCAAGCTGTGCGTGAGTCTCAATCTTGGCAGTTGCGTTATCAACAATTTTTGTCTGCACAGCAACAGTATCCTCAATTACAAACCAGATTGCAAGATTTGGCAAGTTCTCAAAATACTAGATTAGCAGATCAGCAAAATCTAGCTAGTCAAATTGATAGTATTGTTGAGCAGTTAAAATTAACAGCTAATCCTGTTGATCAAATTAATGCTTTAGAACAGCAAATAGCAATTCGTAGACGAGAACTTGATGAAAAAATCGCTAATTTAGGGCGTTTGGAACAGTTAATACATCAATTGGAAACGCTGCAAATTCAGTATGAGCAAGAACAGGAACAATTGCAATCTTGCAAGCAGCAGCAGCGGGTTTATCAGGAATTAGCGCAAGCTTTTGGTAAAAATGGTATCCAAGCTTTGATGATTGAAAATGTGTTACCGCAATTGGAAGCTGAGACAAATCAACTACTTTCGCGGTTGAGTGCAAATCAATTACACGTGCAGTTTGTTACACAGAAGGCTGGAAGGAGTGGGAAGTCAAGTAAGAAAAATGCTAAGTTGATAGACACTTTAGATATTTTAATTGCTGATGCCAGGGGGACGCGAGCTTATGAAACTTATTCTGGGGGAGAAGCGTTTAGAATTAATTTTGCAATTCGCTTGGCTTTAGCGAAGTTATTAGCGCAGCGTGCTGGTGCAGCGTTGCAATTACTGATTATAGATGAAG
The DNA here is from genome assembly GCF_051781005.1 of Anabaena sp. WFMT. Lineage (NCBI taxonomy): Bacteria > Bacillati > Cyanobacteriota > Cyanophyceae > Nostocales > Nostocaceae > Anabaena > Anabaena sp. WFMT. Next base: position 294,783 of record NZ_JBPWOA010000017.1, on the reverse strand, counting down.
GGTTTGGTACTCAGGATACGGAAGGGTGCGATCGCTTGATAGCTTCCATTAATGCGATCGCTACAGATTTCGCCTGTATCCTCACTGTAACACATATGCCCCACCTCAAAGAAGCCTTTCAAGCCCGGATCGAAGTTAATAAAACACAGCAAGGATCACAGATATCTTTGTTAATTTAATACTTTAATCTTTTCCCTAAAATTAAGCGTAGCGTGGCGTAAGCCATATTCTGCTGTATGTAGCGTCCATAGATATCGCTTATTTATGGTATAAAAAATGAGTATTTTCTGCCAATTATCTTGACATTTTCGTTATCTACTAGTGATAATACGTGTGCTAGTGCAAAGAGGCAGGAGGCAAGAAAGCAAGATTGATCAGCTTTTTAAACTTTTTTCACTGGATATTTATTTTTACCAGGCGATACTAGGGTATAAATAAAAGAGATTAATTATGCAACATCAAAAATACAAAAATCATAAAATCAGAAGCACTCTACTAGAGCAAAGGCTAATATAATGACTTTGATGGTTGGGGTAATCACCTGTATAGGAATTCAACTTGTTGCTTTAATTATTTTAAATCTTCTAGTTTCAAAATTTATTAATCAACAAGAAAAAAAATATCGAACTCACAATATATATATAACGGAATCCTCTTTGGCAGAAAAATTACAAAGAGAAATTTCCGAACGCCAAAATATACAAATTGAATTAGAAAAATCACTAGCTTTACAAAAAGCAGCTTTAGAATCTACTACAGACAGTATTTTAATTTTGGATAATCTAAATAAAATTGTTAGCTTTAATCAAAATTTTCTGCGGATGTGGAACATTCCTGAGTTATTACTTAAATCAGGTAATTATAGACAGATATTGAGATTTGCGCTCAAACAGGTAGAAAATCCTAGATATTATCTAAAAATATTAAGAGAATTAAATAATCACCCAGATAAACAAATTCATGATACCCTTTTTTTTAAGGATGGAAGAGTATTTAATCCTCATTTTCAACTACAACATATTGGTGAAAAAAATATTGGGAGAGTTTGGAGTTTTCGTGATATCACTGCTGAAAAATTAGCATCAGCAACAATTAACTATCAAGCTTTGCATGACATTTTGACTAATTTACCAAACAGAGTATTATTTAATGATTTACTCATTACAGCTTTGGAAAAAGTTCATCAAAATCATCACTTAGCAGTGTGTTTTTTGGATTTAGATCGCTTCAAAAAAGTTAATGATAGTCTAGGTCATGGGATTGGGGATAAATTATTACAACTGGTTGCTCAACGCTTAAAACAATGTCTGCGTGTCGGTGATATAATCGGTCGTTGGGGTGGTGATGAGTTCATTATTTTGTTACAAAAAATAAGCGACATCAACGATATTGATGTCATCCAAAAGCGGATATTTGCAGCTTTTAAACAAGGATTTGAGATAGAAAGTTACCATTTAAATATTAGTCCTAGTATTGGAATTGCGCTCTATCCCCAACATGGAGAAGATGCCGATACCCTAATTAAAAATGCTGATGCAGCTTTATCTCGTGTGAAATTGCAGGGACGTAATCACTACAAGTTATATCACCCAGCTATCAATTCCCAAGCCCCAGAATTATTCATTTTAGAAAATAGCTTGCACTATGCCTTAGAGCGAGAAGAATTTAAACTGTTCTACCAACCACAGGTAAATAGCTCTACTGGTGAAATCACTAAAATGGAAGCTCTCTTACGTTGGCAACATCCAGAATTAGGTTTGATTCCTCCCGCCACTTTTATTCCTATTGCTGAAGAAACTGGATTGATTTTACCAATTTCTGAATGGGTGTTAAAAACTGCTTGTTTACAAAACAAAGCTTGGCAAGAGAATCTTAAATTACCATATCTATCAGTAGCTGTCAATCTTTCAGCTAGACAATTTCAGCAACCAAACTTAGTTAGCATGATTGAACAGGTACTATCAGAAACCAAATTAGAACCTAAGTATTTGGAATTAGAGATTACTGAAACTGTGGCTATGCAAGATGTAAAATTGACTCAAAAAATTTTAAGAGGATTAGATAATATAGGAGTATTTATATCTATAGATGATTTTGGTACGGGATATTGTTCTCTCAGTTATCTAAAAGACTTTCCTATCCATTCTTTAAAAATTGATCAGTCCTTTGTGCGTGATTTGGCTAATGGTGATAATCAGACAGCTATTACAACAGCCATAATTGCCTTAGCACATGGACTAAATTTAGCAGTAGTTGCCGAAGGAGTAGAAACAGAAGAACAATTGAATGTATTGCGAATTCTGGAATGTGAAGTTATGCAAGGGTATCTTTTTAGTCATCCTTTATCAGCTGATGACGCGACAATCATGCTGACAAAATATCAACAACAACGGGTGAGTAACTCTTATGTAGTTGCATCTAATTATGTCAATTAATTAACCCTTGCATGGTGAGTATACTGCCCTTCTTACTATTCTACTTTTTTAGTGTTACCTGCTTTTACCCAACCTTCTTGATCACTACCTTCAACACGAATTTTTTGCCAGTTTTTATCCTGGCTTTCTTCTAAAATGATCACTTTTTGATTAGCAGAAACTCCACCCACACTCTTTGCATCCATAGTGGGTTGATCTCGCATACTCAAGCCTTGAGGCCAAGTTACTAAACCTTGGTAAGCCCCTGGTGGTAATGACTTGGGTGATTCTGTGGGAGTAGGTGTAGGAGTAGCGGTGGAAGTAGGAGTAGCAGTAGGGGTTGCTTTTACCGGGGTTGCTTTTGCTTGCGCTGGTTTCGGCTTGGGATTATCATTAGCAAATGTGGGTCTTGTTGGGGGTATGGCGGTACGATTGACAAAATAGAGAGCTATTGTCAGTCCACTACCTAATAAGACAGCGATCGCTAATAAAAAACCAAGTATATATTTAAATACACCAACAATCATAGTGAGAACCTCAAAACCACTAAATCAATAGTCCATATTAATTCATGATTAAGGATGAACTATTGATTAAGTATTATTGACTAAATTATTATCTGGTTAGCGCTGTTTACCAAAGGTATCACTCAATGGATTCTGCTTGGAAGCTAGACGCGCTCTCCCCGCAGCAGCCCATTCTTGCAATTTTTGAATCTGCTCTACCGCAGTTCGCGCCAAAGGTATGATTTGACTGGCTGATTCTAAAACATCATCGGTGGTAAAGTCACGATTTTGACTAAATCCGATGTGCATTGCTTCAATTAAGGTTTGCTCAATCTCTGCACCGGAAAAATCAGGAGTTTCATAAGCTAACCTATCAATGTCATAGGCTTTCAAGTTATGGGGACGCAATCGGGATAAATGGACGTTAAAAATTGCTTTTCTCTCTTCTTGGCTGGGTAAACCGACAAAGAAAATTTCATCAAATCTCCCTTTCCGTAACATTTCTGGGGGTAAGGCTTGGATATCGTTAGCGGTACAGACGACAAACACGGGGGATGTTTTTTCTGCTAACCAGGTGATAAATGTTCCAAATACGCGGCTAGTTGTTCCTGCGTCACCTTTACTACCCAAACCGGAAAAGGCTTTGTCAATTTCATCAATCCATAAAATACAAGGTGCGAGGGCTTCTGCTACTTGAATCATTTGGCGAGTGCGGGATTCTGATTCGCCGACTAAACCGCCAAATAAACGCCCTACATCTAAGCGTAACAGAGGTAAATGCCAATTATGTGCGATCGCTTTGGCTGTTAATGATTTACCTGTTCCTTGAATTCCCACTAACATTAACCCACGGGGGTGCGGTAATCCGTACTGTCGCGCTTTTTCTGTAAATGAACCACCCCGACGAATTAACCAGTCTTTAAGGTTATCAAGTCCTCCTATATCAGATATCTGCTCAGTGGCGGGGTAAAAGTCCAGGATTTGGGTTTGGCGGATAGTTTGGCGTTTTTCCTCCAAAACTAAATCAACGTCTTCTGGTTGTAATTCTCCGTGGGATGCGATCGCTCTTGCTAAAACTCGGCGTATCCGTTCCATAGATAAACCTTGACAAGAACGCACCAAATCATCGAGAAATTTACCAGATGGAGAGTTACCAGTAGCTTGTAATAACCGTTCTACCTCGGCTTTAATTTCCGGTGCTGCGGGTAAGGGAAACTCAACCACCGTCAACACTTCCATTAAATCGTCAGGAATAGCAATACGTGGCGATAATAAAACAATATTTTTCGGTTGGGATTTGAGGAGTCGGGCTAAGTTGCGGAGTTTGCGAGAAATAGCGACATCATCTAAAAAACGGTGATAATCCCGGAGAATCAAGACTGCTGGGGCGGAAGCTGGTAATTTTTCGATAAATTCTAAAGCTTGTAACGGGTTGCGTTTTCCAAAGCCGACATCATTGAGGTTTCCTTGATAACCATCGACAAAATCCCATGTATAAACGGGGCGATTTCCTTGGTTTGTGGCTTCTTCGCGGATAGCAGCTTCTACTCGTTCTTCTTCGTAGGTGGGGATATAAATCAGCGGGTAGCGGGCGCGGAGGAGGAGTTTAAATTCGTCACGGAAGTTCATAAGGTAGCTATAAGTAGTTAGTTTCTATTGAATGCTGTTACATAACTATTCTTCAATTAACCAACCGCGCTGTATTCCATATTCAATTCCTCCAGTCCAGTCCATTGTTAAATGCTTCCGTACTTTATGGAATAAATGTTGAACTACAGTTGGATTAATTGGATTTTTAATATATTTTTCTTCATACCTAAATTCTCGGTCAGTGTTTTTCTGCTGACGTAGTACATAAATCTGATCAACCTTGTACTTCCGAAGATTGACATCACTTGTCAACTTTATCCACTCCATTAGTACAATATACAAACTATTGGGATTTCTTGCTTTTAAGTCCTCTGCGGCTCGTGATGAACCTTCCAGCATAGTTTTATCAAGATAAGTTTTACATTCAATGACAATAACTGGAATATCAAAAATATGAGTTTCTGTGTTACCTGTAACTGTAACTTCTGAGTAGTTTTCAGGTTCTTCTTTAACAATTGTCAGCATTTCACCAGGATTTTCTTCTTCCTCTGGTGGTGTAACTGCTTCAAATGATGCTTCAATAGTTGCACCAATCACAAAATCATGGTCTTTTTTTTCAATACGTGCATAGGGACGTTTCAACATCTCAGCATATTTTGGAGGAACAAAGAAAATATCTTTGAAAGTATGAGATTTTCCAATGAGAGCATTTTCTCCAAAATCTTTTGCTAAATCTCGAAATAAATAATAAAGAAATTCTTCCAACACACTAGAGTGAAGATTTGAGCGCGAATCAAACTTCTCAGCATAATGTTGTTGATCTAAAAAATCCTTATATGTTGATAAAAGTTCTAACCTTTTAGAAATAATTGCATCATCATTATCAGATGGTGTTGATGTCGGACCCACTAATTTAACATTAGCTAAGTGCCATTTATCATACTCAATTCTAATCTCTCGGAGATATTTTTTACTATCAGCATCTCTGTATTTTGTGCGGTGTTTCTCCTTTTGTTCCAGATTTGAACCATGAACTAAAGGGTTTCTATCAGTTGTGGGCATAGTTTTAATGTTTCTTGAAGATGAAGTGCAATTGCTTTAGCAAGAAGAGGTGGTACAGCATTACCTACTTGATTGTACTGACAAAGAAACTTTTCATTAAATCTATTTTCCCGTTGTAATAACTTATGAGATACAACAGTTTTCTTTCCTAAAAAACGATAAGTGTCAGGGAAAGATTGAATACGCGCACCTTCACGGGCTGTTAAATTACGATGCTGGAAAGGATGGATAAAATTTGCATAAAAGGAAGCAGCTATGGTATGTGCTGGTTTAGAGGGATTTAAACGTCGGTTATTTTGATCATAAGTTTTATTAGATAATTCACCATTTCCACTACGGCGTTTAGCACCATATTCTTTTGGGACATCTGAACTACATTCACCCCATTTGATTTGTTTAAAACGTTCTACTAACCTCTGAGAATGTTCCATAGCTACATGATTATAGAGTATTTTGCCCCCATTTCTGATCCAGTTCTGATAGTGATTTTGAGATTCTAATATATAAGATTGTTCTTCTTTACCTTCACGCGCCTTAAGTGGTGGTAAATCTGATATTGCATCCCATAAGTTAATAGCAGGGATTAAATTTATTTCCTCAAACGATAATTGATAACTATTAATATTTAATAAATCAAGGGAATGTGTTTTTTTCGGTATACCTAATTTCTGACCTAGTTTGTTTCCGACAATAAAAACACGCTCTCTAATTTGTGGTACACCATATTCAGCAGAATTGAGTAACCATACTTCTACAAAATATCCGAGTTCTTCAAAAGTTTTCTTAATGATATCTATTACCTTGACACCTTCAGCATTTTTGCGTGATAGTAAACCTTTCACATTCTCCATAACAAATGCTTTAGGTTCCAGAAAACTTATCCACTTAGCAAAGTTAATGAATAAAGTATTTCTAGGATCATGCGGGTCTTTTTCGGCTGGACCAGCAATACTAAAACCTTGACATGGAGGACCACCAATGATAATGTCTGGCTTGTAGAGACAGATATCTTTAACACTATTTAGGGTGTTAAAATTACGAATATCATTTTGAATAACTGTCATTTCAGGCTGGTTATAACGCAGTGTATCACAAGCCCAAGCATCAATTTCAACAGATATAGGAATAGAAAAACCTGCCATCTTAAAACCTAAACCAAAGCCTCCCGCACCCGCGAATAAATCAATAGCAACAGGTTGGTTTGTTATCATAAACAATTACTGTAGTTGTTCATTGTATTTAACTTCTGAATAATTGATATATAATATATGTGGGAAGATCCGATTATACAAGAAATTTATCAAATTAGAGAAGCCCATTCTAGTCGATTTAACAATGACTTACAGGCGATTTATCAAGATTTAAAAGAACAAGAAAAAAAGAGCAATAGAAAATTTTTTTCCTTTGCTCCAAAGTTGTTAAAGAATGTTTATTAGTTGGATCAAGTTTAGTGTGATTAAATTGATAAGGTTTTCCACGTAAAACCCAAACTAATTCGCAGAAAAATATATGGTTTCACTGCACATAACTCAAGTAGGGAATTTGAGTTAATTTTACTATTCTGGAAGTTGCTTTTTCAAGCTTTGCAAAGAAGCCCAACGGCTATCAACAATCTCCTCAGAACTAGCAACAGTATCTAAAATACCAGGACAATTGCGATCGCACAACTGACGCTGCGGAATAGCTAAACACATCTGCTCATACAACCATTCACTAGGATAAAAATAACCAGTAGGTGATACCGTTTCTACTAAATCTTCTACAGCCACTTCCATTTCTAAAGGTAAGTGTTCCGCTTGATTAGCATTTTCCTCTAACCAAATAATTTCTTTAGTATTAACAGCCAACCGTTGATTATATTGCTGCAAGCAGCGATTACAGGTACAAGTGATAATTGTTTCTGCCTTACTGGATACCTCTAAATAAGTACCCTGATGCTGAACTTGGATAGTTCCACGCACAGGGGTTAAAGTTTCCAGACCAGGCAGAGACTCATTAACTTGAATTTCCTCTGTTCGCTCCGGGGCTTTAGTTAGCTGCGGAATAAAAATAGCGTCCATAGGATTTGTGAGAAATCCTCACGAAAAATTACAGTTGATCATCAGCAAAATTGCTGACACTACATCTCTTATTTTAGCTCTCATAACCAGGATCTGTTGGTGGTTCAGTCGCAGGACGAACCACCAAATGGCGATGAGGTTCCTTGCCACGGCTGAAGGTTTCTAAATCAGGAAAATCCTTCAAAAAGCTGTGAATTTGTCGCCGTTCAGCCGAACTGAGAGATTTTATTTCCACCTCTCGACCAGAAAAGCGCACTTCTTGAGCCGCAATTTCAGCTAAATTGCTAATTTCCGCTTGTCGTCTGATGCGGTAGCCATTTAATTCAATGGTATAAGATGCTTGCTCATCCTCTGGTTCGTTCAGATTCAGCACCGAATTTGCTAAATACTGCATCGCATCTAACACAGAACCACCAGCACCTATTAACATCCTGATTTGTTCCGGCATCAAATTGGTTTGCTCAATTGTCAACCAGTGGCTATCCGGTTCAGGAGAATCTGCTCCGATAGCTGGAGCAGACCCTAAATTACCTTTAACATTAGTAGAAACACCAATGAGTTGCAGCAGTTGCTTTAACCATTCTTCACCACGCTGCATGGAAATATCACTCATAATCAGCCTGTAGCCTTTTTCTTAGAACTTTTTGGCTCAAAGGGCAACGTCTTTTGGTCTGCGCTTGCAGCTTCTTTTTCTTTTTCCTTCTCCTGCACTTCTACCATCTTTTGCAATTCCTCAGATAGAGGTTCACGGGAAAGAATGTAGGTTTGCAGAGTTTGGAAAACGTTACCAATTACCATGTACATCAGTACACCAGCTGGTAGCGGGAAGAACAGAAACATTCCCGAAAAGATGACTGGGGTAATCTTATTAACTGTATCCTGCTGGGGATTTCCACCGCTGGAATTTTGCCCTGAAAGCAATTGGCTGACGTAAAGACTGATACCAAAGAAGACAATCATCGCTACAATATCCCAGTGGATTGTGCCATCTGGATCTTGTGCGCCTACCCTACCTAGAGCATCAATGAAGAGAAATCCTTTATCTGCCGCCAGTCCAGGAATTGAGCCTTGAATTGTCACTTCTCCTGGCTGTAAGGCTTCTATATTGCCGTCAGCATCAATTTTGACCCTTTCTTCCCCTTTCATGATTTTCCATTCAGGGGTTAATTTAGTTTCTGGATGTTCTGCTAAGAGCAAATCAAAGGGTTTACCTTCAATTGTCTGATATTGAATCTTAGTTTTTTCTCCCACAGCCAATTTGTTACCACTGGGAAGAATAGCAGTAATTTTTGTGTGATCTCCATCAGCAATATAAATGTTTTGCGGGGGAGTGGCAAAGGCTTGGGGTTGAATTTGTTCGATTTGTTCGGCAGGGAAGACTTGCAAGTTAACGGAGTAATTAACTCCCGCAAATGGTGAACCCCGCAAAGTGGCAAACAGTGCTAGTAATACTGGCATCTGTAACAGCAGCGGCAAGCATCCGGCTAATGGGTTGCCAAATTCTTTTTGAACATTGACCATTTCCTCTTGCTGCTTTTGAGCATCATCTTTATAACGCTCTTTGACTTCTGCCATCCGCTTTTGCATCAAGGGTTGCACAATCCGCATTCGTCGCATACTCCGAATGGAGCCAGCACTCAGGGGATAGAGCGCAAAGCGGATTATCAATGTCAAGGCAACTATAGCCAATCCATAGCTAGGCACAATACCATAGAAAAAATCTATGATTGGCAGCATCACGTTGTTCGAGAGGAACCCGATACCAAAATCCATTATTCTGAATCCAACCTGAGGTACTGTTAACTGAACTTAATCTAATTTATCTAAATCGTGATTTGTTAGCGACTACCCTTAGCTACGGATAGCCGCACATGATATGAAAAGAGAATGCTAAATTGGGTGGCTGAGTTAATAAATCATCAAGTAAGAATGAGAAAGTATTTAACTCGGCACTGTAACTACTTAGAACTGCTATATTCTGGGTTTTTAGCAGCAATTCTTTCATTAATGTAGTCATAAACTTCTAGGAAGTTGGGAACAGCCCGCATTTCTAAACGAGTACCGTTTTTGAGAGTTAGTACCATATCTCCCCAGATGCCAATGCCACGAGGGACTTTGACGATTTTGACTATTTCTGAGTAAATTACGTCTGTGCGATCGCGTCCCAGCCAACCACCCGTTACACCAACTCTTCGATCAGTAATGCGGAAACGTAGCCATAACGCTCTCACAATTGCCCCAACAGTTAGTGGTAGACCAATCACGGTTAGACCAATCAGCAGATTGAGAATTAAATCCCCAATATGGGGACCACCCTCATAATAAATTTCTTCACGAATGCCCATTTATTACCTCAGCTTTTGCCAACAACTGCTCTAATTCTTGCAGAAATTGTTGGCTTACGCACTCAGATTCTGCTGACTTTGGCTTCACAATCAATACTAGCCGCCATCCTGGGGATAATTTAGGCAATAATTGATACAAAGCACCTGTAATTTGGCGTTTAATTCGGTTGCGAACTACTGCCCTTTTACTGACTTTGGTACTAATGGAAATGCCAATTTGCGTACTGGCTAAATTTTTATTGCCATTTACTTGTGTAGTTGCAGGGGCAGTATCCAAAGAAGGTTCTTTTGAACGCGACGGCTTTAAAGCTCTCAAAGTGAAATGAGAGCTATGACACCGAATTCCTTCCCGGAAAACTGCCTGAAAATCCCTGCGGGATTTTAGTCTATATGCTTTGGGCAAAGCCACAGTTGCTCTATTGACTGAATGTACCCTAAACGCTCAGACGATGACGACCTTTTCTTCTTCTGGCGCTAATTACGTTTCTGCCATCTGGTGTCCGCATTCTAGCGCGAAAACCAGAGGTTCTTTTTCTCTTACGGCAAGTACCGCCCAACGTTCTTTGCATACCGTTCTCCTCTTAGACGATTTTTATAAAAAGTCACAATCTGCTATCGTACCACTTTACAGGCAATCTCAACATATTTCTGGATAGAGTCGCAGGGGAATGGATTGAGTATTTATCTTTCTCCTGCCTGTTCAGAGTTAAGAGTTCCCTGGTTAGGAAATACTAATAATCCAAGAGCCAAGATAACGTAGTAGTGGCACATCTCCAGGGGAGAGAACCTGACAGTTAAAATAGTAAATCCCTCCAAAGGTTGGATTCTGCACGTTATTTAAAACTAACTCAACGTTACTACCAGCTGGTACTGGTTCTTCAGGAAATATCTCCAGCACCCGCCCTTCTTTGTCCCATTTCACTTCAGACAGGGGAAGGCTTTTTCCTTTGACTATGACTTCAACTTTTTTGGTGTCAAAGCTGCCTTTGTAATATTTGGGGTAAGTAATGGCAAATTGAGCTACTGCCAACTTCATTTTTTCGGCAGGAAGTCTGAGTATGTATCTATCCCAGGCATTAGTTTGACCGCCAAAATCTAACCGGAAGGGCAACTGATTTTCTCTTTTGACACCGCTAAATAGCGTTAAACCAGGTAGGCTCTGCGCCCAAGTCATAGCCGGAAGACTTGTCAATAAACAGCCAGTTACAGCCAAGGCAGAAAGTACACGTCGCATAGTTATGCTTCCTCTAGGAAATGGTAAATTATGATCTTAAGTAACAGAGAGTTAGTATTCTTAACTAAACTTTACTACTGTATTCATCAGAATAGACGATATATAAAAGCCAAAGTGCCTTTTTTTCGTAAAAGATTCATCCTACCTATGTACGTAGTTCCTGTTTTATAAAAAAACTCAGTGAAGACATTCCATTATTCATTCGGAGCGAATTCTCTGTGTACCTCTGCACTTACCTTTGCGTATAAACTTCTATCCTCAATTCGCCAGCATTTTACGCGAACAGGACTCACGCACTGAAACGGAAAACTGTCATTCTGAGCGCAGCGAAGAATCTCTCCATAAGTTGAAATGCCTATTCTACCGTTCTCAACTTGGCTGAGTGCGTAAGTCCTAGCAAAGTTGTACTTAAGTTCAAACTCTCCAGAAGTTAGCCATACTAACTAAAATTCAGGATATTCTATTTTGAAAAGCTGTGTATTTTACTGAGCAAACTCCAGTATTCATTTACACTACAACACTAATTGTTAGTTTTTGTGGACTTTGTAAAGTTTTCAACAACAGCAATGAAAGTTTAAATAATTAAGAATTAATTGGAAAAATATCAATCTGACGAAATTTGATGAATACTTCAAGATGCCAACCAAAAAGACTCCACATTATCAATCCCGAAAATAATCTGAAGACATAGATATAACATCAGAAAATCACCATAAGATGTGCAATAAGTAAATTAGTTTGTGTGCAAATATCTGGAATTGTGACTTATGTAAGCGGCAGAGTGAAGCTTTGCTTGGAGAAAAGAAGAGTGGGAAAGACAAAGTTCAAGGTGAAATCTACTAGAAAAACTGAGGGCTGAGATTAATCACCTATGCTCTATAAGTGCGGTGAATCCTTCATCAACAGAGAAATTCCATAGTTAGTAGATATTTAGGTATTTATCTTCAGGAGATTGCATGAGAATAGCAGTTGCTAAAGAAATTGAAGTTTGTGAACGTCGTGTAGCATTAATTCCCGACACCGTGTCCAGATTAGTCAAACAAGGCTTAGAGGTTTTTGTAGAAACAGGTGCGGGAGAAAAAGCATTTTTCAGTGATTCTGACTATGAAGCAGCAGGAGCGACAGTTGTAGCTGATACTGCCAAATTATGGGGAGAAGCGGATATTTTGCTCAAAGTCAGCCCTCCCCAGGAAAGAGAAGATGGACGATCAGAGATTGAATTACTCAAGGCCGGATCTGTTTTAATTAGCTTCCTCAATCCTTTGGGTAATCCCGTAATAGCGCAACAATTGGCAAATCGGCAAATTACAGCTTTGAGTATGGAATTAATTCCCCGTACTACAAGGGCGCAAAGCATGGATGCTTTATCTTCCCAAGCTTCACTAGCGGGTTACAAAGCTGTATTAATTGCGGCTGCGGCCTTACCAAAATATTTCCCGATGTTAACCACTGCGGCGGGGACGATCGCACCAGCTAAAGTATTTATTATGGGAGCAGGTGTAGCGGGATTGCAAGCGATCGCAACTGCTAGAAGATTAGGCGCAGTCGTAGAAGCCTTTGATATTCGCCCAGCAGTTAAAGAAGAAGTACAAAGCTTAGGTGCGAAATTCGTCGAAGTCAAACTAGAAGAAGAAACCGTGGCTGCGGGTGGTTACGCCAAAGAAATTTCCGAAGATAGTAAAAAACGCACCCAAGAACTAGTCGCCGAACACGTCAAAAACTCTGATGTTGTCATTACCACCGCCCAAGTACCAGGAAGAAAAGCGCCACAACTTGTAACCCAAGAAATGGTAGCTCAGATGAAACCAGGTTCAGTCATAGTAGACTTAGCCGCAGAACAAGGTGGAAACTGCGCTTGTACAGAAGCAGGTAAAGACATTGTTTGGAACGGTGTTACCATCATTGGCCCCATTAATTTACCATCATCAATGCCAGTACACGCCAGCCAACTGTATGCAAAGAACGTCACATCTTTAATGCAACTGTTGATTAAAGACAAAGCCTTGCAAATCAACTTTGGTGACGACATCGTTGACGCAGCTTGTGTTACTCACGCGGGGGAAATTAGAAACCAACGGGTCAAGGACGCTTTGCAAGCAGTAGCGGTGTAATTAAACCCGGCGATTATAAATCACAGCTACACAGGCAAAGTCCACGCAGGTGGACTAATAACTCATCTTTGCGCCTACTCTGCGAGATCGCGAAGCGCGATTGCGCCTTTGCGTGAGACATAATTCTTCAACCTAAAATTCATCATGACAGAAGCATTACTTGCTGCCTTATTCGTACTTGTCTTAGCCTCCTTTATCGGCTTTGAAGTCATCAACAAAGTTCCCCCAACTTTACACACCCCCTTAATGTCCGGTTCAAACGCCATTTCCGGTATTTCTGTAATTGGCGCAATCCTCGCTGCTGGGGAGAGAAACACCAATTTATCAGTCATTCTCGGTTTAATTGCTGTAATTTTGGCAATGGTTAACGTTGTCGGTGGTTTTCTCGTTACAGACAGAATGCTGCAAATGTTCAAGAAAAAGGAAGTTAAAGCATGAGCGACTTTTTACCAACTGGGATTCAGCTGACGTACTTAGTCGCTGCATCATTATTTATTCTCGGTTTGAAAAAACTCGGTTCTCCAGCTACAGCCAGAAACGGTAATCTTGTCGCTGCGGTGGGAATGCTGTTAGCAGTTGTCGCTACAATGCTAGATCAGCAAGTCTTAAATTACGAGATGATATTGATAGGCTTGGCGATTGGTTCTATTATTGGTGCGATCGCAGCTTACAAAGTGCAAATGACTGATATGCCACAAATGGTGGGCTTACTCAACGGTTTGGGTGGTGCATCTTCCGCACTTATCGCTGTAGCAGAATTTTGGCGGTTATTAGGAAGTTCTCAACCTATCCCCCTCGATGTCAACATTTCCATGCTATTGGATGTGTTAATCGGTGGTGTTACCTTAACAGGTAGTTTTCTGGCTTTTGCGAAATTGCAAGGTTTAGTAAGTGGTACACCCATTACCTTTCCTTTGCAGCAACCATTTAACCTCTTGCTGTTGGGTTCATATCTAGCCGGAAGTGCATATTTAATCATCTCACCGGATAGTTTACCCATCTTTTTAGCAGTGGTGGCTGTTTCCTTGGTGTTGGGTGTCATGTTTGTACTGCCCATTGGTGGCGGTGATATGCCCGTGGTAATCTCCCTGTTAAACTCCCTTTCAGGTGTGGCTGCGGCTGCGGCTGGGTTTGTGGTGATGAACAATATGTTAATCATCGCCGGTGCTTTGGTGGGCGCTTCTGGTTTAATCCTTACCGAAATTATGTGTAAGGCTATGAACCGGTCATTATTCAGCGTTTTATTTAGTGCCTTTGGTTCAGTTTCCACTGCTACTGGTGGTGCTGCTGCTGGTGCAAGTAATCAAACAGTCCGCAGTATTGATCCCGAAGAAGGGGCGATGATGTTGGGTTATGCCCGTTCTGTGGTAATTGTCCCAGGATACGGTATGGCAGTTGCCCAAGCACAGCATAGCGTCCGTGAGTTGGCAGATCAACTAGAACGCATGGGTGTGGATGTGAAATATGCGATTCACCCTGTTGCGGGGAGAATGCCAGGACACATGAACGTATTATTGGCAGAAGCTAATGTGGCTTATACGCAGTTGTATGATATGGAGGATATTAATCCCCAGTTTGAACAAGCTGATGTGGCGTTAGTGATTGGTGCTAATGATGTGGTCAATCCAGCAGCGCGTAGTGATGTGAATAGTCCTATTTATGGGATGCCGATTTTGGAAGTTGATCGGGCAAAGCAAACTATTGTGATTAAGCGCGGTATGAGTGCCGGTTTTGCCGGTGTTGATAATGAGTTGTTTTATAAGGATAAGACAACGATGTTGTTTGGTAGTGCTAAGGATATGGTGGCTAAGTTGGTTTCAGAAGTGAAGCAACTGTAATAAACCACGAAGACACGAAGAACACGAAGAGAAGAAAAAGAAAAGAATGAAAAATTAACTTGCCTTTTGATTTGATAATTTCAAGGCAAGTTTTTTATTTAAGTAAAGAAGTAGTAGATTCGTTGGCATAATCAATTTGAGTTAGGCCAATAAGCTCCTATTTCATTACCATCTGGGTCTTTAACAGAAGCACTATAAGAATTATCTGCACTGAAGCCAGGTTTTTGAACTTCATTAGCTCCGTTTGCAATAGCAGTTGTAAAAAACGCACCTACGGCACTTTTATCCTTAGCTCGAAAACTAACCGAACTGCTAAAAATTTGGATATTTTCAGAAGAATAATTTGGAGATTCAATAATGGACAACCTTTTTAAATCTTCATCTAAACCGTATTCTACTTCACGTATACCTTGTGATTCAAGTTGATTACAGCGTGGAACTTCTAATGTTGCCATTACAATATCATAGAAAGCCAAGCTACGCTCAAAATTGGATACGGGAAAACTAGGATACAAGTTGGTAGTAATGCTCATTTTTTAGAAATTTTTGAACTCAATTTATATACATTTTAAAGGTAACATAAGTAAAAACCTCGGCTAGTCTTATATAATAAATATAATTTATGATTTTCCCTATGAAATTTAACATTATTTATATTCATCACATTGACGTGAATCAGGAACACCTCCATACATTTGTTTGGCTCTTTCTCGTCTATCTTGTTCCCAGCATTCTTGATACTTTTGATAGGAAGACTTTTCAAATTGCTGTGGATTCATCATTACATAAAGCACCCCAGAGATTATAATTGAAAGAAAAATTACCACTGTTAAGTTTAAGCTGAGGTCTTTAGCTTTCTCATCCTTTTTTATCTGCTCGGAATTTTTACCAGTTATTCTTTGAGTGATCATATCAGCTATAAATACAGAAAACATCATCAGTATTATAGTAACCCACCAATTCAGATAAAAAAAGTAAACAAAACATATCAAAGATAATAACATTAAGATGGTAGATAAACATCCAGGCTGCTTATTGTGATTCATTTTGGTTACTATTAGCTATTAATGCAAAGAATAAAATTGTATCGTCGATACTTATAAATTGATTTATTTATTATACCAAAAATCTTGCTTTAATTAAAGTATACTACTTAGGGCAAGCAATGTCCAAAACTTCTAAAGTGCGATCGCTCTCTCTTCTCCTCTTCCTTCGTGTTCTTCGTGTCTTCGTGGTTCGTTAAAAAAGGATATTGGGGGAAAATGAGCGATCCTTCCTCTGCGTTCTCTGCGTCTCTGCGGTTCGTTAAAAAAGAATATTTGGGAAGTTGGAGGGAGTGCGATAGCGCAAGCGCTGACTTGTCAGTTCGCTATTTGGGAGGTTGAAGAGATGCGATCGCTTTTGGGAAGTTGAGGGAGTGCGATCGCTCTTTTGTGTTGGTTAAAAGTGATGTTTGGGCGAAGATATGCGATTGCTATAACATTTAAGCAGTAGCAAATTCAGTATATTTCCTTTCTTCAGGAGGATGAAACGCTAAAACAATATCAAGATTAGAAATACCTAACTTCATTAATTCATTAGCTATTCCTTCTTCTGTCCAATCTTCTTCAATCCAAATTTTATCATTTTTAATTCTGATATTAACTTGGATATTATTTGTTCTTTTTTTGCCATCCCAACCCAAAAAACACCAAATATAGTGATAATTATTATCATCAAAAACTAAACAACTTTCATCAGTTAAATTTGCTGCACCAGAAACCCAATTATGATATTCTGTGAGAACTTGTTTAATTGCTACTTGATATTGTTCTAGTTTATCCATTGTAATATCTCCTCTTTTTCAACATTAACTACAATCATCAAAATTTGATTTAGTTCGACAATCTCTTTGATTGAATCTCTTATAAAAAAGTTTTGATATGTACTTTCTTTAATAGCCAAATAAATTATATATTCTGGTTCTGTGAGGTTAATTAAATTACGATATAAAATATATTGCCCTAAAGCTAGTTCAAAATCTCTCATGGGAGAAGGACTAAGAAAACTCTTGATTTCAACAACTATTTTTCGTCCATTTTGTTCTGCTGCAATCGGTTTTTCTGCGGATAAATCGGCAAATAATTCAGCATCTTTATATTTAATTTTATAAGGATCAGCCGTAATCGTCCAACCATCTTTAATTAAAGCGTTTTTAACAGCATCATGGTAAATATCTTTTGCTGGCATTGTTTTCTTGATAATATTGAGTAAATATGCATTAATCTTAATAGTACAATTATATCATATACTCAGGCGATAGCGAAGCGCTCCATAGGAATCGCTACTTGGGGAGTTGAGGGAGTGCGATAGCGTAAGCGCTGTTTCTTGGATGCCCAAAGGGCTTTTGTCAGTTCGTTGTTAGGAGGGTGAGGAGGTGCGATAGCGAAGCTGACCGTTCGCGTAGCGTTCCGCAGGAAAGGTATCGCTGTTTGGGAAGTGGAGGGGTGCGATCGCTGTTTGGGAGTTGAGGGAGTGCGATCGCTAACCTCTTCCTTTGCGTCTTTGCGGCTTTGCGTGAGGTAAAAAAAGATGTTGGGGGAAGTTGAGGGGGTGCGATAGCTTCGCTCGCCGCAGTCGCGCAAGCGCTTATCCTCTGTCTTCTCTGTGTCTCTGCGGTTCGTTAAAAAGAAACCTAACAAAATCTATAATAATGGAGGTAGAACCTCCAATACAGCATTCCCAGACTGGAGACTGGGAACGAGATCATCTTGTAAATATTTAAATCCTGATAGCGTTCATGTAGTGTCCCTGGAGCAAGCCATAAATCCTGATTTAGACAACTACTGGATATTGTTTCAACACCTGCTGTAAATACTGCCCAGTATAAGAACGAGGATTTTTGGCCACATCTTCCGGCGTTCCGGCGGCAATAATTTCTCCGCCTTTGTCTCCTCCTTCTGGACCCAAATCTATTACCCAGTCAGAACAACGAATTACATCTAAATTATGCTCAATTACTAAAATCGAATTTCCCTTATCCACTAATCTTTGTAAAACATCTAACAGTTTGTGGACATCATAAAAAGATAATCCTGTAGTTGGTTCATCTATTAAATAAAGAGTCTTCCCTGTCGCACGTCGAGATAATTCTGTGGCTAACTTGACTCGTTGCGCTTCCCCACCGGATAAAGTTGTGGCTGGTTGTCCTAACTGCACATAACCCAAACCGACATCTACTAAAGTTTGTAATCTTGTCACAGCTTTGGGAATATTTTGACAAAAATCTAAAGCTTCCTCAACTGTCATGTTGAGAACATCAGAAATTGATTTATCCTTATATTTAACTTGTAATGTTTCTCTGTTATATCTTGCACCTTTGCAAATTTCACATTGGACATAAACGTCAGGGAGAAAATTCATTTCAATCACGTTTACACCCTGTCCGCTACAAGCTTCACAACGTCCACCTTTGACGTTGAAAGAAAATTGTCCTGGTTTATAACCTCTGGTTTTGGCTTCGATGGTTTGGGAAAAGACATCACGAATGATATCGAAAACTCCTGTATATGTTGCGGGGTTAGAACGGGGAGTTCTCCCAATGGGTGATTGGTCGATAACGATCGCTTTATCAACGGAATTTAATCCCTTGATTTCATCCATATCCTTTGGTGCAGGAGCTTTTTTGAGTAAATGGTGTTGTAAGGCTGGATAAAGTAATTCGTTAATTAGGGTAGATTTTCCAGAACCTGAGACACCGGTGACTGAGACAAGTTTTCCTAAAGGAATTTCGACATCAATATTTTGTAAGTTGTTACGACTAGCATTTTTAATGGTTAAACTGCGTCCATTACCTTCTCTTCTTTTGGCTGGGGTGTTAATTACCCTTCTACCTGATAAATAAGCACCGGTTAAAGAATCTTCTGCTGTTAACAATGCCTCTAAATCACCTTGGGCAACTATATGACCACCGTGAATTCCTGCACCGGGACCAATATCAACTATATAGTTAGCCGCTCGAATGGTTTCTTCGTCATGTTCAACGACAATTAAGGTATTTCCTAAATCGCGTAATTTGGTTAAAGTTTTCAGTAATCTGCCGTTATCTCTTTGATGTAAACCAATGCTGGGTTCGTCTAAAACGTAAAGAACTCCTGTTAGTCCTGAACCGATTTGTGTGGCTAACCGAATGCGTTGAGCTTCACCACCTGATAAGGTCATGGCAGGACGATCTAAGGTGAGATAATCTAAACCAACATCTAATAAAAATTGCAATCTGGCTTTAATTTCTCTGAGAACTAAATCACCAATTTGGGTTTGTCTGTCGCTCAATTTTAAGTTTTCTATTCTTTCCCGACAATCTCGAATTGATACGCTGGTTAAATCTAAAATTCCAAATTGTCCCAACTTCACTGCTAAAGCTTCTGGTTTTAATCGCTTGCCACCGCAAACTTCACAAGGTTGATCAATTAAATATTCTTCCAATTTTTGCTTAACTAGTTCGGAACCGCCTTCATATTGGCGTTGCAAAATCGGAATTACGCCTTTAAAATTTGGTGCTTTTTGCTTCTCTGCGGTAGCCTCTGGTGAACTGTTGGCACGTTTAGGTTTTTCTTCCCCATACAAAACTATCTGTTGTTGTTCTGCGGTTAACTTACTCCACTGGGTCTGCAATTCAAATCCATAGGTCTGTCCCAGACTATAAAGTAACTCTAAATAATAGGAATTTTCTTTTTCTGACCAAGGGGCAATTGCCGCATACATGGGCGAATCTGGGTTCGGTATCACTAAGTCGGAGGAAAATCTTTTTAAAGTTCCGATACCGTGACAATGGGGACAAGCACCATAGGGTGAGTTAAAAGAAAACAAACGTGGTGATAATTCTTCCATTACTGCACCATGTTCTGGACAAGCAAAGTTTTCTGAAAACACCATTTCTAGTGATAATTCTTGTGCGGAAATATCTTGATTTTCTCCTGGGGTTGATATATACTTACTATCAGGTCGCTCCAGCGCTACCTTATCAGATGTGTCATCTAATACCTCAATTATAGCAATTCCGTTAGATTGCTTAAGGCAAGTAGAAAGAGAATCGACCAAACGCTCTTGAATACCGTCTTTTTTAACTAAGCGGTCAATAACCAGTTCTATTGTATGTGTAATATTTTTATCTAATTCAATGAAATCTGATAGCTCTCGCACCTCTCCATTTACCCTCACGCGTACAAATCCTTGCGCGGCTAAACCAGATAAAAGTTTGCGATGAGTTCCCTTTTTACCCCGGACGACAGGTGCAAGAATTTGGAAACGGGTACGATCGCTCAATTCCATAATCCGATCGCACATCTGGTCAATGGTTTGGGGGGCAATACAGCGATCGCAGATGGGACAATGGGGTTCACCAGCGCGACCATATAACAAGCGCAGATAATCGTAAATTTCCGTCACCGTCCCCACCGTCGAACGGGGGTTATGGGAAGTTGATTTTTGGTCAATAGAAATCGCCGGACTTAAACCTTCAATTGCTTCCACATCCGGTTTATCCAACTGACCCAAAAATTGCCGTGCATAGGCGCTGAGAGATTCCACATAACGCCGCTGCCCTTCCGCGAAAATGGTATCAAAAGCCAAAGAAGATTTACCCGAACCAGAAACGCCAGTAAAGACAATCAAGCGATCGCGCGGCAATACCAAATCAATATTTTTCAGATTATGCTGCCTAGCACCGCGAATGCGAATAGTATTCTGGCTGTTGTGGTGGTACGGAAGACTACCGTTTAAAGATGCTGCTAGGTTTTCTGACATATTGACAGCCTGAAGGAATGTTGCACAGTGAAACAGTTCTTCATAATACTATCTTTACTCAGGATATGCTAGAACTATACGTCTCAGATATTTTCTGAATTTGCTAGACAACATCAGTAGAACGACTTGAAAAACCGGGGTATGTAACCAGGACTTACGCAAAACATACCTAAAGTAGCTGCCATTAATGAATTACCCCTACGCCAGAATTAGGCTTTGAGTCACATCCTGCGTAAGTCCTAGAGACGTTGGGGATATTTTTAGGCAATTTATTTCTTCTTCAAGTACATTACTTTTTATATAAATTTAACCAACCCAGGGGAAGACGTTATTTAAATGACATTTTTTTAAAATTTAGGCATTTGTAAAATAGTCACAAGGATATTTGCCTAATGATGGAAATCAAGAGATTATTTCATCAAATGCATCGTCAACTTGCTCTGATCATCTTAACTAGTTTCATCTGGTTAATTAGCTTACCGATGCTTTCAGCGCAAGCGGCTGGTTATTTCTCGGAAAAAACCCACAAAGTAGAAATAACTCATCCATATTATTCCACTCAAGACCGTAGAGTAGCTGTAAATGAGCCTTTTCGACCTTTTTATTCAAATCAAAATCGGAGGAAAGAAAAAGTTTATACAACACCAGAGATTGGTGATGATTATATCGAAAGTGGGAAGCGAGCAGGTGAAGTAATTCCTAAAGATTTGGGAACAGGAAGTAGACAAAAAAATCCTATAAATATGCTCAAACGCGCTGGAGAAGAGTTGGGTAATGAACCCCAAAAACGCACTTTTGGTACTAGGGATTATGAACGTAGTGAAATTGAAAAAGAACTGATGCGGAATAAATCAGAAAGAGGTGATTTTGATTGATGATAAACCAGTGTCAATAAATACTAAAACTCCACCAGCTAGAAGTACGCCAAAATGTGCTTCTAGCATTTATTGATAAATTTTGTGCTGACGAAAATCTCAAAAGGCAAATCGTGGATGGGATTCTGGGATATCCTTAGATAGGATAGAGATTTGTCGAATAAAGTAGAATGAAGCTGGCAGCAAGAGTAAGTCAGGTGACACCCTCCATAACCTTAGCGATCGCAGCTAAAGCTAAGGCTATGAAAGCAGAGGGTATAGATGTTTGTAGTTTTAGCGCCGGAGAACCGGATTTTGACACCCCAGCGCATATCAAAGCCGCAGCAGCGAAAGCTTTGGATGAAGGGAAAACCAAATATGGCCCCGCAGCTGGAGAACCAAAGTTAAGGGAAGCGATCGCCCAAAATCTCAAAAATAATCACGGTTTTGATTATAAATCGGAAAATGTCATCGTCACTAATGGCGGTAAACATTCTCTGTATAACTTGATGATGGCGCTAATTGAAACTGGTGATGAGGTAATTATCCCTGCACCTTATTGGCTGAGTTATCCCGAAATGGTGATTTTGGCAGGTGGTAAACCTGTAATTGTACATACAGATGCTTCCACAGGTTACAAAATTACCCCGGAACAACTCAAAAACGCCATTACCCCAAAAACTAAGTTATTCATCCTCAACTCCCCATCTAACCCCACAGGGATGGTCTACACGCCAGCAGAAATTAAAGCTTTGGCGCAAGTAATAGTTGATGCAGACATCTTAGTTGTTTCTGACGAGATTTACGAAAAGATTCTCTACGACGGTGCAGAACATATCAGCATCGGTTCTCTAGGAAAAGAAATTTTTGCACGCACCTTGATTAGTAACGGGTTTGCGAAAGCTTACTCAATGACTGGGTGGAGACTAGGATATTTAGCTGGTCCGGTGGAAATTATTAAAGCTGCAAGTAGCATTCAAGGGCATAGTACATCAAATGTATGTACCTTTGCTCAATATGGTGCGATCGCAGCTTTGGAAGGTTCCCAAGACTGTGTAGAAGAAATGCGTCAAGCTTTCGCTAAACGTCGTCAGGTAATGCTAGATAGACTTAACGCCATTCCCGGCTTGAGTACCGCTAAACCAGATGGTGCTTTTTACCTATTCCCAGATATCAGTAAAACCGGTTTAAAGTCCCTGGAATTTTGCAACGCTTTATTAGAAGCACATCAAGTTGCAGTTATTCCCGGTGTAGCTTTTGGTGCTGATGACAACATTCGTCTTTCCTACGCTACTGATATGGCGACTATAGAAAAGGGAATGGATAGATTAGAGAAATTTGTGCGTTCTCGAATTTAATCATCAATTTGTCCATGATGAGACAAATAAGATCCCCCTAACACATCTGATTACAGAGAGTTAGGAGGATCAACGATTTTCAAGGAACTGGGTGTATACTTAAGACTCAGCATGGGCTAAACGCCCCGACCTTCTTGCTATGATTATCTCCACACATAGCGACCAGGAACCCGAACTCTCCGTCCACGTTGTTGCGTCCAATAAGGAGCAACCCAGACTCTACGTCTTGTTTGAACTTGTACAGGTCTACGGTTAACAACTCGACGTTGAATAACTTGTACAGGTCTACGATTGACAACTCGACGTTGAACAACCTGTACTTGTCTATATTGTGCTGATGCTGGTTCTGGTACAATAGTCATGCCTAAAGGTATAGCAAGCATGATACCAGTGATAGCAGTAATAATTTTTTTCATCAAAATTTTCCTATCAACAACTTATTTCAGGTTGTAAATCAAACCTTGTTATTGTTTGACTTGTCACACCAGCTATCCTATAAGTTTAATTTTGAATTTACTAGTTACCAAAGTCACTAAAGCAACCATGACTTTAGTCAGTATTAAAATATGAAAGAAGTCATGGGATAAAAGGGAACAGGGAAAAGAGGAGATAATTAGGAGTTGCTGAAAAAGTCTTTCCGTTAGGGTTAGGAGTCAGGAGTCAGGAGTCAGGAGTCAGGAGTCAGGAGTCAGGAGTCAGGGAGCAGAAGAGATAATTATGAATTACGAATTACGAATTACGAATTACGAATTACGAATTACGAATTACGAATTACGAATTAATCCCATTTGTTGTAATCCTTGACACAGACGTTGTGCTTCTTGGGGGTTGTGTTGCTCATGGAGAGCGATCGCATATTCAAAAGCTGCTAAACTATTTTCAACATCGCCAACTTTCAACAGCACTACCCCTAAATTTTGATAAGCTTCTGCATAATCAGGATTTAATTGTATAGCTTGGTCATAACAATCAATAGCCTCAGCGAATAAATTCATGGCTTTACATACCATCCCCAAATTATAATAACCAGTTATAAAACTAGAGTCAATTTTTATAGCCGTTTCATAAGCAATTTTCGCTCCTTGCAAATCTCCCGTAGCTTTGAGCAAATTTCCTAAATTGTTATATCCTCCCAACTTCAACAGAGGATAAATCGGCAATTTAACCGCAGCTTGGTAATGGTAAATAGCTTGAGGTAGATTTTTTAAATGTGTATAAGCAATTCCTAAATGATAATTTAATTCATACAAAATATCATAATTGGTTTCATTTATATTTTGATTAATAGAATTTTCAACTCTCTTTAATTGAGAATCGTTCAGCCAGTGCAAAGGTGTTTTCTTTGTAGAACTGCGTTTTCCCATTGCCTGATTTAACCCATGATTTAATAATTCCATACCCTCATTAATTTTACCCATTTCCACATACAAAGCTCCCAACTTACTACAAACATAAGCATCATGGGGATTAGCTGCAAAAAAATCCTCCATAGCTGCTGCGGCTTTCGCATATTTATTTTGTTGATTAATTACAGCTTTTTGATATCCAGCATGGAGAATAGCCACTTCTGGTAAATAGCCAATTTGCCAATAGGTTTCCTTAGTTAAAATTGACGTAATACTATCATCAACTAGCGCATGATAAGGGCGTTCAAAGCGAATATCTGGATGATTGCGAAAGAGTCGAGAAACCAAAGAATAAGGTGATTGAGTTGCACCAACTTCTTGACGGACAAGATTAATTAATAAATAATCTTCTATATTAATTGCTTCTTGCAAATAAGGCGCTATTTCTGGTGTCAGACTTTCATCAGCATCTAATACTAAAATCCAGTCTCCTGTCACATATTTTAAAGCTTCATTACGAGCGGCACTAAAGTCATTACACCATTGAAAATAATGTACTTTTGCGCCAAATTGTGCAGCTATTTGGGGTGTTTTATCAGTTGAACCTGTATCGAGAACTACAATTTCGTCTGCCACATTTTTGGCACTTTGCAAACATTTTGGTAGGTTATTTTCCTCATTTTTGACAATCATGCACAAACTGAGTTTCATAAATTAATCGTTTTTTCTTTAGTGATAACTTATGTACACTTTCTTGGCAAGGTAGTCTAAAAAAACGTCAACATCAAAGTCTTTCGTAAAAACACCGCTGTCATTCTAAGTGCAACATAGTGAAGCGCAAAATCTCCAGCTATAATTGCAAAGGTGAGTCCCAACATCAAATCCGTTTAGAGAGTCCGAATTAAATCAGCAAAACCATAAATACTGATACCCAGTAACAACAATGCTGTTAATTGCGTAATAAATCTTTGAGGCGAGGGTGGGTTAACGTGGGCTATGGTAGATATCCATTCCCGCACTAAAATAGAAATAGATGCACCGACGACGAAACTCAAGCCCAGCACTAGATAAGCCATATCTGGTACTATGGTTGTAATTCCTAGCATTGCGATCGCCAGAGAAAGCATCAATAATTCAATAAATCGCGGGGGATTATATTGACTAGATAAAATAACAGTGTTGATACAGATATTTAAAAATCTCATATATTATCTAAAGTAATTGTGCAGAATCAATTATGTAGTTAGGGGGGGGAACAGGTAAAAATTTTACCAATTACCCATTACCCATTACCCATTACCTAACCCCAGCTTTCATGCCTGTGCCGTTTTTCTGTGCTGAATCTTCTGGTAATTCCACACCAAAAACGCGACAAAACACTTTTTCAACTTTATAGCCAGTATCAATGGATTCCAAGGGGTCTTTCCGCAAACGGTGACGCAGACATAATGTAATTACCCGTCGAATATCATCAACTGTAACTTCTGTCCGTCCTTCAAATGAAGTTAAAGCCTTAGCAGCGCGGTTGGTAACAATGTCACCCCGCAAACCGTCTACATCCAATTCTGAACAAACTTCCGAAATTTTCACCCTCAAGTCATAGTCAAGGTTAACTTTTGGTAATAATTCCTGAGCATTGACAATTTGCTGTTGTAATGCTTCCTGGGGAGTTTTGTGTTGTTCTAAATATACAGCAGGATTTTGGTCAAATTCTCCCCGTTCTTCCACGATTTGTACCCGCAAAGCCGGCTCTTTCACCGTGTGAATTTCCGCGTGCATTCCAAAACGGTCGAGTAACTGAGGACGCAATTCCCCTTCTTCTGGGTTTCCCGAACCAACCAGAACAAACCGCGCTGGGTGACGGATAGAAATACCTTCCCGTTCCACAGTGTTCCAACCACTAGCAGCAGAATCGAGGAGTACATCTACCAAGTGGTCATCTAATAAGTTGACTTCATCAACATAAAGAATCCCTCTGTTAGCTTTGGCCAGTAGCCCTGGTTCAAAAGCTTTCACACCTTCAGATAAAGCTTTTTCAATGTCGATAGTACCGCAAACCCGATCTTCTGTTGCGCCTAATGGTAAATCTACCATTTGCACCTTTTTGTGATCTATGGGAATTTCCCTCCCTTCTGCTAGTAATTGACGGACTTCATCACTCATCAAATCCGGGTCATTGGGGTCACTATTGAAGGGGTCATTGGCGACTACGGGGATTTCTGGCAGCAGG
Source organism: Anabaena sp. WFMT (assembly GCF_051781005.1). NCBI lineage: Bacteria > Bacillati > Cyanobacteriota > Cyanophyceae > Nostocales > Nostocaceae > Anabaena > Anabaena sp. WFMT. The sequence continues at coordinate 268,051 of NZ_JBPWOA010000017.1, read as the reverse complement.
TCTGCCAAAGCACGGATAGTTGTAGATTTTCCGGTGCCGCGATCGCCCATAATCATTACACCACCAATTTTGGGATCAATCACATTTAACAACAACGCCAGTTTCATTTCTTCCTGGCCGACAATTGCTGTAAATGGAAAGACCGCGCGACGCGCACTTACTGTAGTTTGAGCAGTTGAAGTCACTAAATTACCTTAACAATACTTTTGTTATTACAATTCTTTATTTTGCCACATCTGGGGAGGCTAAGGGGCAGGGAAGCAGAGTAGCAAAATAATTAATCAGTACCTTAAACCTCAGATTCTATTTTGCTCATGTAGCTTTTATCGTTGACATCCTCCCCACCTTACATTGTTGTTCGCGTAGCGTCTCGCAGAGAAGGTGGAGATTCCAAAGATTACTCTTTGGGTTTCCTCTTTCCACGACCCGACTTACTTGGAGGAGTTTCCCCACCCAGGCAGAGGTCGATGTCTCCAGAGGCGTGAGTTCCGACGTGACCCGCCGTACTTAGACCTTTTTCTAAAATGTTCCGTGCTGCATTCCAATCCCGGTCTTGGATATGTCCACAATGAGGACAGATATGAGTTCTAGTGCTAAGAGTCTTTTTGACAACCTCACCGCAGTTAGAGCAATTTTGGCTAGTGAAGTGAGGCGGGACTGCAACTGTCACCACACCAAAAACTTTACCAAAATACTCAACCCATTCACGAAACAGTGACCAGGAAACATCACTAATCGACTTAGCCAAGCGATGATTCTTAACCATATTCCGCACCATCAAATCTTCATACGCCACAAGGTCGTTAGACCTCACCACGCACCTTGCTGTCTTCACAGCAAAGTCTTTACGCTGGCGACTTACTTTGAGGTGTTTACGTGCAAGTTTGTTTCTAAACTTAATTCGGTTTTGAGAACCTTTTTTAGTCTTAGACATCCGACGCTGCAAACGTCTCAAGGATTTCTCTGATTTACGAAGATGTCTAGGATTAGCAACTGTTTCCCCATTGCTATCGGTGTAAAAGTGGTTCAATCCCACATCAATACCAATAGTTTTACCTGTTGGTTCTCGCTTCTCAACTCGTTCATGGTCAATGCAAAATTGGCAATAATAACCATCTGCACGACGTACAACCCGCACCCTCTTAAACTGTTTAAGTTGATAAAAATGCAAGTCACGGGTTCCCCACAGCTTAAAGGTTCCTGCTCTAAAACCATCTGAAAAAGTGATATACCTGCGGTCATCAGAAAGTCTCCATCCAGAGGTTTTGTATTCTACAGAACCGTGAGTCTGTTCTTTCTTAAACTTTGGAAATCCTTTTTTCCCAGGCTTATTTTTCTTGCAGTTATCAAAAAAACGAGCAATTGCAGACCATGCTCTTTCTGCACTAGCTTCCCGTACTGCTCGTTCGTCCCTGACAGTTTTGCTTCAAATACCAGCATCTTTATGCTCAATTAAACGGCGTAATCATAACACAGAAATTGTTAAAATCTCCACCTTTCATCCCCTCCCTACTTCGTTGAGGAAGGGGCATTCGGTGGCTTATGGTAAACTCATATATTGCATATAGACAACATTTACCCTCATGACTGGAGAGCGAAACCTTGGGCATAGAACTACGCAGTTTTGTATTTCTAGACAATCTGCAACCTCAACACGCCGCATATATGGGAACAGTAGCCCAAGGATTCTTGCCATTACCAGGGGATACATCCCTGTGGATTGAAATTTCACCGGGTATCGAAATCAATAAAATTACAGATGTTGCCCTTAAATCGGCTTCTGTCCGTCCAGGAGTACAGGTAGTAGAGAGATTGTATGGACTCTTAGAAATTCATTCTGGTTCTCAAGGGGAAACACGAGCCGCAGGCCAAGCTATTTTAGCAATGCTGAGGGTCAAAAAAGAAGACTGTCTCAAACCCCGTGTAGTTTCTAGCCAGATTATTCGCAATATTGATGCTTACCAAACCCAACTGATTAACCGCACACGCAGAGGACAACTGCTACTCGCAGGACAAACCCTGTATGTCTTAGAAGTTGAACCAGCTGCTTACGCTGCACTAGCTGCCAATGAAGCAGAGAAAGCAGCAGCAATTAACATTTTAGAGGTACAAGCCGTAGGTAGCTTTGGCCGGCTTTATTTAGGTGGACATGAACGAGATATCTTAGCCGGTGCAGCAGGAGCTTTAACAGCGATCGAAAATGTACCTGGTCGTACACCCCAGAGTCAGCGTCAGGAATAAAGGAGCAAAAATGGCAAATCAAAAGCATTTAGCCTTACTTCAAGCAGGTGCAATTACCTGGATAGAATGGAGAAAGCAAAATCCCCAAATTGAAATAGACCTCAGCACCGCTAATCTGCAAGGAGAAAACCTCCGGGGTGCAAATCTCCAAGGAGTTAATTTAACCAAAGTAGATTTAAGTCACGCTTTACTAGTGCGAACAAATTTGATGTTTGCGAATTTAACCGGTGCTAACCTTTCTCAAGCCAAGCTAATTGAAGCTAACTTGAGTCAAGCTAACTTGAGTATTGCTAATTTCAGCGGTGCAGACCTCACACAGGCCGATTTAAGTCAGGTAAATTTAATCGGTGCTGATTTGAGTGATGCCAATCTTAGAGGTGCTGTGATTACAGATGCTAATTTGATTGGTACTAATTTTAGCAACGCTATATTAAATGATGCAGATTTAGCAGCAGCCAAACTCATCCGTAGTAACCTAAGTTTTGCTAACTTAATTGGTGCTAATTTAATTGCTGCTGACCTGAGTGAAGCGAATTTGTATGACGCAGAAGTAATGACAGCTTACCTTTACAAAGCGAATTTGTCTAAAGCTAATTTAACTAGAGTGCATTTGGGGAGTTCATACTTATTCAAAGCTAATTTGAGTGAGGCTAATTTGACGAATGCTGATTTAAGTTGGACTAATTTAAGATATGCAAATTTAGCAGGTGCAAATCTTCAGCGTGCTAACCTCAGAGGTGCAAATCTCCAGGGTGCTAACCTTAAGGGTGCGAATTTACAAGATACAATTATGCCTGATTCATCAAGGAACCACAGCTAGAACACCGTACAAAAACGATGAAACTATTTTACTCATAAATCACAAATCCATGTGCTGGAACCGCTATCCAAACAGACTTACCATTCTTAGTTTCTACAGGTACGTGTTCACCTAACTGTTCTGGATCAGTAGAATATATACACTTGAGGATATCACCTTTGTTGTGCAAATCATTATCAATAGTTACCCAGGCTGTTTGCATCTGGGTGTAGTCAGTATTAATCGCCAAAAGCATCTCTTTCTCACTGAGAATACGAGACCAGGGGATAACAGCGCGGATTTGATTTCCAATCATTTCTGGTAATCCAAAGTTTTGTCCATCTCCAGAAATTTGGCGTAAGTATTGGCGACCTCGACGTAAAACTTTTTTCTCACGGCGAATTTGCAAAATATTTGCTAACTCCTGATAAACCCAATTATCCTCATTAAAAAAATGTACTCCTCTACTTCTAAACGCTCCAAATTTACCACCAAACATGGCTTCCCGCAAATAACGGTCATTATTGCCACTGCCATCAAAGCATTGTTCAGTACCATAGTAAATACAAGGAATTCCCAAAGTCATTGCATTTAGTGCTAAAGCATTAAATAAGACTTTTTCACTATATAGATCAGCACAAAATCGGGCTTTATTTTCGCCTTTACGAACTTGATCATGGTCGTCAAACATCGTGACAACCTTATCTCTAAACCAGATATGAGATTCTTTATTAACAAGTTCGGAATTACGAAATAGACTAAAATAGTCTTTGGGATTGCGATATCCTTTAATCATATATTCCAGCTTATCAGGAATATCATCTATTCCTAAAGCTGCATTTAAACCAGTTTCTTCCAAAGTAATAAATGCCCTTTTTCGTCCTCCAGTAATTTCACCAACTAAAAAGAAATTTTCCTTGCCAATACTTTGTGTAAACTCATGGATAACTGAAGTAAAAAAGCGAGTAGCACCTATTTCCATATGTTTAACAGTATCAATACGTAATCCATCAATATCTGCATAAGCTATCCAAAACTTATAGGCTTGACATAGATATTTAAGTGCAGCAGAAGGACTATAATTATCAAGGTTTCCCTGACCGTGATTAACATCTTTTAAATCAGAAAAATCTCCCTCTAAATACTCTGGGTCGTAATCCCAATTATTTATCTTTCCTTTCTGGGTATAGAAAGACGGGTCTTGTAATTCAACTGGCCAAACGGCTGCATTTTTATCTGGCCAAGTTGATGGATTGTTGGGGTCAGTTTTTTGAAAAGGTATAGTAGGAAAACCAAATTGATCATTAAATCCCTGAACTGGATAAAGATTTCCATCCCAACGGGGATCAAAATTACCATCTTTATCTTTGTAGTTGGGCTGACGGTTGGGGTCATAACTAAAAATATTACCAGTATGATTTAAGATAATATCTAAAATTACATAAATCCCATTGGCATGAGCAGTTTTAACTAACTCTTGCAAATCTTCCCGTGTTCCGAAATGAGGGTCAATCTCAAGAAAATTTTGGATGCCATAGCCATGGTAGGTTTCTTGAAAGTTTACCTGTTTGAAAATTGGGCTAATCCATATGCTTGTTACACCCAAGCGTTTTAAATAACCTATTTTACTTTTTAAACCCCGGAGATTGCCTCCCACAAATTTGACCCCAGCTTCACGCCAACGTTCAGCATTATCAGGAGTTGCAATTGCATTTCCTGTGTCTTGGTTTGTAAACATTGGAGTTGTATGAGTGCTATTAGCGGGAACTCTATTTCCATCAATATCCTTATATCCAATTTCTTTGTCATCGGAAAATCGATCTAGCATTATAAAGTAGAATACCTGATCTTCCCAAGCAATCGGAGATGGGTAAAAACCAGAATCAGGAAAAAATGTCTCTAGATTCAATTTAGATAATTGCTTCTCAACCATTGTGAAATCCTTCAAGTTAACTAATATTAATGAGTTGGAATAACAGGAAAACTTAAATGGCAAAATTAACGATTATATTGCCAATAAGGAAAGATAGTTATGTTTTGCGGACTGGGCAGATATCGTTGGAGAAGAATCGCTGATGAGGTAGTAGTAAACACAATTTGTTTATGAATATAGCGGTTCTCGGTTGAGTGAGATACAGGAACCCCATTCCCAACCCCCGCAAGCGATGAGGGGGCTATGGTGTATTTCATTCAAATGCATACTGCTATAGGTTGATAAATACGAAGATTTATTGATTGCTCTTGTATAAAGCCGATATATTTTCTTGATGAGGGGCTATTATTTGTCTTGTTTATAACCTCAATTAAATAACTTAGGTCTCAGGTTAACAAGAAAACTCAAAACAGAGATCCTACTTTAGAGAGTGTTTAGATGATACTTAAAAGGTTAAGGAGAGTAGTAATGATATCACAGTAATAATTTATACCCTTAACCAGCCCTGATGAGAGAATATCTGAGAAGTCGCAAAGTATACTAGAAACCTCTCTCCATAGACAAGTACATCTTCCCCACAGGGATATTCCCCTTTGATTCTGATAAAATTACTCGGTAAGCATAAAATTCAGCGGCTTTAGCCCTGAGATTGGCAAAATCTAAATTTTCTCAAGAATAGTAGAACAGAACTCATCACAGCTAACGCCCAACTCGTACAATAGAAGATAGATTGTTGAGAATTGTATAGTTAGGGATTATAGCTGTCATGGCTCCCGCCGTTTTAATTGAAAATCTACAAAAACGCTACGGTACTGTTGAGGCTGTCAAAGATGTCTCTTTTCAGGTACAACCTGGGGAAATCTTTGGTTTACTTGGCCCTAATGGTGCAGGGAAAACTACTACTCTCCGGGCTTTGTGTACGCTGACAACCCCTGATGCTGGCAAAATCGAGGTTTCGGGAATTTCGGCGTTAGAACACCCCAAATTAGTACGGCAAAAGCTGGGTTATGTAGCTCAGGAAGTAGCTTTAGATAAGATGCTGACGGGTAAGGAGTTGCTACAATTGCAAGCGGCACTTTATCACATTCCTCGTGCGGTTATCAAACAGCGGATTAACACTGTATTAGATTTACTGGGTTTACAAGAATACGCAGATAAAAAAACCGGAACCTATTCTGGTGGTTTACGCAAACGCCTAGATTTGGCTGCTGGTCTACTTCATTCTCCAGATGTGTTGGTGTTGGATGAACCAACGGTTGGGCTTGATATTGAGAGTCGTTTTGTGGTATGGGAATTTCTGCGGAAATTACGCGCTGCGGGGACAACGGTTGTGATTACCAGCCATTATTTAGAAGAAGTTGATGCTTTAGCTGATAGGGTAGCAATCATAGATCGCGGTCTAGTTATTGCTAATGGTACACCTTCGCAGTTAAAAGACCAAGTTGGGGGCGATCGCATTACTCTCCGTATTCGCGAATTTTCACCCAGCGAAGAAGCAGACAAAGCTAAAAATCTGCTGGAGGCTTTACCCTTTGTCCAAGAAATCATCATCAATAACGCCCAAGGTAACTCCTTAAATTTGGTAGTTACACCCCAAAATGATGCTTTAATTACTATTCAGCAAGCCTTAAATAATGTCGGTTTACCGATTTTTGGTATTGCTCAATCTCGTCCTAGTTTAGATGATGTTTACCTGGCTGCAACTGGCAAAACTTTGATGGATGCGGAATTAGCTGCTGTTGCTAACCGTGATCCTAAAGCGGAGAAAAAGCAAAATATGAGATAGGTTTATTGGGAATTAGGAATTGAGAGATGGAAAGAAGATTTTTTTCTCCTAATTCCTAAATCCTCACCATTTTAGTGAAATCAACTTCCAAACCTAGCTAATAATTCCTCACGAGAAACATTCGACAAATTAAGCAGTAAGTCAGTTCTTTCTGTTAAAGAAAGCTCCATAATTGGAGTAACAATAGTAGATAATTCCTCATCTAAAGCGCCAAAACGACCTGTTAGTAAACCCACTACTATTAAACGCTGTCCGTCTAAACTACCTTCCTGTCTACCTTCTTGTCGCCATTCTTCCCGTTGTTTAAGATACGCTGGTGATAAGTTCATAATTAATTCTCTCTCTTCATCATTTACATTATCTTTCACCTCTATATTTTTGCGCCAAGACGCTAAAATCTCTAGTAGGTGATCCCATTTTTCAGTATCTTCTGATAGTTTAACCAATTCTTCTACAGCTTGCTTTTGGGTTTTTCCTTTTCCCAACACTCTTAACCATAGAGTATCTTGACTAATCGGTAACTGATTGATAGCGACAATAGCTGTTTTTAAGAATTCTGGCAGAAAATAAACACCTTCACACCAATTAAGTGACTGTTGCAGTTGTGCGCTAAATCCATTCAGCATTCTTACAGAACATGAAGGGGTTAAAATCCATAAATATGGTAATTGTCCTTCAGCTATAGACCGTTTTTCCCGTTTAGCTTGTCGCAATAAATCGCTATGAACGGTATATAATTTTAGCAAACAACTCCTAATCTCTATTTCACTTGGAGCATTACGAAACGGTTCAAATAGACAGCTTGTGACTGCCATTTTTGCTAATAATCCTAATTCTAACTCATCAGACGGATTTGAATTATTGGGAACAAACCAAACATCTATTTCCCGAACTTCGCTTTTAACATCTTTGCTGGTTTCTACATTACCTAAAGAAGTTAATAACTCCTGTAAATATTCTTTGGCAAATTGATCATGTGGCTGTCGAGTCATAAAACTTTAACTGTTGATTACTCTATCAGAGAGTTTATAGAAACACAAAAAACAATAATTGATCTAGGTGATGGATTTGTGAACAGTCTATCAATGATTTTTTGTTATAATAAGGTGTTAAGAATTATAAATATTCTTTGCTTATTAAAAATTGCAAAAATATTTATAATTTTTACTGATTAATTTTATCACTGTGTATTTGCACTTTGGACAAAATTGCTATGAAGACTGATATGAATTGGCAGCAATTAGCTGCACCTACGGTAGTTACAGAGACTACTCCCAGTTTTTTTGGTGAATTAGTCCAAGAAACACTAGCTTTAACTCGTCGTCTATTTATCCAATTACAACGCCGTCCTTCTAGTCTGGTAGCAGGAATTATTCAACCGGTGATGTGGTTGGTGTTGTTTGGTGCATTATTCCAAAATGCCCCTAAAGGTTTATTTGGAAGTACGACAAATTACGGACAATTCCTGGCAGCGGGCGTAATTGTTTTTACGGCTTTTGCTGGGGCTTTGAATGCCGGATTACCTGTGATGTTTGATAGGGAATTTGGTTTTTTAAATCGGTTGCTGGTTGCACCTTTAGCTTCTCGGTTCTCGATTGTCTTTGCTTCTGCTATCTTTATTATCAGCCAAAGTTTACTGCAAGCGGCTGTAATTGTGGCAGCAGCAGCGTTTTTAGGGGCTGGTTTACCGGATGCGGCTGGGTTAAGTGCGATCGCTCTCATTGTCTTACTTCTAGCTTTGGGTGTCACCGCTATCTCTCTCGGTTTGGCTTTTGCTTTACCCGGTCACATTGAACTGATCGCAGTAATTTTTGTCACTAACCTGCCTTTACTCTTCGCCAGCACAGCTTTAGCACCTTTATCCTTTATGCCCGGTTGGTTGCAGGTTATCGCTACCCTCAATCCTCTCAGCTATGCAATTGAACCAATTCGCTATTTGTATCTTCATAGCACCTGGGGATTAAATGATATCGTCATGCACGCTTTTTGGGGTGATGTTACCTTTGGAGGAGCATTGTTAGTCCTGGTAGGTTTTGCATTGGTGGCTTTACTCAGCATTCAACCCCAATTACGCAAAACTCTTGCTTAAGATAGAAGCATCATTAACTCAGTCACATGTGAGGGGAAATTTCATGAAAAGACCATTTTTACCAGTTCACAAAATCTTAGTTGCGACTTTTGCAGGAATTAGCTTTGCTTCCCTGCTAGTAGCACAACCTAGTTTAGCTGATCTTAATCAACCCCTTGGTGGTTTGGAGAGCGAACGCAATACCAATTTCTCCGGTAATGGCTCAGATTTCAATATGTTTAACCTGATTCATCAGGCCAATTTTGGGACTCTCAACTGGAATCCTGATCAACAGAATCAAAAGTTGGATGACGCAGCAGCAGCATTTAAAGCCAGACAAGAAAAACTAATTCAAGGTCAGCAAAAGCAAAATCCATCTTCAACTTTGACTACATCTGGAGAAAATACACCATCGCAGCTATTATTACCGTCAGATAAATGAAAATTAAAAACCTCAACCCCTAACCTTGATTTAGGTGGGAGTTGAGGTTAAATAATTTTGGATTTTGGATTTGTTAAAATTGAAAATCTAAAATTTCGGTCAGTTAGCTAATTGCTATTGTGACAAATTACAACCCAAGTACTGATAAAACATCACTAGCGTGGGTAGTAGTGTTCACAGCACTGTCAACATGAATGATTTTACCGTTGGGGTCAATTACGAAAGTGACGCGCTTGGCATAACCACCACCATCAACATCAAAAGCATTGATGAGGGCTTTGTCGGTGTCAACTAGTAGGGGAAAATTCAGGTTATATTTAGCGGTGAATGCTTGATGGGCAGATTGATCATCAGCACTTACTCCCAACACTACAACATTTTTACCTTGATATTCAGATTGGGCATCCCGGAAACTACAGGCTTGTTTGGTGCAGCCTGGCGTGTCATCTTTGGGGTAGAAATACACAACTACCGTCTTACCAGCAAAATCAGATAATGAAACTGTGTTGCCGTTTGTATCTTTAGCGGTAAATGCAGGCGCATCTGTACCAACTGCTAGTGGCATAATTAACCTTTCCTGTTTCAGATTGTTGATGCACTTGAAATTTTACAGTAATTTACAATATTTATAGAAATTGTTAGAAACAAAATATTAACCTTCTAGCTGCTGAATGTCTAAAATCATGACTACTATTGATTTTTCCAACCCTAAACCCTTTGTTTATACCCCAAAAACACTCTTAAGAGCCGAGCGATCGCTCATTTGTTCACCCTTTGATCTCAGTTTATTTACAGCCATGCGGACTCAGAGTGTTTCCGTGAGTGCGATCGCTATGGAAAAAGGTGTTAAACAAGGTTACACCAAACGCCCTTTATCAGAATTGAACTGTGATAACGCTTTTGACTGGCTGATCGAAGTGGGAGTACTACGGCGAGAAGTCGATGGACAGGGCATTACAGACGGTTTTCGCCTCACTCCCCTTGGTCATCAGGTGCTAGAAAAAATTACCGAAAATAATTGGCGTACACCCTCATGGAGCGATCGCTTAAATAATGCCATCACTCGTTGGTTTCGACTACCCTTTTAGATTAAAAATTGACGTGGGGCTGATTGGAAATTTCTTACTCAAATTCAACGTTGGTTTCGACTACCCTTTTAGATTAAAAATTGACAAGTTAAGATAAGCAAGGCAAAGTAAAAACTAGGGTAGAGAAGTAGCAAACTTGACCCTATTTATTGAGCTTCTCTTTTTAAAGTTTGATCACCAGATTTCTCTAACAGGGTTCAATCCTCCAATTACAGCACCACCGAAAAAATACTAATAGTCAAATTATGAAAGCAATTATGGTAGTGGGAACAACATCCCACGCAGGGAAATCACTGATAACTACAGCTATTTGCCGCATTCTGGCGCGTCGTGGCTGGCGAGTGGCTCCCTTTAAAGGTCAAAATATGGCTTTAAATGCTTATGTTACCCCCACAGGAGGAGAAATAGGCTACGCTCAAGCGGTGCAAGCTTGGGCTGCGGGAGTCGTTCCTTTAGTAGAAATGAACCCAATTTTACTTAAACCTCAAGGGGATATGACCTCTCAAGTCATCCTCAAAGGCAGACCTATAGGTAAAGTTAGTGCTACAGATTATTATGAGCAATATTTTGACCTGGGTTGGCGAACAATTGAAGAATGTCTACAACATCTAGGCACAGAATTTGATATGTTAGTCTGTGAAGGTGCGGGTAGTCCAGCCGAAATTAACCTTAAGCACCGTGACTTAACTAACATGAGGGTAGCAAAACATTTAAATGCACCCACTCTTTTAGTAGTTGATATTGACCGGGGAGGTGCTTTCGCTCATGTAGTCGGAACCCTAGAATTACTTGACCCCGACGAACGCGCTTTAATTAAAGGCGTAGTTATTAACAAATTTCGGGGACAACGTTCAATTCTCGAACCGGGAATCAAATGGTTAGAAGAACGCACTGGTATTCCCGTAGTTGGCGTTATCCCCTACTTAGAAGAAGTTTTTCCCGCCGAAGACTCCCTAGACTTACTGGAACGCAAACCTTATAAAGCCCAAGCTGAACTGAATATAGCCGTTATCCGCTTACCGAGAATAGCCAACTTTACCGACTTTGATCCACTGGAATCAGAATCTTCAGTCTCAGTAAAATATTTGAGTCCCAAGCAAGATTTAGGACACCCTGATGCAGTAATTATTCCAGGAACAAAGACCACAATTGCCGACTTGATAGTGTTGCAAAAAAGCGGCATGGCGGAAGCAATTCAACATTATGCTGCTTCTGGGGGAACAGTTTTAGGGATTTGTGGCGGCTACCAAATGCTAGGTCAGATGATAGCAGATCCAGAAGGAGTAGAGGGACAAGCTGGTAGATTTCAAGGGTTAAATTTATTACCCATCAAAACAGTAATGACAGGACAAAAAATTGCTCGTCAGCGTCAAGTTACTTCCAATTATCCGCAAATGGGCTTACCTGTAAATGGATTTGAAATTCATCAAGGGCGATCGCGCATAGAACAGCCAGAAATAGATTCTAAAGCCTACCAACCCCTATTTGATGACATTAATTTAGGACTAGTGGATAGTTGTCAATCTGTTTGGGGCAGTTATTTACACGGTTTGTTTGATAATGGCCCTTGGCGACGTGCTTGGCTTAACCGTCTCCGTCAACAGCGTGGCTTGAAATCTTTACCCACAGGTGTTGCTAATTACCGAGAACAGCGAGAGCAAATTTTGGACTCTTTAGCCACTCAAATTGAAAGCCATTTAAACTTAACTCCGTTTTTGTCTTAGATAAACACTTATCTCATGAATATTAGCATCCACTTCTTACCAGATGATGTCACCGTTAATGCTGAAGTAGGAGAATCCATGTTAGATGTAGCAGATCGGGCAGGGGTCTCCATTCCCACTGGTTGTCTAATGGGGACCTGTCATGCTTGCACCGTCGAACTAGATGATGGGGAAGTCATCCGTGCTTGTATTACTCCAGTTCCACCAGGAAAAAAGGAATTGACCATTAATTTGTATAGTGATCCAACTTGGTAATTAATGGCTAGTACAGCACAGCGTAAATAAACCAACCATTCGCAATCGCTAAAAAGCTTACTCCATATTATTTTTGATAGGACTTACGCACCAGTCACGGAAAATCGTTCGCGAAGCGTGTCGAAGACATACCGCAGAGGACGCAGAGGACGCAGAGAAATAAGAGTTTGAGAGGCTTCGCCGTGAGCGTCAGCGGCTCGAGTGAGCCTTCCCTGCGGGACGCTTCGCGAACGCCGAACTCCGAACGGTTTTTTGCGTAAGTCCTATTTGACTCCTGACTCCTAGCCCTAAATATTGATACTTTGTGGAATTCTGGAAGGCAATAAATACTTGTAAGCTATCATCCTTTCACTATTTAGCTGATTAATTCGCTGCTCAATTTCTTGTAAATCTTGATGAAAATCCTGCAAAGCAACTTTCAATTTTTGGTTGCCTTGAGAAATTGATGTGGGATACTCACCCAACTTAGTGTAGTATAACGAGCCGAGCAAATAGAGGATATTTATCTGTTCTTGCGCTTTTTCTAGCGATGGTAGACCATTGATAAAATCTTCCGACTCTTGGGAATTTGTTGGTGTTGGAGTATAACGAGCGAAAGGAAATGCTGGCGTATATATCATCATTCCACGTTGCGGAAAATTCACAGCAGCGTGTTGAGCGCTGGCTGTAAAAATAATCGTCGAGATTGTTTTAACTAAATAATCTAGCGTCTTAATTTTTCCTTCCGCATCCTCACCAAAATTCTGCAACCGTCCCCCTTTGGGACTAGCTAATTTACCAGACCAACGCTGTAAATTTTTATCAGCTAAAATTAACCCATCATTCGTGTAAAAATAACTTAAATAAGCATAAACCCATTTATAAATAGCATTCCAAATCAGTGTACCGTCATCTCGGTAAGGATAAATTGGTAGCTGGTTAGCATTATTAACACCCCGACTATTTAAAGTATCAGGAAATGCTACCTCATGAAAATTAAACAAATAACTTTGTGCTGCTTTAATTGCTAATTTTTGTTCAGATTCAATAGTACCAACTAACAGTGAGTCTATAATACCTTTTGGTGCTATTAAAGATTTATGAGCGCCATAATTTATGAGGACAGTACCCTGAAGATGAGGTTTCAGGAGTTGTTTGATTAAGTGATTATTGGGTAAATGATTAGTTGCAACAACAAAAGGCTCAATAACTAAATGTGTCTGGCCTAGATGACTCACTAACTCGTGATAGTTGCTATCGGCCATCTGCACAATGTTCTTAGCAGTCATCCAAGTTCCTGTTTCCAGAGGTGTAAATATAGACTGCTGACAACTAATTGCTATTGGTAGTAGATAACGAGATGAACTACTCACCGGAGGTACAGCAAATAGCGCAATGGGAGCAGCAACATATTTTTGTGCTTGAGGAAAACTACCATCTACTAAGTTATTTAATAAATTATAGTCTGATAAATAAAGCCGACCTTCTTGTATTGCTGCTTCTAGAGAATCGGCAACCCCTGCGATTTCGGTGACAATTTCTTGGTATTTTTCACCAGTAATTGGTAAGCGTGGATCTAATTGTTTGATTTGCTTGAGCATGACTGGGTTAGGTCCAGCTACCTGCATATAAGCAAAAACTAAATCTTCTTGAAATTTATTAGCAATTTCTGGTTTAGATATAACTCTAAATTGTTTGTTGAAATCCTCAAGACCATTTTCAGAAGTTTTAGATGTTTCTACAGAAGTTTCTGCAATTGGAGTTTGATGTTCAGCTAACTCTAATAATTTAGCATTGTATTTGATAATTTCTTTAAAAAATGCTTTGGTAGATTCTTTATTCGATTTAGCTACTACTGGCTGAGGATTTTTATTTAATAAATCTGTAAACTGTTTTTCTACTTTTACTACTTTTATATCTTTATTGGCTTGTTCAAAAAGTCTTTGCTGGAGATAGGGATGAATTTGCTCATCAAGGTTTAAATTATCATCAATTTGTTTTAATGTTAATAATAAATCTGAAATATAACTGTTTAAATAATCATCTGAATCTTCTTGATTTCTAATCGTACTGATGTTGTTGTTGATGTTTTTTAAAGAACTAAGCTTGCCATCTAAAAATGATTGATCAGTTTGGTTGTTACTATTAGGAGTATTTTTTGCGTTGCTATGAGTAGATTTAGAGGTATTGTTGAGATTAAGAATAGTGATGACAGTTAATAATAAACCCAGCCATTGAGCGCTGGGAAGTTCATCTTTAGGTAATAAAGGAAAATTGATTATTGGTAATTCAGGAATATCTGTCATAGCCAAAGGCTCTAGATAACTATAGTTATATTCATATCTGTTACATTGTGTAGGGATAAAACGATTTAATATTTTATAGAGAAATACAAGTGTATTCTTAAAAGTAAACATATTTTCTCCTTTCTTCAAGTGACAAGAATTAATTTCTAGACAACTGTCTAATTTGTCAAGAGTTTCTTATTTTTTGTAAATAAGACTAGATTAACTGTCAGTATATTTAGCATATTTAATTTTAATTACCATTTTGTTTATGATGTTTTAATAATTACATTACTTTTTGTATAAGAAATAGGACTTACGCATAAATTACGAAATTTAGGGGTAATTCATAAATTACCCCTACGGTAAATCATGATTTACACTACCTTTTTGGGTAAGTCCTGGAGAAAATATATTTGTCTCAGACTTTATTCAAAGCGTATTCTTTAAAACGCTCCAAATCTGCTTGAATAGTGGACTCCACCACTTTTCCCAAAAACAAATTATCCATGAGTTTACCAAGCAAGCCAGGAATAGCGTAGGAAACGGTCATTTTGACAACGGTGCTAGTATGGCGATCATAAAAGCGAATTGCACCCTGATTTGGTAAACCATCAACTGATTCCCATTGGATAATTTGATTAGGAATAATTTTGAGAATGCGAGATTTCCAAGTAAAATCCCAGCCACCAGTACTCAATTTCCACAGGGATATCTCTGGATCATCTGGTAAAATTTTCACCGAATCAATCCACTTCATCCAACGAGGCATTTGCTCTAAATCAGACCAGAGGCTCCATGCTAATTCTATAGGAACCTCAACTTCCACCTGCACACTATGCTCTAACCATTCAGCCATTAGATTTTAGATTTTAGATTTTAGATTTTAGATTGATTGGTGATTGGTGATTGGTGATTAAATCATTATTTTCTAGTTTCCTATTTCCTATTCCCTCTTAACTGTCACCTGTCACCTGTCACCGTTCGGAGTTCGGCGAAGGCTCACTCGAGCCGCTGACGCTCACGGCGGAAGCCTGTCACCTATTTTTTCACATTTTCCAGAATCACCTTAGCCGCACGTAGTCCAGAAATAGTTGCACCTTCCATACTGTCAATATAATCTTGCTGAGTATAACTACCTGCTAGAAAGAAATTAGGTATAGGTGTTTTTTGGTCAGGACGATAAGCGTCCATTCCCGGTGCTTCCCGGTAGAGAGACTGAGCAAGTTTTACCACACTGTACCAAGTCATGTTTAAATCTCTGGAGGAAGGGAATAGTTCATGGACTTGTTTAAGGACGTGTTGAGCGATCGCTTCATTACTTTGTTTAATAAAAGGATCTCCTGGTGTCAATACCAGTTGCAACAACGAGCCTTCCCCAGGACGATAATAATCTGCGGGGCTAGTCAAAGCCAAATCAGCAAAACAGGAAAAATCAGCATCTGCGGTATATAACAAATTATCTATTCCCACTGCATGATTTAATTGTTTCCGCTTTTGGTCATCTTCCAGTTCCGTCACCCAACCATCAAAGCGTAGCTGTACTGTAGCGACTGGGACAGCATCAAGTTTATAAATATTATCAAATTCTGGCCATTTGCGCCATGCTTGGGGTAAAACACGCTGAATTCCCGGTACATCACAAGCACAAAGATAAGCATCAGCGGTGATAACTTCTTCTGTCTCACCTTGGGCAACTAATATACCTGTAACGCGAGTTTCTTCCCCGGACTCAGCAAACTGAATTTCCCGCACTTGGCGACGGGTATATATTTTAGTGCCTCTTGCTTCTAAGTATTCAACAATTGGTTTGTGTAAATATTCGTGAGGTGAACCTTCCAGCATTCGTAGAATTGAAGCTTCAGTTCTGACTGCAAACAACTGGAAAATGGTCAACATACAACGGGCAGAAATATGATCACAATCTATAAATCCCAAAGCGTAAGCGATGGGATTCCATAGGCGTTTAATGCTACCTTTACTGCCCCCGTGACTATAAAACCAGTCGGAAAAGCTGATTTTATCTAATTTGCGGATGGTTTTCATTGCCCCATCAAAGTCTACTAAACCTTGGACTATGGGGCTAGTTCCGAGAGCGATCGCATTTTGGAATTTATCCTGGAGTGAAAGTTGGGAAGTTGTGAAAAATGCCTTTAACCCATTAAAAGGCGCACCCGTGATAAAACGAAAATCTAAAGCCCCAGTGCATCCACCTTTGTTAATAAAAGTATGACTATGTTCTTTAAGGCGTAAATTGTCCCCAGCCCCCACCTTCTCCATCAACTTAAATAGATTGTAGTAGCAGCCAAAAAATACGTGCAACCCCATTTCAATATGGTTGCCATCACCATCTACCCAACTGCCGACTTTTCCGCCTACAAACGGGCGAGATTCAAAAATTTGCACCTCACAACCCGCATCAGCTAAATCTACAGCAGTTGCTAGTCCAGCCAGTCCCGCACCTACAATTGCAACACGCATTCCCTCGTTCCTTTATGGCTTACGCCACGCAGCGCTATCAGTTTCTTTACAAATTGTAACTGCGTTGGTGTCGGAATTTGCTACTTAACTGGATACAGCAAGCAGGAAGAGGGTGTGGGGTTTAGGGTATAGGGTGCAAAAGATAGATATTACCCCTCATCTGCCTCATCTCTCCTTGCTCCCTTTGCTCCTGCTGCCCCATTTATTCCTCAGCTTTTCTCCTTAGATTCTTCAGAAAGAGGTAAACTTCTAATCAGTTCCCGAATAATATCAGTAGCTGGTCTACCTGTTTGTTGACAATATTTTTCTAGCTTTTCTGCTTCTTGTGTTGCTAGATTCACAGTTATACGTTTGACGGCCCATTTTTTATTTGTCATTATCATGCAATTTGCTGTTTATTAATGGATTGATAAAGAATTCCACTGCAAAAGTAAAAAATGATAGTATCAGACTTTGCTTCCAGGAAATTGCAAAGTTATTAATATCATTAAAAATTTTTGATAAAGAATTTACACTTTTCAAGACATAGATAATGTGTTAATAATTATTTGCAACTCTCCATTAATTATGCAGCAACAAGCATCTCAGGTAATTGGAGAAAACCACAGATTAAACCTGGAGTATAGAACTCAGTGCTAATGAGGTATTTACCTGTGGTAACTGAATCAAGTATTATTCAAATTCCATTTCAGGCATAAGTTGGAGAGTACCGATACCTAAATCTTCGGGACGGAGCGATCGCGCTTCAAACAGAGCCATCATATCTTTTAACTGGGGATTACCACGGGAAGCACCCGTCAGTCCTTTAGAAATAATCAAGCCGCAATAGCCTTGAGTATTTTTACAGCGTTGATTCCATTTTTTCCTGGCTTCGACATGAATGGGGTCGTTATCTAGGAATTCTCCAAACAGAAATAATTCTTGATTATTAGTTTGTAACAAACCCAAGTCATAGCGATCGCCATCAAAGGGATCAGTACCTGGATTAAAGCAAATCGCTTTCAGTCCCTCAGCCGTCTCAATCTTTTCAATGACGGTTTTTGCCTTAGGACGAGAAGTTTGAATTAAAATCACGGGTAATCCATCGCCAACTTGATTGATCACATCTGCTGGATGATAATGCACTTCCTGACGCAAGGATTCTAACATCTCCCAAGAAATCACACCCAAACTGAGGAAAGAGTCTTCTGGAATCAAGTCATCTCGCAAGGAATGGAAAGCTGTGGAGTCAATATCATCTTCATCTGAGATATCAAAACCTGCCATTTCCTCTAACTCTGCTGCCAACTCTGGCATAGTAGAGACAGTTACAGAAACTGATTTAGTATCTTCATCTGGATGGGGCAAGGAAATGCGATAACGTCGATTAATGGCAGGGAAGTCATCTTCATATAACTGGTGACGGTAATCACGAACAAAGCGGAGTAAGCTTTCTAGAGCCACAAAAACTACAAGTGCTTCCTCGTCGTACAAAACAGACCGCAATCCTTCTAAAGGGTGAATGTTACCAAAGGTGGGTTCAATTTCCGATAGTGGTAATTCTGCTAAATCTTCATCCTCATCTTCATCTTCGTCGATTTGCTCAAAGGTGAGAAACAAACAATCTTGCTTCAGAAAAGCTTCTTCTAAACCTTGGCCAGATTCTTCATCTCTTAAAACATCTGCACGAAACCGTTTGAGAGAATCTTCTGAGCGATAAAACAAAATTCCATATTCCATCCCCAGCATTCCCATCACTGAAGCATAAATTGTCCCTACATCCCATTTATTAATCTCTATGGATAAGATTTGCTGTTCTTCTAAAAATTCCCAAGGTGCTGCTTCCCAAGTTGCAAAAGCCTTCTCTCTCAATATTTGTGCATACTGGGGAGGTAAATCGGGGATTTGGCTATCGAGAATATCCGCAAAGGAGCGAAACAGTTCATCAATTAAAGGTAATTCTGGTGTGTAGTCAATGGCAATATCCAAATCTTGCAGCACCCCACGCAGATAAAATTGAATTTCCCGATCTTTCACCACAATTCTTTGCGGTCTAGCGGGTTTAGCTGGACTGTGTGGATGTTCCATGGCTCGCATTAAGGTACGAACTATAGCTTCTGGGCCTAGTTCTGGAGATACCACATCCATGCCTCTAACAATACCTTGAGAGCCATCTACCCAGAGAATGCATTCTCCCTTGGATTCATCTGATTCACTGGGTTGGGTTTGTGATGACGATAACGGACGGCGATCGCCCTCCCATATAGAAGGAATTTGGGTTAATTTCTTCAACCGACGACTGGTAGAGCGATTAAAACTTGTCATAGAGTAAAGTTAATCAAAAAAGCTATTTAGAAGAAGTAAATTTTGGGTAGTGGTGAGTAAATAAGTGCTGAGTAACGAGTAACGAGTAACTCCATAGTTAAAACTAGGGGAATAATTTTTTCTTTTTCCATACCTGAAGGTAGGGACTTCACAGTCAGACGATGAGTACAATTAATTTTCCTTTTTTACTCAGGACTCAGCACTCCTGAAAATTGGTTGTTGCTCAAACGACTCCAAGACTGAAAAAATAAAAATACTCCAAATACACCGAATCTCTCAATTCTAGAATAAAAACCCTTCTCTGCTGTTGACAAAGTGTTGAGAATTTACGTCTGTACCTGTCAATGCAGTTAGAATGGAATAAAACTTGAAAGAGCAACCCAGGGGCTATTAACAGCATATACCTGGTAATCGTTATAATAATTAAGGAGTGACAACAGCAAATGACACAAGCAACTGAGCTTCAACAACGCGGCATTCTGTTAAGCGAATCAGCATTGCGCCAGGTAAAATCGCTCCAAGGTAAGCAAGGGCAGGATTTATGTTTACGGGTAGGAGTGCGTCAAGGTGGTTGCTCTGGGATGTCTTACATGATGGATTTTGAAGATACTAGTAAGATCACCGCGCAGGATGACGTTTTTGATTATGATGGCTTTAAGATTGTGTGCGATCGCAAAAGTCTATTATATCTCTATGGGTTAATGCTCGATTATAGTGATGCCATGATTGGCGGTGGCTTCCAATTCACTAACCCCAACGCCTCCCAAACTTGTGGTTGCGGGAAATCTTTCGGGGTGTAATATAGTCAATGGTCGGATGTCAGCGGTCAGTTGTGAATAACTAATGACTAATGACTAATGACCAATGACCAATGACCAATGACTAATGACCAATGACTATTACAATTGAAGAACTGTTTGATACAGGTTTAGAACGTTATAAAGCTGGAGAATCGGTAGAATCGCTCATCCCTGTATTTAAAGAAGTGTGCGATCGCTCCCCCAAAGCTAGTTCTGCTTGGATTTGTCTTTCCTGGCTGTACCTACTCGACAACAAAGCCAACTTAGCTTACAAAGCTGCAAATAAAGCAGTAAAATTAAATCCCCAAGACCCACAAGCCAGAATTAATCTCGCTTTAGCCATGCTGGAAACAGGTCAAAAAGGTCTGCGCGAACACATTGACTTTGCACAACAGTTGATTTTTGTCAATGAAGAATGGCAAACGGAAGTTAAAAATAGCATTGAAGATGGCTTAACTAGAAAACCAGATTGGCAGAGTTTGGCAAAAGTCAAAAAATGGCTATTTGAATAATTCGTAATTCGTAATTCGTAATTCGTAATTAAATAGGAATTGCGAATTATAATAATTAATTCTCGAAGCTTATAGAAGATGAAAGACAAACTATTAAATTGGCTCAACTTAGTTTTAGTTGCAGATGTATTCCTGGTGATTTTGGGTTTTATCTGGTTTGCCGTGGCAGTTGCTGGTAATGCCTCTGGAATCAACCTCGGTTTAGATTTATGGCATAAACTGTGGATACCGCTATTTAACCCAGCTATTGGCATCCTCATGGGTGGTGCAATTCTCAGCGGAATTACCAGTTGGGTTTCTAAGAAATTTATGAAAAATGAGTCATAGCAATTCGTAATTCGTAGCTAAAGATCATTTGAAATAAATATCCAAACGCAGCAAGACCAGTAATTACGAATTACGAATTACGAATTACGAATTACGAATTATTTGCGTCAATGCTGATGGCAAATTCGGATATTGATACTCAAAACCTACAGATTGAGTGCGTATAGGTAGGACTTTTTGACCCTCTAAAACCACAATTGCCCCATCTCCCAACATCGCTTCTAAAGCAAAAGAAGGAACAGGCAACCATGACGGACGATTCATCACCTGTCCCATAGTTGCACTTAAATCTGTCATCCGCACAGGATTGGGAGCCGTAGCATTATATACGCCTTCTATGTTTGGCTTAGTTAAAGCTTGCAGAATTAAGTTAACAATATCGTCTATGTGAATCCATGAAAACCACTGCCGACCACTACCAATAGGGCCACCGGCAAAGAGTTTGAAGGGAGTAATCATTTTCCCCAAAGCACCACCATGACCTAAAACAATACCAAAACGCAAAATTACCAAGCGCACACCAGCATTTGTTACCTTTTGTGCTTCTGCTTCCCACTCTTGGCAGACTTGAGCCAGAAAATCTTGACCTGAAGGGCTATTTTCGTCAAAAGTAGCAGTTTCACTAGTACCATAGTAGCCAATAGCCGAAGCATTCACTAACACACTTGGTTTGGGGTTAGCCTTAGCTATAGCTTCGACAATTTTTTGTGTCCCCAGTTTGCGGCTGTTGAGGATTTCCTGCTTACGTTGTGGTGTCCAACGTTCCTCAGCAATGGGTTCTCCTGCCAGATTAACCACACCATCACAACCAGCAATAGCATCTTGCCAAGCACCAGATACACCAGGTGTATAGCCCATAATTTCGAGATTTGGGAAAGCCTGAGAAGGAAAAACTTTGTGGGCAGAGTTAGTATTCCGACTTAACACTAGTACTCTATGACCTTCATTATGCAGTCGTTCTACTAAACGACTACCGACAAATCCTGTTGCACCAGTAATTGCTACTTTCATGTTTGACTTAAGCTAAAGCACTATTGTACAGTCTTGACTTTTACCTCAATTTAACAATTTCTCAGCCTGTACCGTCTTCTGTTAAGTTAACCACTATTTAGTTTTACTCTTCCCTATTCCCTCTTCCCTGTCAACTGTCTTTTGGGAATTAACTCGCGTGTTCCCAGTCGCTGAGTAATTCACGATTCTGCTTTTTCGCATTGCTTTTGCGAACTGGCACTTTAGGAGTACCAATATCAACAGCAGGAAAAGACTGTTTCGTCTTTTTGGCAGATTTATTTTCTTGTGTGTTAGTCATAGCTAGATACAGTTGATAAAAACTTCAGTTCTAATTTATTAGATCAATTTTCACAGACAATTCCCGGAAAAAAGATTGTGTTTTTGATGGAAAATTAATCAATCTCTAGAATGGGGGAAAAGTGTAGGATTGACTACAGAAAAACCTTGACGGTTGGGTTTTGTATTTGCCAACTCAACTTGAAAATTTATTTTATCACTTACCTCCCCGCTTCTGGCTTCCAGAGTCCAATTGCCGGGTTGTAAATGCCAAAATAACGCATTAGTTGATTGTGTAGATAACTGCCTACCATTTAGCCACCACTCTATAGGTAGATTAGATTTGCTAACCAGTTTAAATTCTAGTTTTTGCTGACCTTTCTCATCAGGATAAACCACAAACAAATCCCCATTATGAGGAGATAAAATCCTAAATTTATCAGCATTAGAATTTGATTGTGGCTGTCTTGCTAACCATTCATCATACTCAGGTGGTAAATGGAAATCAGCAGGATTTTCGTAGGCAATTTTATCTGCTGGCGAAAAATATTCCTGAACTATCGAAGTACAATCAGGTTTAGGTTTTAACCCAGAATTAGCACAAACGGGTAATTGGATTAACCCATCTGGAGGTGGAAAATCTGTCGGTGTTTGATATTCGTGCAGATGTAACATGATTCTGTTCCACAAAGGTGCAGCACCTGTCACACCTGAAACTTGCCGCATCGGTTCGCCGTTGAAATTACCTACCCAAGTAGCAACAGTATAATCAGTGGTAAAGCCAACTGTCCAGGTATCGCGATAATTTGATGAAGTGCCAGTTTTAACAGCCGCAGAGAAAGGCAGATTTAATACCGAGTCTACACCAAAAGCTGTAGCACGGGCATAGCGATCGCTCAACATATCAATAATTAACTGCCAATTCGCTACTTCACCCCGCAAGGGAGGAGGGGAAATCGCGTCCCCTTCTTTGCTTGCGGAGAGGGGGGTTGGGGGGTGAGGTTCCGTCAACACAGTCACTAAAGGCGTACTTTTGCCCATTCTGGCCATAGTCACATAAGCCCTAGCAAGTTCCCATAAACTCACCTCTGCGCTACCCAAAGTCAAACCCAAACCGTAATATTCAGCACTTTGATTGAGATGTGCAAACCCCAACTCATGCAACCGATTTAAGAAAGTTTCCACACCAACCTTTTCCAACACCTTTACCGCAGGTACATTTAAAGAATTTGCTAAAGCAACACGTACCCGCACCGGGCCAAGAAAACTGTTAGTATAATCTGTAGGGCTATATAATTTCGCCCCCGGAATTGCGTAATGAGAAGGCACATCTGCCAAAATAGAATTAGGTTTAATGACACCTTTTTCCAAAGCTAATTCATACACAAATGGTTTGAGAGTTGAACCAGGTTGACGCAACGCTTGTACTCCATCATTTCGTCCTAATTTCACATCATTAAAATAATCAGGCGAACCGACGTAAGCTAAAACCTCCCCAGAGTAGTTGTCAATTATCAACGCAGCTGCATCATGGACATTATTAGCACCAAGAGAATCAATAACCTGCTGTACCTGTGCTTCCACAAACTGCTGCAAAGGTAGATTTATCGTAGTCTTAATAGGAGAAGATTCCATTTCCCCTCCCTCCAGTCCCCCTCCTCGCTTGCGGGAAAATAAATCCACTCCCTGTTTATGGTGAGATAACTCCAGTCCCCCTCCTCGCTTGCGGGGAGGGGTTAGGGGTGGGGTGTTCTGTGTTGCTAACCAAAACAAAAAATGAGGTGCAGCAATAATTCCCTGTTCACGAGATTGAAAAACAACCTTTTCCGTATATATGCGTTCAGCTACTGCTTCAGTAATATATTTATCCTGCACCATTTGATTTAAAACATATTTCTGCCTTGTCTTTAAACGTTCCCAATGTTCATAAGGATTAAAATAAGTAGGATTATTAGGAATTGCGGCTAAAAAAGAAGCTTGGGCTAAATTTAAATCACTTGCAGAAATAGAAAAATAAGTCCGTGCTGCTGCTTCCACACCATAAATATTTCCCCCCATAGGTAGACGATTAATATAAGCAGAGAGAATTTCATCTTTACTCATTCCTGCAACTAACCGCCAAGATAGCCAAATTTCAGATAATTTACTTGATAAAGTCCGGGGAGAATTATCCAACATTCGCGCTAATTGCATGGTAATTGTGGAAGCACCAGAAACTATTTTTTTCGATTGAATAGCTTCCTTTATAGCGCGGATAATTGCTTTCATATCTAACGCCCCATGTTGATAAAAGCTGCCATCTTCAGCAGCTAAAATGGCATTGATAAATTGGGGTGAAACCTGATTTAATGTTATAACTGCTGTATGTTCTTGATCACGAGTTAGTAATGTTCCTAACGGTAAACCATTACGATCTGTAAACTGCATAGCTAATTGCTTTTGGGCAATATCTATACTATGAATTGGTGCAAAATAAGGCAGTAATCGCACTACCAAACACATCAGGATTAAAGCTAAAATGATTTTAACAGTTTTATATTTACGCTTTAGCTTTAATTTATATCTATTGAGATAAAGAAAATAGGATTTTGTCTCACGCAGAGACGCAGAGACACAGAGAGTAAGAGTTTTGAGGATACGAGTGTTGAATTTCATAATTTGAGGTTTCAAGTTATGTAAAAGAGATTTCGCAAAAAAAATCAATATTCCTGAAATGTTAAGAATTGTATGGTTTATTGGAAATAATCACACTAGATTAGGTATTTATGTAAACAAGTTAAGCAACAGCGCAACCCAACAAAATTTATTTACAACTATTTCCAAAATGTTGGGTTTCCTTACGTCAACCCAACCTACAAATTTAAAGTTTTTCAAGTTCTTCAACAATATGATTAGAAATTTACTACATTTTTTATTTATCATTACCTTTATATTAGGTATAGCTGGCTGTAATTTTGTGGGTATCACTCCAGGTAAAGAAAAATTACCAACGGTTGCATCACTTACACCACCAAAATTACCCGACTGGATAGAACAAATCAGTCCTTTGGGAGATGCAAATACTCTTAGTCAAATTCGCATTCGCTTTAAGGAAGCTTTAATTCCTGTTGAAAGTCTTGATAATCCAGAACAAGAAAATTTATTAACTAAATTTGCTATTTGGCCTCCTTTACCAGGGAAGTTTCGCTTTTTAACACCGCGCATGGTAGGGTTTCAAGCTGATAAAGCATTACCCAAAGCCATAAGAGTGCAAGTTACTCTCAAAGCTGGTTTAGGAGATTTAAAAAATCATCGTTTAGATCAAGATTTAGCCTGGACTTTCAATACTGAATCAATTAAACTCACCAATTTACCAGGTGTTAACCCGATTGAAAAAGCAGAAATTGAACCAATCGATTTAAAACCTAAATTACAATTTACATCAAATTTAGAACTAGATTTAGATTCTGTTCAAAAGCTTTTACAGTTAATTCCTAACGGTAAAACTCAAGGGGTAGGGTTAAAGGTAGAATTAGCTAAAGCAGAAAAACCAGAAAATTTAGATCCTTTAGAAAAATTTGACCCTTCAGCTAAAAATTGGGTTTATGATATTACTCCCCAGGGAAATTTAGAAAAAGCCACATCTTACCTTTTAACATTTTCTCCTGGTATCCTTCCTGCTTATGGAAATATTCCCAGTGATAAAGAGTTTGTTGGTAAGTTAGCAACTTATTCACCATTAGCATTTCAGGGAATTAAACCTTACGGACTACCAGACTCAGGAGGAACCTATGGTAGATTTATTAAAGGCAGTCTCCAGCTAGAATTTAATAATATTTTATTAGCAGATTCTGCAAAGGAGAATATTAAAATAAATCCCGCACCTAAAGACATTGATAGGGTTTTGCAAATCTATGATGAAGATAGAATTGTTAGTGTTAATCCCTACGCTTTAGAACCGGATACTAATTATACAATTACTATTAATAAAAATGTCAAAGATAAATTTGGGCAAACTTTAGGTAAACCTGTTTCTATTAAATATGATTCTGGTGATTTAGCGGGAGATATTTGGGTTCCCTCTGATTTACATATTTTCCCTAAAGATAAGGATTTACAGCTAAATATTAATACAGTCAATCTACCAGAATCGAAATATCAAGCAAATTATCGTGTAATTAAACCCACAGATTTAGTTTATACGAATAATGCCAATGATTTATTACCCAAACCTGAAAAATGGGAAAGCTTCAAGGTATCTGGTAAAAAAAATCAGTCCGTTAATGTCACTGTTCCCCTGAAAGCAAGATTAGGTGATAATCAGGGAATGTTAGCTTATGGAGTGCAAGCACGAACTAATAAATATCAAGAAAATAATAAACAATTGTGGAGAGAAGCAACAACTTATGGAATGGTGCAATTAACTAATTTAGGTGTATTTTCTCAATGGTTTCCAGAATCGGGGTTAATTCGGGTTCATCATCTTAGTAATGGTTCACCAGTTAAGGCTGCAAATATTGAAATTTATCAATCAAAATTATATGAAAAATCTAGTTCTCAACCTGTACCTTGTGCAACGGGTGAAACTGATGATAAGGGAACTTTTAAAGTTGATAATGATGAATTAAAAGATTGTTATTCAAAGGATGAAAAATTACCAAAATTATTAGTAATTGCCCGTGAAAATAAAGATTGGGCTTTTGCCAGAACTCAAGAGTATAGCGGCAGTTATGGTTATGGTATTGATGCTGGTTGGGAAGATGGTAAACCGATATCACGAGGGGTAATTTTTTCCGATAGACAGTTATATCAACCTGGAGAAAAAGCTGCATTTACGGCTTTTGCAGATTATTTAGAAGCAGGCGAAATTCAGCAAGATAAAAATGCTGAATATAAATTAACTTTGGTAAGTCCCAATGGACAAAAATCTGATTTAGGTACACAAAAAACAAATGAATTTGGGACCTTTTCTCTAGAGTTACCTCTCGAAAAAAATAAACCCCTAGGTTATTATAAAATCGAAGCAAAAGGAAAAAATGGACGAGAAATATCTGGTGAATTTCGAGTAGCGGAGTTTAAACCACCTAATTTCAAAGTTGATTTACAGCTAAATAAAGAATTTGCCCTGATTAATGACAAAATTGCAGCGAAGGTAGCCAGTAATTATTTGTTTGGTTCACCTGTGGAAGGGGGAGAAGCAAAATATTTTATTACTCGTCAGCAGACTAATTTTATTCCCAAAGGTTGGGAGGAATTTAGTTTTGGGAGACAGTGGTTTTGGCCTGAAGAAAGTCCGACTCTCTCTAGCGATGTTTTACAAACTAATACTCAGTTAGATGCTAATGGTAAAAGTAGTCAAATGGTAACAGTAGCAAAAGATTTACCTTACCCAATGACTTACCGGGTAGATGTTCAAGTTGCTGACATTTCTAATTTATCAGTTGCTAATTCCCAAACTTTTACAGCTTTACCTAGTAATAAACTTATTGGCTTAAAAAGTAATTTTATAGCTGACGCTGGTAAGACTTTTCCGGTAGAAATTATCGTTACTGACGCGACAGGAAAACCATTAGAAAATGAACGGGTAAGTTTGGAGTTACAACAAATAAAATATAGCAGTGTTACTCAAATAGTTGAAGGTAGCCGAACTCCGAAAAATCAAGTTGAATATAAAACAGTTTCCAAAACAGAAATTAAATCCTCTAATATTCCGCAAATGGTAAATTTACAACCAACTGAATCCGGTTCATACCGTATTCGGGCTAATTTTAGCGATAGTAGAGATGAAATAACAGCTACAGATTTACAAATTTGGGTGACTGGTGTAAATCCTGTGTTCTGGGGTGAAAGAGAAAAAGATAAATTGGAAGTTAAATTAAATAAGCAAGAGTTTAAAGTTGGGGAAACTGCTACTGCTTTAATTCAATCTCCCTACCCAGAAGGGGAATTATATTTTGCAGTAATTAAAGATAAACCTCTCTATCAGCAAGTTACTAAAATTAAAGGAAGTGCGCCACAAATTCAGTTTACAGTTACGCCAGAAATGCTACCTAACGCTGCTATAGAAGCGGTGTTAATCAGACAAGGTAAACCACTTAATCAAGTGGAACCAGAAAATTTAGAAAATTTAGCCAAAATCGGTTTTGCACCTTTTAAAGTCAACTTGGAAGATAAATATTTAAAGGTGGAAGTTAAGCCAAATCAAAGTTCTTTAGAACCTGGAAATGAAGAAACTTTAGAACTGGAATTAAAAGATCATCAAGGAAACGCTACCCAAGGACAATTTACTGTCATGGTGGTGAATGAAGCGGTGTTACAACTTGCTGGTTATCGTCCACCAAATTTGGTAGATACTGTTTATGCAGAACAACCAATTTCTACCCGCTTTAGTGATAATCGTCCAGATGTTGTTTTACAAAATCAAAGTTTAGATAAACCTAAAGGTTGGGGTTATGGTGGTGGGTTATCTAGTGCTTTAGCAAATACTCGCATTCGCCAAGATTTTCAAGCTTTAGCTTATTACAATGGTTCTGTAATTACTGATGTTAATGGTCAGGCTAGAATCACTTTTAAATTACCAGATGATTTAACTACATGGCGGGTTATGGTTGTGGCTACGGACGGAAATCTGCGTTTTGGTAATGGTGAGGCGACATTGATCACAACAAAGCCATTAATAACTAATGCTATTTTGCCACAATTTGCTCGGTCAGGCGATCGCATTCTTGGAGGTTTGTCAGTCACCAATACCACCGGAAACACTGGAAACATCAGCATTAACGGTGAACTTAGCGGTTCTCTCCAATTTGCAGAAAATAACCCTAAAACTAAAACCCTACAAACACCAGT
This sequence comes from Anabaena sp. WFMT, assembly GCF_051781005.1. NCBI lineage: Bacteria > Bacillati > Cyanobacteriota > Cyanophyceae > Nostocales > Nostocaceae > Anabaena > Anabaena sp. WFMT. Next base: position 238,912 of record NZ_JBPWOA010000017.1, on the reverse strand, counting down.
TGAGTCAGCAACCCAAGCGTACCGTTTCCCAATGATTGCGGGTAGCGTAGGTAAAAGTGAAGTTACATTTGCAACACAGCTAAATAATACCGCAGATGCTTTTTCAGTTCCTTTAGAAATTAAGCCGTTAGAAATTACAGAACAAGTAGTAGAAACTGGTGTTAGTGAAAAACAGGTAAAAATTCCTTTGAATATTGATAAAAATACCTTCTCGGAAACAGGAGGTTTAGATATTCAATTAGCTAGTACCTTAATTCCCGAAATTAAAGCCCCTGCAAAACAAGTTTTAGGTGATAATGATTTACCATTTGCAGAACCAGCAGCGAGTCAGTTATTAATTGCTGCAAATCTGCAAACCCTTACACAACAATATAATCAAACATTTGCAGAATTTAATCCTCAAAAACAAGCCAATCTAGCTATTGAACAACTGCAAAAGCTGCAAATTGCTGATGGTGGTTTTGCTGCTTTCCCCGGACAAGAAAAATCTGATCCTTGGGTTTCTGCTTATGCTGCGGAATCTCTGGTAAAAGCTAATCAGGCTTACCCTGGTTTAGTCAATTCTAGAATCCTATCTCAACTGAAAAACTATTTACAAAAAGTTCTCGTTAACCCTGGACAATATGAGTTTTGTAAACAAAAACTTTGTAAATCACAACTGCAAATTAACTCCTTAATTGCTCTATCACAATTAGGGGATAAACGCAATAGTTTCTTGTCAGATATTTATCAACAACGTGATGCTTTTGATGTTGTCACTCAAATCAAATTAGCACGATATTTATTTCAATTTCCTGAATGGGAAGATGAAGCGCAAATCATCCGAGTTCAGTTACAAAAAAATATCTATGAAACTGGACGTAATGCAGTTGTAAATTTACCTCCTAGCTGGAGTTGGATGAATTCACAGACTACAACACAAGCCCAAGCATTACGCTTATTTATTGACCAAAAAGCCAACGTAGAAATCATTGATAAATTATTTCAAAGTCTGCTGAATCTTCGCAGAGAAGGAACATGGCAAACAACTTATAACAATGCCCAAGCTTTAACCGCTTTAGTAGAATATAGCCAGCTACAATCAACACCACCTAATTTTGTTACTACAGTAAAATTAGCAGGTCAAAAGTTAGGAGAAACTAGATTTAATGGTTATCAAAATCCTAGCTTACAACTAAATGTAGGAATGGATAAATTACCTCGTGGTCGCCATAATTTACTTTTGCAAAAATCTGGAAAAGGCAAATTACATTATTTAGTCGCTTACAGTTATCGCTTACAAGGAAATCAACCAGGAAGATTTAACGGTTTACGAGTAACGCGAGAAATTAGCAAAATAAATGAAGAAAAAGTTATTCAAAAAACGGGAATGTATGCTGTTGATAAACCCTTGATCTTAAAACCAGGAGAAGTGTTTGATATTGGTTTAGAAATTATTACAGATCATCCTGTAGATCATCTCGTCATTAAAGATCCATTACCCGCAGGTTTTGAAGCAGTAGATGAGAGTTTTCAAACTGCGACACCAGCATTACAAGCAAAAGCTGATAACTGGCAATTAGGATATAAAACAATCTATAAAGATAGAATTATTTCCTATGCAGATCATCTCGAAGCAGGAGTTTACAATTTACATTATTTAGTTCGTTCCGTTACTCCAGGAACATTCCTTTGGCCTGGTGCAGAAGCACATCTGCAATATGCACCAGAGGAGTTTGGACGCAGTGCTGATTCAACTTTGATTTTAGAAGAGAAAAAATAATAAATATACATCTTCTAAAAGAGTTGTGAAAAATGCATATTTATCTTCTTCTTTCTTCCTTCGCGTTCTTCTCTTCGAGACACTTTTCTCGTTCCCATACTCTGTATGGGAATGACTCTTAGAAGGCTCTGCCTTCTTGTGTGTACACCGTAGCTATTAAAGCAGAGGCAGAGCCTCTATAATTGTATTCCCAGTCAGAGACTGGGAACAAGATAATAGTATATTTTTACTATCTTACGAAAAATCTACTGATAAATCAAAATTAATCGCACACAAAAATCACAATACAAAATTATTACTTCCACAGGACAACAGGGAAAAAAAGCACTTTCTGTATTAACCGAGGTATTTCTGGCAACTATGTAGTAAAAGTATCATGAAAAAATCACAAAATCTTCTGCAAAAAATCAGCAGATGCGTGCTAAGGTTTTAATCTCGTTGTCTTCCCTTAGTGCCTCTCACCATGCATCTGCATTATTTACACCCCCAACATCTTGAAGAATTAGTCAAGAGTAGTAGTATAGATTTACACTTAGCGCGACTAAATTTTAGATCGCTTCAAGGTGTCAATGCCTATGATTACCTACTAATTTCAGAACAACTCCCCCGCACCAATACTGGCATGATAAAAAGCGGGTGGTTACAGCGTTACAACCATGTTACAGAAGGTGGTTGGTGGTGTTCTGGACGAGATCCTCTGAATAATTGGCAAATGATGGAATGGGGATGCTTTAAACCAACCCAACCCCGACAAAATCAAAATGGCAAGTCTATTAAATATGAACATCCTCCCAGCACACCAACGCGGGTGTTTTGTCTGCGGGTAACTTTGCAAATTTGGCAGCAAATTTCCCAACGTTATCATATAGCAATGCCTAACAATATCACCATTGCTGCTGATGGCGAAGCAGAAGGTTTTTGGCAATGGGCGATGGAATATAATATATCTATAATTATTTGTGAAGGTGTGAAAAAAGCAGCAGCTTTGTTAACACAAGGTTATGCAGCTATTGCTATTCCTGGTATTACTAGCGGTTATCGAGTTGTTAAAGATGAATTTGGCAAGGTTACCCGTCGTCAATTAATACCTGATTTAACAATTTTTGCGACAACAAAACGCAGTTTTTATATATGCTTTGATTTTGAAACCCAAGCTAAAAAAATTGCTGCTGTCAATAATGCTATTGCCCAACTTGGTGGTTTATTGCAACAGCAAGAATGTCCTGTAAAAGTTGTGGAACTTCCAGGTAGGGAAAAAGGTGTTGATGAATTTATTGTTGCGAAAGGTGCAGCCAATTTTGAAAGAATTTATCGTCAAAGTATAGATTTAGAAGTTTATCTTGCTCAAACTAAACCCCACACTGAGTTAACAATTCCTGCTGCACTTACTGTCAACCTTCCTTATTTAGGAGAACTACCTTTTCCTACTTCTGGTTTAGTAGGAGTGAAGTCAGCGAAAGGTACGGGTAAAACCACAGGACTACAAGCTGTTGTCAATCAAGCTAAAAGTCGTAATCAATCTGTTTTATTAATTACACACCGCATTCTTTTAGGGCGGTTTTTGTGTGAAAAGATTGGGATTGAATGGGGAATTAGTCATGAAGCATGGAATCTAGAAGAAGAAGCAAAATTACCAATTATTAATTATCCCTTACCAGTTAACAAATCTTTTGGTTTATGCATTGATTCTATTTGGAAACTTAATCCAGAAGATTGGCATGGTGCTATAATAATTTTAGATGAGGTTGAGCAATCTTTATGGCATTTACTAAACAGTAATACTTGTAAACAAAAACGGGTTAAAATTCTCAGAATCTTTCAAAAATTAATTTCTACAGTTCTTACAACTGGGGGCTTAGTAATTGCCCAAGATGCGGATTTATCAGATGTTTCTCTAGAATATTTACAAGTTTTATCAGGAACTAAAATCACGCCTTGGGTAGTTGTGAATCAGTGGAAACCCTCTAAAGGTTGGGATGTGACTTTTTATGATTCACCAAATCCTACACCGTTAATTCATCAATTGGAATTAGATTTAATTGCTGGACGTAAATGTTATGTAACTACTGATAGCCGCACCGGACGTTATAGCTGTGAAACGATTGAAAGTTATTTAAAACAGCGGTTACAGAAATTAAGAAAGCAATTTCCTGAAACTTTGGTAGTGAGTAGCCATACGACTAATACACCTGGTCATGCAGCAGTCGATTTTATAGCTGCTATTAATCAAAAAATTACTGATTATGGTACTGTTTTTGTTACTCCTAGTTTGGGAACAGGAATTAGTATTGATGTTCAACATTTTGACCGTGTTTATGGGATTTTTCAAGGGGTAATTCCTGACTCAGAAGCACGTCAAGCATTAGCCAGAGTGCGTGATGATGTTCCCCGTGTTGTCTGGTGTGCTAAACGTGGGATTGGTTTAATTGGTAGTGGGAGTACAAATTATCGGTTGCTATCTCATTGGTATCAGGAAAATCAAAAAGAAAATTTAGCTTTACTCAGTCCTTTACATAAAATAGATGTAGATTTACCTTTAGTTTATGACCCAATTCATTTACGAACTTGGGCTAAGTTATCTGCAAGGGTAAATGCGTCTATTCGTCTCTATCGTCAATCTATGCAAGACGGTTTGATTGATGACGGACATAAGATTATGATGCGGAGTAATGCTGTTCAAAATAATATTCTGCGGGATTTGAGGTTAGCTTTCTTTGCAACTGATTCTAGTGATGTGGAGAATCGGAAGAGATTAATTGTAGAAATTGTGAAGGTGCAGAAAGATTGGTCAAATAGTCGTCAAAAGGCTAAAGATATTAAACGCAAAATTAAGGAAATTAAGCAGCAAAATCAATTATTAGCTGCAAATGCTGTAGCTACAGCTAGGAATATTGATTATGTAGAATATGAGCAGTTATTAACTAAACATTCTCTCAGTAATGAGGAACGACACCAAATCAATAAATATATTCTCAGACATAGATATGGAATTGAAGTGACTCCTTCGTTGAAGTTGTTGGATGATAAAGGGTATTATGGACAGTTGTTAACGCACTATTATTTGACTCATGAAAGTGAATATTTTCATGTCAGAGATGAGCAAGAATGGCATCAACAATTATTTTGGGGTGAGGGGAAGGTTTTTTTACCAGATTTAAGGACTTATACTCTCAAAGTTGAAGCAATGCGGGCTTTAGGTATGCTTCAGTTTCTGGAAGCTGAAAGGGTTTTTGATGAAAATGATGCTGATATTATTTGGTTAAAGACTGTAGCTGTTCAGAATAGTAAACATATTAAAAGGGCGTTGGGTATTGATTTATCAAGTAATCAGAAAATGGTTTCTGGTATTAAAATAATTGGTAAGCTTTTAGGTTTGTTGGGTTTGAAGTTGCAGCAGGTAAATGATGTTTATAAAATTGATTTAGAAACTCTAGGTGATGGGAGGGAAAGGATTTTTGCAGTTTGGCAGCAACGAGATGAATTGATGTTAAATCATGTGAAAGGGGTTGATTGTGTTTTAGAATCTAAAGCATTGGCTTTACAACTGTAGCTTTTCTAGCTTGTATGCAATATACTTTTACCTCCTTTAATGTGAAAGCTTTTTCATGATGTTATATCAAACTTACTCAATTACCAATCAATTCCAAAGAACCCCACCCCTAACCCCTCCACGAAACAGCGGGGAGGGGGACTGGATTTCTGATTAAATCTTGTCTGATGCTAACGACAAATATTCACGACTACCTACTTGTTATGAATGCTGAAGAGTTGATAAAAGAGGGAGTAAAGAAAAATTTATCCGGGGATTATCGAGGTGCAATTACATTCTTTAACCAAGCAATACAGCTAAATCCCTATCTAGATATAGCTTACCATTATCGTGGTCATGCCTATTTAGGGTTAGAAGAGTTTGATTTAGCGATCGCAGATTATCAACAAGTAAGACATAATAATACTGGGTTAGAAAATCTCAATTTCGATATCGCGAAAGCTTACCATAACCGGGGTTTAGCTCGTTTTCAGCGGGGAGATAATCAAGCAGCTATTGCAGATATCAACCAAGCTTTAGAGTACTATCCTGATTTTGTTGCCGCTTATAGTAATCGGGGTAATATTTTTTATATTCTCGGTCAATACACAGAAGCAATTGCTGATTACAATCAAGCCATACAGCTAGATCCTAACTTAGCCGCAGCTTACCATAACAGTGGTAATAGCCGCTACGCTCTCAAAGACTATCAAGGTGCTATCGCAGATTATAATCAAGCATTAGCAATTAATCCCCAGTTTGGTGAAGCTTACTATAACCGAGGTTTGATTATATCTCACCTCCAAGACTATCAAAGTGCGATCGCTGATTTCAATCAAGCTATCCAACTCAATCCTGATGATGACCAAGCATACCATCAGCGGGGTTTAGCCTATAGCAACCTAGAAGACTATGAAAACGCCATTCAAGACTATAACCAAGCATTGCAAATTAATCCTACACTGCCGATAGTGTACGGCTTGCGGGCTAATGCACTCCGCCACTTGGGAGACTACCAAGGCGCAATTGCCGATAGCACTAGATTACTACAACTAAATCCCACTCTAGTAGAAGGATATTGCGATCGCGCTAATTTTCATCGCTTGTTAGGAAACTATCAAGGAGCTATTGAAGACTATAATCGAGCCTTACAACTCCAACCTAATTATGCAACAGCTTACTTCCTGCGGGCAAATATCCATCTACATTTAGGAAATAATCAAGCAGCTATTGACGATTTCCAAAAATCTGCTAATTTCTTTTACCAACAAGGAAACACTACATACTACCAAAACATCATCAACCTGATTGCACAAATTCGGCAGCAGTAAATAATCTGACAGAATTAATTAGGGTTTGCGGAGAAAGTCTTTTGGTTAGGGCTAGGAGTCAGGAGTCAGGAGTCAGGAGTCAGGAGGAAGAGTCTTGAATCTGGTCAAGTGATAGGTTTTTGGTAGTTTCAACGCTTATTCCTTGCACCTGATTCACCTTTTTAACCTTCAAACTCTTGATATATCTAAGTTTTAGATTTATATGCCTAACTGCACGCTCCGCGAACAGTAAGCCCTAATTATATACCTACAGCAGATTGCAGATTAATGAGGTACAGAATCAAAATTGAAACCTAGACACCAAGCCAGTTTTACTCCTGACTTCTTGCCCTGAGCGAAGTCGAAGGGCTGACTCCTGAATTCTTACTTTAATTGTAACGTTTTCCTAAAACCATGTATTAATCAAATACAGTACACTACCTTAGAAAAGTAATAAACTTAATCTTAAATATCATGAATCGACACAAATATATTCAGTATCTAGGAAAACTTGCAATCGGAATTTCGCCAGCCCTGTTAACTGCACATATCTTTCCTTCACAGTTGCTGGCACAGCCATTACCAATCAAAATCAGTCTAGAATTTCCATCAGGAGATTCCAGAGGCAAGCCAGAATCGACAATTGGCGGAGGAAGACGAGGATTTTCCTGTATCCATCTTGAGAAAGGAAAACCCACTCTCACTGCCTTAACACCCAGACGGGATAATCAGATCAAAACAAGCTCAGACAATCCCACCCTATATTTTTATGTTCCTAAAACTACCGCAACTACTGGTGAATTTGTACTGAGGTCAGAAGAAGACAATGATATTTATCAGACAAGTTTTACACTGCCCAGTACTTCTGGAATAGTCCAACTCAACATTCCTCCCACCGCCGGCATCAAAACAGGCAAAAAATATCAATGGTACTTCACCCTAATTTGCAATTCTGAAGACAGAAGTGGAGATGAATATACCGAAGGGGATATCCAACGAACAACTATCAGTTCATCATTGAATAAAGACCTCCAGCAAGCAACACCTTTAAAACAGGCAGAGATTTATGCCAAAAATGATTTGTGGCCAGAAACCTTAAACAATATTGCTCAATTACGCACTCAAAAGCCAGATGAATGGCAAGAACTTTTAAAATCAGTAGGTCTAGAGGTCATAGCTGAAGAACCTATCCTTAAGTGTTGTCAACAAAACCCGGAACCTTAGTACAGATGGATCTGGACAAACTTAAACATCTTCTATGGCAAGGACGCGGTTTGTGGATTACCACCCCTGTAATCGCCATGTTTATTATTCTCATCCGCTTTGCAGGGTTATTACAGTCCTGGGAGTGGGGAGTTTTTGACCAATATATGCGTTGGCGACCTCAAGAAGCCCAGGATCAGCGCATTGTCATAGTTGGTATTGATGAAACAGACTTGGATAATCTCAAACAGGCAACCATTTCCGATCGCATCTTAGCCAAATTACTCAACAAACTCAAAGCCAGACAACCAAGAGCCATTGGCCTCGATGTTTACCGGAATTTACCTTTACCACCTGGTACTTCAGAATTAGAACAGGTATTTAAATCTACATCTAATCTGGTTGGTATTCAGAAAGTAGTTGGAGACAGAAAAAACGAGACAGTAGACCCACCCCCAGTACTCAAATCCTTGGGTCAAGTTGGTGCAAATGACCTGATCATTGATGCCGATAACAAAGTACGACGTGGCTTAATGTATGTGAATACCGAAACTGGAGAAACAGTCTACAGTTTCAGCTTGCATTTAGCTTTGCATTATCTAGAAAAGGAAGGAATCACCGCCAGCAAAGATTTCCGGCTAGGGAAAACCAAATTTATTCCCTTTGAAAGCTATGATGGTGGCTATGTACGTGCTGATGCTCGTGGTTATCAGATATTAATTAACTATCGGGGGAAAAGCAATTCCTTTCAGACCGTTTCCATGACGGATATTCTAGAAGACAAATTACCAGCAAATTGGGGGCGCGATAGCATTATTTTCATTGGTTATATCGGGGAAAGTTTTCGAGATTCATTTTTTACCCCCCACAGCAGTGGACTTCTCAGCCTTCCAGAACCAATGAGTGGAGTAGAAATTCATGCCAATCTCACCAGCCAAATCATCAGTGCAGCCATCGAAGAGCGATCGCTATTTAGAACTTGGTCAGAACCTGTAGAATGGCTATGGATTTTACTCTGGAGTGGAGTTGGAGCTACCCTAACCTGGAAATTGCGATTACAAAACCTACTCACATTACAGAGAATAATCAGCGCTGTACTAGCAGGAGGGGCTTTGCTAGGCAGCACCTATGTAGCTTTCCTTTCCGGCTTGTGGCTTCCTGTCGTCCCCGCATTCTTAGCATTAACAGGGGCTGTAATTGCCATCACAGCTTACATCGCTCGCACCGCTGGAGATATCCGCAAAGTATTTGGGCGTTACCTCACAGATGAAGTCGTAGCCAATTTACTAGAAAGTCCAGAAGGATTGAAACTCGGTGGTGAACGACGAAAAATTACCATCTTCACATCCGATTTACGAGGATTCACTGCCACATCCGAACGCTTACAACCAGAAGAAGTCGTTAAAATCCTCAACTTTTACCTGGAATGTATGGCAGATGAAATTACCAAATATCAGGGAACCATTGATGAATTCATGGGTGATGGTATTTTGGTACTCTTTGGCGCTCCCACAGCTAGAGAAGACGATGCTACTAGGGCTGTAGCCTGCGGTGTCGCCATGCAGTTGGCAATGGTCAAAGTTAACGCCCAAATGAAAGAATGGGGCTTACCACCTCTAGAAATGGGCATTGGCATTAATACAGGCGTTGTGGTAGTGGGAAATATTGGTTCTGAAAAACGCACCAAATACGGTATCGTTGGCAGTCAAGTCAATTTAACTTACCGTATTGAAGGCTATACAACCGGCGGCGAAATAATTATTTCTGAATCCACTTTTCATGAAGTAGAGTCAGTAGTCATCATCGCTAGTCAAACTCAGGTAACACCAAAAGGTGTTAAAGAACCAATTAACGTCTATAAAATAGCTGGTATCATCGGCGAATACAATCTTTTTCTCTCTGAACATCAAGAAGAATTATGCACTCTTCCTGAACCTATTCCTATAAAATACGTATTGGTAGATGGGAAAGATATTGGAAATTCATCTTACCAAGGAATTTTAGTCAGACTTTCAATTCATGAAGCAGAGATTTCTTTAGCAAATAAAGAAATCCAAGCTCTACCATCTTACCTTTGTAATATAAAACTTAATTTATTAACACCAAATAACTCAGGAGAAACCGAAGATATGTATGCCAAAGTTTTGGAAAAACCTGCAAAAATAGGCGATTTTTGCATTCGTTTTACAGCCAAACCCCCAGCGATTATCACAAAATTTAACACTTTAATTGATCACATAAATTCCCAGAATATTCCATAATTTACAGTAGATTGCAAGTAGGTAAATTAGGTATACAGTTGCAAAACAAAGCTATATACCAACATACTTATACAGCGGTTTCCAATTGTATGAGGTACATCATAGCCCCCTCATCGCTTGCGGTGAACCAGGGCTGTAGGCGGGTTTCCCACCGTAGGCGACTGGTAAATCCGAAGGAGGAGGGGGTTGGGGGTGGGGTTCTTGTATCTCACTCAACCGAGAAACGCTATAACATCCAACATCCAATTACTGAAATACTAGCAAAATGACAAGGTTAATATTTTTAGGTTCGGGTTCAGCTTTTACAGTTGGTGCCAATAATTTTCAGTCTAATATGCTTGTAGTCACTGAACAAAACCATAAACTATTAATTGATTGTGGAACAGATATTAGATTCTCTCTCCATGCGGCTGGTTTATCATATCGTGATATTACCGATATTTATATTAGTCATCTCCATTCTGATCATGTTGGAGGACTTGAATATATAGCTTTTAGTAGCTTATTTGATCCAAGATGCAAAAAGCCACATCTTTATTTAAGCAAAGATGTATCCAGCAATCTGTGGGACAGAACTTTATCCGGTGGACTCAGGTCTCTTGATGGAGATATTGCCAATCTAGACACATTTTTTGAAGAACATAAAGTAGACCGACAAGGTTATTTTATGTGGCAAAATATTAGGTTTAATCTAGTCAGAGTTATTCATGTTAATAATGGCTTTTATCTCATGCCCAGCTATGGGTTATTTTTTACCTTAGAAGGGGTAAAAATATTTTTATCCACAGATACCCAATTATGTTTTGACAGAAATGGAGATATATATGAACAGGCAGATATAATTTTTCATGATTGTGAAACCTCACTTTATCAGACTCCTGTTCATGCGAATTATGAGCAATTAACAGAGTTGCCAGAAAAAATTAAAAATAAAATGTGGCTCTATGGTTATCAGCCAGGATTGCTTCCTGATGCCAAAAAAGATGGATTTTGTGGGTTTGTAGAGTGCGGACAGGTTTTTGAATTTTCATCCTCACATAGTCAAGAGTTAAAAGTGGGGTTTGAGGCGTAGAATCTCCCTATTCCCATTCCCATATATCTACTGGTCACTGAGCGAAGTCGAAGTGCTGAATTCTGCCGTATCTAAGAATTGACAGAAAACTGACTTTTGGTTAGTAAATCCAGAGCCACTGTCACCATACAACAGCAAGCAACAAGGGCGATTAAAACCACAGGAGATAATTTACTCCCCGCGATCGCTAAGAATAAAACAAAACTTCCTGCTCCCAGACGATAAACACTCAAAATTCTCCCTTTTTGCATTTTATCCAAAATACAAGTTGTGAAATTAATGATCGACAATACTATTAAGCAGAGCGCTACCCCACCACAAAAAAGCCAACGTTCATTTCCTGGTAGGATATTAACTCCACTTTTGTCGATTATATGCTCAACTCCTACCCCTATTGCCGCTAAACTTATAGCCAAGAGCAGGTGAGAATAAAGCCAAGTCAGAAATATTTTAATTTTACCGACTTTCATAGTTTCTAATGGTGAAGCATCTACGCTATCGAAATAAAGCCACCAAAAGCTAAAAGCTATGCTCACACCGGAAATAGCAGTTAATACTGATGAGGTATCCCATTGCTTTTCTGCTACCCCTCTGACTACTGCGGCCATTGATTCACCTAAAACAATGATCGTAAATAGTCCCATTCGTTCTGGAACATGAGACATATTTGGTGGGATTTGAACTGCTAATTGACCTGTACCTAATGGAGTCAGAAATTCGACAATCAAACCTAATGTCCAGAATCCAAAACGCCAGGGAATGGGCAATAACAGCGAAACCAACCAAAATGCAGCACCAATACTAAAACCTTTGACATACCAACTGGTTAAGGGATTGGCTGCTGGTACATAGTGTCCGGCAATCAGGTATTGAAGAATGAGAATACAGCGAGCAGCTATATATGAGATAGCAAATCCAGAAGAAGATGTACTCAGACCGTGATGCAAATTTATCGTCAAAGCGATAATAATCGACATTTGTAGCAGAGTTAGCAAGCGATCGCTCAAATCATCAGTATCAAAAAGAGTGGCATAAAAAGTAGCCCCTATCCAGCACCACCAAATCGGTATAAAGAGGGCAACAAAGCCAGCAAATCCGCCCAGAGAAACATCCTTACTCAAATTGTGAGATAATTCAGCGATCGCAACTACAAACACTAAATCATAGAAAAGTTCGAGCCAAGTCGCCCGCCTATCTTCATGCTCCTCTCCAATGCGTAATCTAGGCGGTTGCCACAAACCTTTTTTCATCGTTTAGGTACTAAAAACTACTAACCGAAAACTATTTTAGGGGTTTTAGGAACTGTTTTCACAAAAAAGTTATCGATCACAACTAGGGCTGGATTTTGAAACAATATTCAATCGAATCACATAATGGACTCATAAAGAGGATAATCTCTGCTTTACTGCAAATTGTAACATTAACTTAATGTTAAAAAAATGACACACTTTTTTACACCAATTGCTGTATCATATTCAAGAGAACCAATATAAGCTACATAGAAAATTAAAATTAAGGTGAATTATATTCATATCTTCAAAAGAAGTTAACTTAATTTTAAATTAAAGGTTCTGCCTGAATACATAACTATCCAATTTTGTTTGCTTAAATATGAACAACGTTGACGAGTCAAGTTTTAGACAGTGTTGTCGATTGATGCGACTGTAAATTTTGATTAAATCCTGTAAATACAGCCATTTTCACGTAGATGAACTACATCTAGATTTGGTCTCGCGCAAAGACGCAAAGGAGCAAAGATGCAAAAAAAGAGATTAATTCAAGATGTGGTCTAAATACATGAAAACGACTGTCAGAAAAATGTGAGGCTGTAATACCAATCTCTAGCAGCAGAATAAGTAAGTACAGAAATAACCATTTTCAACTAATTTTTGTGACATTGGAGGCATTTTCATCATGGCTATAGAGAACGCATACATTATTGGTGCTGATAATTTTCATGCTTGGAGTGAAGGTTATGATGCTTCAGGTTACTTAAAAGTTTTACCCCAACATCAAGAGAAAGTAGTTTTCAAAGATCCCTTTAAACAATGGCAACTAGATCATCAAAATGGTCAGTCCAAAGAAGCAGGAGCCAATGGCATCTATTATTCCAGTTGGGGCGCAGATGAAGTCCTAGAAGTCACCTTAGATATGCAGTATCTAAGCGAGGTGGAGATTGAAGGATTTGGTATCATACAGGCAGGTGATGGATACATCCCCTGGCTAAACGACGAGAAAACAGCCTACGAATTTTTGAGGGCTTACAATGGTCTAATTCCTGGGCCATTACTAGTTGCAGATCCCGGTGACACAATAAAAATTACACTCAAAAATAACTTAAAACCTGGCTCAGTTGCTCCAACTGCGCCAGAACAAGTCACCAACCTACATACACATGGACTACACGTTTCACCTCTAGGAGCAGGAGATAACGTCGTTGTCAGTCTTGCTTCTGGAGATACTAGAGAGATATCAATCAAGTTACCAGATAATCATGCGATCGGATATGACTGGTATCATCCCCACCTACACGGAATCACCAGTGAGCAAGTAGCTTCCGGTTTAGGCGGTCTTATAGCAATTAACCCTCCATATGATCTGCCAGATTTAGACAAATTTGACCCTACAAAAGCGCCAATCTATACCCTATCAATTAATACCTTTGGGATTCAGCAACAACTAAGAGATGCCAGCGATGATGATCCCTTAAACCAAAGTCCAGATGGAATAAAAGTTCCAGCTGGTACACCCTTGGAAATAAAAAATGGAGCTTATGAGCTTTCTGATGCAGTTTTTGGAGGTTACAATGCTAAACCGGCAGGCTATAACCCAGAAAACCCTACTGCATATGGAAGTGCTGGTTTATCAGAGCCAGTAGAAAACGTTATTCACACCGTTAATGGACAATACAACCCCACAATAGATGTGCAAACAGGTGAATGGAGTCTCTTCACATTCGCCAATATGAGTATCAACACATTCCATATCTTACAGTTGGTACATGAAGATGAAAATGGTCATCTCACCCCTGAAAAAGTTACCTTAGTATCTGTCGATGGTAACGCCAGCGGTATAGTAGAGAGTTCCAGAAGAGAAATCACAGAGTTTCCCATCCTCAGTCCGGGTGCTAGAGTCGCCATTCAACACGCTTTTACCAAACCAGGTAAATACTACTTTCTTTCCAACGGTACAGAAGAAATTCTGGCAGAAGAAGACGTATCCGTTTTAATTGGTAATGGTAAAGGCTTCAATGATGGACACTTAATTTGGGGATCTCAAGTTTTAACCACTGTTGAAGTCACAGGTGATGAAGTAGCGGTTTTACCTCCCTTTCCTGAAGTCTATGACGTTTTAGTTGAAGAAAGTGAAAAGATTAATGAAATCATAGAAGCAGCTAAAAATGGAGATGTAAATCGTGTCAGAACTTTTACATGGGATGCAAACGTAGGTGGTGCGATCCTGGCTGGCAATTTTCCCAGTGATACGGAAGTAGCAACCTTTGAAGGCACATATACCATCAACGGGGAATATTATTCCACACAGCCTGGCGAGAGTATGCCCCCACTGGCAATGCCCATGTTGGGAACAAGGGAAATTTGGAATATTATCAATAGATCCGGATTACCAAATCCCGACTTTGATGGTGAGACCATACCGGGTACTGATATTCCCCTACCAAATATTCCTTTATCAGAATGGCATCCATTCCACATTCATCAAAATGACTTTGCTGTTCTCACAATCAATGGATTTGATGTAGAAGATATCAAACAAACCTACCTAGCGGGTGTTTTAAGCGACATCATTACCCTACCACCAGCGTATGTAGATGGAACTGCGACTCTAGAGAATCCCTACGGTACACCATTCAATAGTTTTGTCGATGCCCCTGGTACAGGTAAAGCATCAGAAATCAAAATCGTGATGAGTTTTGAGGATTTTCCTGGCAGCTATGTCAATCACTGCCACATTCTTTTCCATGAAGATGCCGGGATGATGGCTGTTCTCCGAGTCATCCTTAATACAGAAGATACTTGGTTAGGATTGGGGGTTGATGAGGATGCTCAAGGACAATTAGAGTTGTTTAGAGCTAACAACTATGAAGAAAGCATTACTCTCACACCTTATGGTCAAAACTTTACCCAGGGAATTGATATTGCGATCGCTGATGTCAATTACAAAACCCTCGACACAGATGAAAACAAGAACGTTACTGATAATGTTACAGACATCATCACCATCCAGAAATCTGTAAACAATACTAATGATAAATTCACTGTTAAAGTCTTTGATGGTGAATCACTAATTCACAAGCAAGAAGCAGGCACTGACGAAGTTACAGACGCAGAAAACGCCGCCCTATTAATCACAGAATTCAATCCTTTCCAAAATATCACCGCATCCATTGACCACATCGCATCAGTAGCATCCGGTGACATAGATGGTGACGGCTTCGCCGATATAGTTGTCGGTTTAGGTGGTGGCATCGCATCAATCATTGAAATTTATAGCGGTAAAGATTTTCATCTGATGAGTCGTATTAGCGGCTTTCATCACGAAGACTTCACAGGTAAAATCAACCTCGCAGTTGGTGATATTAACGGTGATAACTATGACGACATCATTGTTGCACAGGGTAGTGGTGGCACCGGCTTAGTAGAAGTCTACGACGGTATCTTAATTCAGGAAAAAGGCAGCTTAGTTGGCAAAGACACAGCACATGACACAGCACTGCTATCTCAAGTTTTCCAACCCTACGGTGCTAACTACACAGGTGAAATAGATGTCACATCTGGTTATGTTCTCCAAAGACCAGATGAACCCAACGGCTTCCCAGTTCAAACCAATAATGCCAACCTGACTACAATTGCTAAGGGTGATAAACCTGATGGTTATGAGCAAATTCAGGTATTCACCTATATGGGTGGAGGTCATGGTGAAGGTCATGGTGGAGGTCATCAAAGTAGCTCTGATGAAGAAGAACTTCGTCTTGATGTATCATTAACCTCCGCTGGTAACACCCAAGAAATTCTAGGAAGTTTTGCCGATCTTCCCGGTTTACCCAAGGGTGAACCAGTTCTCTTTACCCGCAAAGAAAATGGTGAATATGAAATTATTCACTTGGGAGCCGAAAACAAACCTGAATCATTAACCTTTGGTGAAGCCAATAACCAATCAGTTACGGAAATCACCAAAGAAAATAACCAGGATATTTTCACCATCAAAGGTGGCAGTAACGGCAAAGTCAAATTAAAAGTCACCCTTGAAGAATACAGTTCTAGTTTCGTCAGCGAAATAGCTGTATTTTTTGTTGATGGTAATGATGGCAATATTAACGGCATAGCTCCTGGAGCATCTGGTTACACAGAAGCCGCTTTAGCACGAGCCAAAGTTATTTTCTCATCCCTTGCCAATTTGCCGACAGGTTTTCAGAACAATGGTTTATCCAGCCTGTTAGAATTTGACGCTGGTGTGAAAGTGAGATTCTTACTCGTTAACAACAGTACTTTAGACTCAGTATCATCTGGATTCACATCGAAAACCGAAGTTTTATTTTCCGAAACATACCAAGAAATTGAAGCTTTAACAGGTGGGGAGTTTTCTCTCAAATGGCAAGATAAATCTGCCAACAGTAACTTTAAAGTCAAAATTAAAGCCACCAGTGAAACTTCAATTCAGGGTACAAGTTTCCAAAGCGACTTGGCAGGAGAAATTCTTGATTTTAGAACTGCTACCACTGATGTCACGGCTGAGTTTAAGGTCTACCGAGAAGCAGCATTTAACAACTTTATCGGTTTTTATCCCATCTTAGATGCACAAGGGAAAATTGATATCAACAATGATGGTCAAGCCGATTTTGCCCCTGGTGATGCAGGCTATCTCCAAGCTGCTGTTAACTTATACCTACGAGATATACGTCTAACTGTCAACAACCAAGAGCAAGCAACTTACCAAGGAACCTTCGCCAAAGGCTCAATCTTTGCACCATTTATTATTGCTAATGGCACACCAGAGGCAGTGTTAGGAAATTCGACCAACATTCCCGCAGTTTACTTCCCATTCTTAGGCGCTAACCCTGGTCAAGCGGATCATATTCGTCTACTAGGCAATAACATCTTCGGCTTTGAAGATTTACCAAATGGTGAAAGTGACAGAGATTACAATGATGTCATTGTGCAAATCAATGTCAATGTGGCTTAAAAGCCTGTTCTAATTTTAGTGCGGGCGAACCGAACCTCCGTTCGCCCCTACTGACTGCTGAATTCTGTTTGATAAAAATTGTTTTTAGTACGTGGTGTGAGATCAAGAAAATGTTGGCATTAATAAAATTACTCGCTAGTCCAATGGTAATAGTAGGAGCGATCGCTACTTCATCATTCATCAGTAGCCTTGCTTCTGCTCAGACAGTATTAACAGATAATTCATCCATATCCGAATCAACTACCCCCAGCAGTTCAATTGAACATCTGCTAGATAAGTCCTCTACTGTTAACCCTGATCTGGATCAAAATCACAGTAGCGCCGATGAAAGCATGGCACAGATTAATAGTGTCGCTCAGTTTTCTGATGTTCAACCCACAGACTGGGCTTTTCAGGCTTTACAATCCCTAGTTGAACGCTATGGTTGTATTGCAGGATATCCCAACGGCACATTCCGTGGAAATCGCGCCATCACCCGTTATGAATTTGCCGCAGGTTTAAATGCTTGTTTAGATCGAATCAACGAATTAATTGCCACAGCCACCAGTGATCTTGTCACCCAACCAGATTTGATTTCTTTGCAGCGCTTGCAACAAGATTTCTCCGCTGAACTAGCAACCCTACGTGGTCGTGTAGATACATTAGAGGCTAAAACCACCGAAATAGCTGGAAATCAGTTCTCTACCACCACTAAACTATTTGGTAACTTAAGAGTTCAAACCAATGCCTATTTCTCCGGTGACGGTAATCCTCAAGCTAATATGCAATACAACCTCTTCCTGGGGTTGCTTACTAGCTTCACAGGTAAAGATTTGCTGTTTACCGGCATTGGCGCTACCAGCAGTGAATTTCCTGCACTCACCGCCAACAACAATGGCAGAGATGTGGGTTCTACCAGAGAAGGTGCCAGCGATACCACTGGTTCCGGTGATAGTTTTAGCAGCGTCAGAATACTAGGTTTGGAATATCAATTTCCCATTGGTGAGAAGCTAGTTATAGATGTTGTTGCTGCTAATCGCTATCGCTTTAGTCCTGTGTTACTGGCTAAATTTGCCCCTTATTATAGTATTGGTCGTGGTCCTGTAAGTTCCTTTGCTGAAGCACCCCCTATTTATCTAGTCGGCGCTGGATCTGGCGTTTCTGCTAGTTACAAAATTGTAGACTCCACAGTGCTAACTTTGACTTACTTGTCAACTTTTGGTAATGACTCCAACGTCGGCGGTTTATTCAACGGAGATTATGTCGCTGCTGGACAGATTAACTATAATCCCAATCCAAGACTGTTTTTACAACTCTTATACCAGCATGGCTACTTTAGTCCTGGTAATTTTGGCTTTAACAATGGTCAAAGTTTTAGAGAGAATGGTTTTGTTGGTACTGCTTTAGCAAATCGCTTTGATGATCAGGGTGTGTTATTTGATGAAGCTTCTGCCGTGATTACCAATTCTTATCAAGTTGGTGGCTACTTCGCCATCACTCCCAAGGTGCTAATTGGTGGTTGGGCTAATTTAATCCAAGCTAGGCTCATTGGTAAAGGTGATGCTGATATCTGGACCTATTCGGTTCAAGCCGCTTTTCCTGATTTGTTTAAACAAGGAAATCAGGGCGGTTTAATTGTGGGGATGGAACCTACCTTGACAGATGTGAGAAGTAACCTACCTTATCAGCAATTTAAAAAAGATACATCATTACATCTAGAAGCATATTACAGACATCAGATTACAAACAATCTCTCAATTACTCCCTCTCTCATCTGGATTACAGCGCCTAATCAGGATGCTGATAACGAAGACATTGTTATTGGTGGGGTGAGAACAACCTTCAACTTTTAGCTACTTCCTTATCAGTAGCTCAACCAAGATCACCAACTTCTCACAGAAGTCAGTGATCTATCTAGATTAGTGTAACTTTAATCTTGAATGTTAAATTAATCTAAATTTATGCATCAAATTAACTTCTACTGACAGATTGACATTAACTACCAAATACGTATATCTGGTTCAATCATTGAAACTTGATATTTCGTCTATGTAAAAAGTTATTAAAATCCTAGTTAGGGAAAATAAACTCATGCCAATCTATGGTAGTAAATATACATATTGATAGAGGAAACGAAATTCTAATGTTTTGAGTTTATGCTGTATATTGGCTAAAGGTCAGACCTAACTTGAAAATAAAACTCAAAATCCAGTAGAAATCCTGATGGGGGTAACAAATCTTGATTTCTGACTACAAAAGAATGATTGTAACTCTTAATAGTTACATAGTTGATAAATACCAAGATAATGAAGGAAAAATCAAGCTATGAAGTATGAAAATGCCGTTTTAGATGATTTAGAACTTCAAGAGGGTTTAAAACAGATAAATCCCAAATTTGGTGATTTTGTCACGCGAGTAGCAGGTGAAGCTTGGGGACTACCATTAATTGACCAAAAAACCAAAGCCCTGATTACAATTGCGGTGGATGTAGTCAACCAAGGACAAGCAGGACCAGGAAGCCCTTTTGGCGCTCACGTTAATATGGCTCTCAAGCAGGGTGCAACTCGTGAAGAAATTGAAGAACTTTTGTTGTTCCTTTGTGCTTATGCAGGATTTAATAAAGTAGCAGGTTGCTTTGGCGCTTTAAATGAAATCTTGGGAAAATAATTTTGGGTGTGATTCCGGAATCTACTAATCTTGATTTGTAGTTGAAAAAGTGAAATTACTGAGGTACGGTAATACGCATATTTACAGAAAAATCAACTCCCGTTTTTCTATAAAGATAAAGTGAGCTAAAGGAACAGACACTCCAAGTTATTGTAAATTTGAGACAATTGCATTAAACAAGTTGAACCTTGTCGCTGAATAATATTTTGCAGACCTTCTACCTCTATCCAGATGGTAGATAATAAACCTGCAACAATATAGGCGATCGCTTGATTTAAAAATCTTGATTGTCCTCAAGTTTGATTGAGTCTTTATTTTCATCAAAGTAACATCAACAAAAATTAAGTCATGGTGGAAAAAGGACAGCAATAATGCTTTCAGTAATTAATAACGCAATAACAGCCGATTATTCAGCACGGGATCAAAAAGGAAAAGTAGCCTTTTATGTACTCCTTTGGAAAAGACAAGGAATCTCTTTAGAGCTTTTTGATAACTATTGGAAAGACGTACACGGGCCAGTTTGTGCCAGATTACCTGGACAATATCAATATTGGCAGTTTCATGTAGCTCATAACCAAGGTGGCTTCTGTCCCGATATTCCCGGCTTAGACTACACCTGGGACTCAGAAGATAACTTCGATGGCATTGCAGAATTAACATTTGCAAGTGTTGCAGATCGTCAGACATGGTTCACAGCTTCTGCCATTCTGATGGATGATGAACACAACCTATTTCGTAAAGCCATCGGTTACAACAGCAGTCCTGGGAATTCGATTACTTATGTAGATAGAATTCCCACCGGTGATCCCAACGGTGAAACAGGTGTAATCAAATTTCACGTCATGGTGAAAAAAGCCAATGGCGCAAGTACAGAAGCTTTTCGTCGTTATTTAACAGAAACTTTTGCCCCCAAAGTTAGCAGTAGTGATTCCGTCCTTAAATTCCGATTGCATCTATTTGAAGCAGTAGATAATTCTCGTCCAGATGCAGCAGGAGTTGGTCATTATGAACCAGCAGAAAAGCAATATCATGCAGCTTATGAAATTGCCTTTGCTAATCATTTGGAAAGAGAGAAATTTTTTGCATCTGCTGAGTATTTAACAGCAGTAAAAGATGCAGCTAAATACATTAAACAAATCCAACCATTTCCTGAAAGAACAGCTTATACATTTGTTTACAATGCTCAGATGACCCTCGCTGGTCAACGCAGTTCCTCAGTAGCAGAACTGATCACCGAAATTGGCGCAGTTAATCAACTTCAAGAAGACATAGAATCTCTCATGCTAAATCAAACTCTTTACAGTCAACAAACTAACGGATTTTCTTCTTCCCAAGCCAGCCAAAGTCAACCAAAAGCAACGAAAAAGAGAACAAATTATTATACTGGCTTATCAGCAGATTATTCTCGCCCCGGTTTAGTGACTCCTTATGTAGCTAAAAAACTGATCGAGGATGCAGAAAGAATTGTTGCCATGAAAGAACCAAAACTCCCAGAAATTGGTCCTTATTACACCCTCGCGCAAATTGAACAAGAAAACAGAGATTGGTGGCCTACCCATTGTGAAGCCTTAAGACAAGGAAGAGGCGATATTTTAACTGGAGAATATCGTGATGATCTAGTTTATTTTTGTCAGGATGGACCATACCAAGGGTTAGAACAACAAAAAGAAAGAGAAAAACATTGGTGGGCATTAATTGCTCAACCAGGAGTGACAATGTGCTGGCCTATTGTCATGTTTTTTGGTGAACATACTTACTTTGAATGGAAGTGTGTGGATGATGAAACCAACGAAACTCTTGCCAAAGGTAATGTAACTTGGGTGCGTCGTGGTCATCGTGGTGCTTGCTATTTGAAGACTGAACAACTAACTTTCTATCGTGATGTTTTTGCGGCTCAGGAATTATTGACCTTGATTACCACCGCTTAATAATGGAACAGGAGCGAGTGTACAAAAACGCGGTTTTGGATGACCCTGAACTGCAACAGGGTTTAAAACAAATTAATCCTAAGTTTGGTGATTTTGTCATTCGGGTAGCAGGTGAAGCTTGGGGTTTACCGTTAATTGATCAAAAAACTAAGGCTCTGATTACCATCGCCATTGATGTTGTCAATCAGGATCATAGAGGTCCTGGAAACCCCTTCGCTGCTCATGTAAAAATGGCTCTCCAGCAAGGCGCAACCCGCGCAGAAATTGAAGAACTGCTGTTGTTCCTCTGTGTTTATGCGGGATTTAATAAAGTCGCTGCTTGCTTTGCTAACCTGAATTTGATTTTGGATCATGTCAATAGCACACCAAGGATAGCAGAAATGCTGACAACGAATCAAAAGGCAATAACAGCCGATTATTCAGCACGGGATCAAAAAGGAAAAGTAGCCTTTTATGTACTCCTTTGGAAAAGACAAGGAATCTCTTTAGAGCTTTTTGATAACTATTGGAAAGACGTACACGGGCCAGTTTGTGCCAGATTACCTGGACAATATCAATATTGGCAGTTTCATGTAGCTCATAACCAAGGTGGCTTCTGTCCCGATATTCCCGGCTTAGACTACACCTGGGACTCAGAAGATAACTTCGATGGCATTGCAGAATTAACATTTGCAAGTGTTGCAGATCGTCAGACATGGTTCACAGCTTCTGCCATTCTGATGGATGATGAACACAACCTATTTCGTAAAGCCATCGGTTACAACAGCAGTCCTGGGAATTCGATTACTTATGTAGATAGAATTCCCACCGGTGATCCCAACGGTGAAACAGGTGTAATCAAATTTCACGTCATGGTGAAAAAAGCCAATGGCGCAAGTACAGAAGCTTTTCGTCGTTATTTAACAGAAACTTTTGCCCCCAAAGTTAGCAGTAGTGATTCCGTCCTTAAATTCCGATTGCATCTATTTGAAGCAGTAGATAATTCTCGTCCAGATGCAGCAGGAGTTGGTCATTATGAACCAGCAGAAAAGCAATATCATGCAGCTTATGAAATTGCCTTTGCTAATCATTTGGAAAGAGAGAAATTTTTTGCATCTGCTGAGTATTTAACAGCAGTAAAAGATGCAGCTAAATACATTAAACAAATCCAACCATTTCCTGAAAGAACAGCTTATACATTTGTTTACGATGCTCAGATGACCCTCGCTGGTCAACGCAGTGCCAAAGTAGCAGAATTGATTAATAAAATTGGTGCGACTAATCAAATCAAAGATGATATTTTGTCCTTGATGGTTGGGGCGCAAACTAACGGAAAAGGTTTAATCAATAATGGTCAAACTGATCTAAAAAATAGCGCCTTAGCTACTTCTGGTTTAGGTCATTTGTTGCAAGGCGTTCAACACGTTGGTGTGACAGTTCATGACATGAGTCAATCCCTCGAATTTTACACAGAAGTATTAGGAGGGAAATTAGTAGTCGGTGAAAATGAGTTAGTGGGTGATGTCATTCAAAATACTCTTTTTCAACAAGAAGAACTAGATGCGATCGCTAAAGGTATAGAACCGAAAAACCTGCCTATTCCCCAACTGAGAAGCGGCAAAGAAGACGCATTAGATGTCAAATTTATTTCCTTTGGTAACACTGCGGTAGAACTAATCTACTTCCGCGAAGCGGGTAAACCTAATGCCTCTCATGCTTCAGTTCCCAGCAGTTCTTCTCACATTGGCAAAATCAATGCCATGCACATTTCCTTCAACGTTAAAGAAGGCGTTGACTTGAATGTTTTTGCCAATATGTTAGAAGCAGAATGTCACAAGCGGGGAATGACAAACGTCGTTTGTAACCGAGTTGTTAACGTCAAATCTGAAGCCGAAAGAAGAGAAGTTGCACTCAGATATAATTCTTTTAAATTTTGGAATGAACCAGAGTCTTTAGCAGCGGGTGAACCAGAAATAGACTGGAGTCATGACCCAATGGAAGGTTGGTCTTTGTTCTACTGCAAAGGACCAAATGGGGAACAATTGGAATTTAACCAAGTTACCCGTAAAGTTAAAACCAGCTTCCAACAAGGAATGGCAGAATATAACCAAGCCAACGGCACTACATTTACATTTCCAGAAGCAATAGTTACCAACTTCAATCACACAGGAAACGGCAAACATCCTCAAATTGCCCAGATGCAAAATCACACCTCTGGCAATTTAAAAGCAACCAATAATGGAACTATCTCCATGTCCAAAAAATTCCCCGGCACCAATACAGACTTAGTAAAGCGATTATTCTCCAGAGGAGAAGCTTTTGATTCCGAAGGTTTCATTACTTTCTTTACCGACACACCAGTTTATCAATTTGGTAACTTCGATGTCTGTTTGAATAAAGAAGCTATCAAAAAGTCAGCCGATGCTTTCTTCAGTCAAATTGATGCGGTTTACCACGAAATCAAAATGATTTGGGAAGTCGGAAATGTCGTCTTTGTCGAAATGGATGTCCTCTATTGGCGTAAAGATGGCTCAGTCATATCACTTCCTTGTAGTGACATCTTTCGAGTTGAAGGGGATAAATTCAGCGAACTGCGGATTTTCATGGATGTGAATCCCGTCTTTAATCCCACAATCTTTGTACCTCAATCTGCTTCTGTGTTGACAGTTAGCAAAGGACAGAAAATGCTTCCTCCCGACACAATGAGGAGACATTTTGCTGAACATCCTGAAGGTAAAGAAAGAGTATCCCAAGGATTTGTTCCCAAATGGTCAATTGCTGGACCAAAATGGCCTATCGGTGCTGAAAATACCCCCGCTTCCTCAGCACAATTAACAGCAGTTGGTGAACTATCAGCAGCAATCATGGCTGAAGATTGGGAAAAAGTCAAAACTTACCTGACAGATGACCTGTTTTATAAAGTAGGTTCAGGTGAGCCAATGTATGGACCAAATGCAGTTGTAGACTTCTTTAAACACACCTTTAAAACTACCGCTAAGTTTTATGGTCACGATGCCCGGAAAATCTGGATAGAACCAGACATCATCACCATAGAAATGGACGCTAAATATGAAATGGTGGGCAGTAAGAAACACGTAGTAGTAGCCTGTTGCGATATATATCGGATGCGGGGAAATAAGGTCAATGAATGGCGGGTTTATGCAGATATGACCCCGTGGCAAAACTGAACTGAAATAATTTAGGAGAATAGTTATGTCACATAAAGTAATAGATCTATTACAAGCAGCTTTTGATCAACCCAATCTACAACAGCAACTGCATTCTGCTGATACGGCTGAACAGTTTGTAAAAATTGCTAGGGAAAACGGCTATGAATTAAGCAAAGAAGAATTAGCATCAGCACTTGGTAAAGTCCATATAGTTTTTGGCCAAGTTGTGCAGTCAATGATGGGTGAGTTAATGGCACAAGGAGCAAATGATAACGCCGAAACTTCCAGTATAGAAAGCATTTCTGGAACTAATACAGATTTAGTAAAACGTCTGTTTTCCAGAGGTGAAGCTTTTGATGCTGAAGGTTTCATTACTTTCTTTACCGACACACCAGTTTATCAATTTGGTAACTTTGATGTCTGTTTAGATAAGGAATCGATCAAAAAATCAGCCGATGCTTTCTTCAGTCAAATTAATGCCGTATACCATGAGATCAAAATGATCTGGGAAGAAGGAGACGCGGTATTCGTAGAAATGGATGTAACATACTGGCGCAAAGATGGCTCAGTTGTTTCACTTCCTTGTTTTGACATCTTCCGAGTTCAGGGAGATAAATTCAGTGAATTGCGGATTTTCATGGATGTAAATCCTGTATTTGATCCCACAATTCCCGTTCCTGAATCTGCTTCTGTACTGACAGTCAGCAAAGGACAGCAAATACTTGCTCCTGGCACAATGAGAAGACATTTTGCCGAACATCCAGAAGGTAAACAAAGAGTAGCTCAAGGATATATTCCTAAATGGTCAATTGCCGGACCCAAGTGGCCTATAGAGGGTAATATGGAAATGCCATCAGAACAGTTACAAGCCGTTGGTGAACTATCAGCAGCAATCATGGCTGAAGATTGGGAAAAAGTCAAAACTTACCTGACAGATGACCTATTTTATAAAGTAGGTTCAGGTGAGCCAATGTATGGACCAAATGCAGTTGTAGACTTCTTTAAACACACCTTTAAAACTACCGCTAAGTTTTATGGTCATGATGCCCGGAAAATCTGGATAGAACCAGACATCATCACCATAGAAATGGATGCTAAATATGAAATGGTGGGCAGTAAGAAACACGTGGTAGTAGCCTGTTGCGATATTTATCGGATGCGGGGCAATAAGGTAAGTGAATGGCGCGTGTATGCAGATATGACACCTTGGGGTGAAGCTGCGGGTAAAGCTGTTTCTCTGGATAAGCAAAAGACTTCTCAAGTGTTTCCAGTAATTGTTGTGTTTGAAGTCGAAACATGGAAACAAAAAGAGCTTTTAAGTAGCATTGTTGATTACATGGAAAACCATGTCAAGCACCAACCAGGTTTTATCTCCTCCACTCTCCACAGAAGTTTAGATGGTACTAGAGTTATCAACTATGCCCAGTGGGAAAGCCCAGAATTCTTTAAAAATTCCATTGATGGTAAAATGCGATCGCTCGAGCCGAAAATATTCCAAGAACTATCTCCAGACGGACATCTGTACGAGATTTATCACCAAGCAATAACTTAAATTCTCTCTAAATCAAGAAATTTCTTGATATTTGAAATTCTTGATTTACGCAGCATTATGTATGGGTGAACATATTTTTGCCCTGATCTCTAAATTATCGGGTTTTGTCACTCATACATTTTTTACGATTTTCTTAATTGCCAGCATCACCAAGGATGAAAATTTAGATGACCATTGAAAACAAAGGCAAAATAGGTGTACTCATTGAAGAACATTTTGACGGTACAGAATTCCGTCGCTTCAATGAGTATTTCCCTGAACAAGGTTATGAAGTAGAATACATTTCTCATCTATGGGGTAATAAAGAACTACACTTTGGGTCTAACCCCGAAAATGATCAAGTAGAATTTCACGTTACTGTTACCACAGAAGTAAAAGATATTAATCCTGCGGATTATAAAGGTATTATTTGCATTGGAGCTTATGCAATGGATCGCCTGCGGTATCAAGTAAATGTTAAAAAAGGTCAAAAAAACCAAGCTCCCGCAGTTGTTTTTCTCCGAAAAGCAGCAAATACAGATAATGTAAAATTAGGAACTATCTGCCATAGTCTGTGGCTATTCTGTGCAGACCCAGACTTAATAAAAGGCAAAAAAGTAACCTGCGCTCATAACATTATCTGTGATGTAGAAAATGCCGGAGCAGACGTTATCTATGAAGGTGATGTAACTACAGATTTAGTCATTGATGGTAATCTAATCACAGGTAAACATCCCGGTATGGTAGACCAATTCATGGAAACTTTTGTCAAAGAAATAGAGAAAAATTAGTAATTTCCATACATCTTTAGCTCAGGGAATCTAAATTAATCAATTCTAAACAAAACGAGGAAATATTATGACGACAAAGGTAGATTTTACCTTTTCAGACCTAATCGCTGGCTATGTGACCGAATATGACGGTAACAGTGACACTTTTGGATTGAAAACTTCTGATGGCAGAGAGTTCCAAGTTAAGATTAGTCCGATGGCCTTTGCCAAACTAATTCAGAACTTTGATGAAGGCTATCCTGATGCTACTGGTAACATGAGATCCATGCTGTTACC
The DNA here is from genome assembly GCF_051781005.1 of Anabaena sp. WFMT. Classification (NCBI taxonomy): domain Bacteria; kingdom Bacillati; phylum Cyanobacteriota; class Cyanophyceae; order Nostocales; family Nostocaceae; genus Anabaena; species Anabaena sp. WFMT. Next base: position 211,253 of record NZ_JBPWOA010000017.1, on the reverse strand, counting down.
CGGACGGTATTTATTTACTTATGGGGTATTTTACCCAGATAGCGATATATTCGATGCTAAACAGATAGTTTTTGCTGGTCGGCAAAAAAACGATTACGTTTTCGAGAAACAAGATTGGTGGGTAAAGCAAATTAATGCTTTGGGTAAATTTTATCTCAAAGCTCAATTTGGAGAAGGTGAATACGACTATCGCAACTATCGCACCACCCTCAATCTGAGTGGTATACAATCAACCACCAATTTCCGCCAAGAAACCGATACTATTTCCCGTCTAGTATATGGTTTTGCCACCGCTTTCCTGATGACTGGTAATGATAGCTTCCTCAAAGCCGCTGAAAGAGGTACTGAGTACCTGCGGGAACACATGAGGTTTGTAGACTTAGATGAAGGCATCGTTTATTGGTATCACGGGATTGATGTGAAGGGAGAAAAAGAAGATAAAATCTTCGCGTCAGAGTTTGGTGATGACTATTACGCTATCCCTGCTTATGAACAAATTTACGCCCTAGCCGGACCCATTCAAACCTATCGTTGTACCGGTGATCCACAGATTATGGATGACACCGAGAAGACTATTAAGCTATTTAACGAGTTTTTACTCGATAAAAGCGAATATGGTGGATACTTCTCTCACCTCGATCCATTAACTTTAGATCCCTTAAGCGACACCTTGGGACAAAATAAAGGGACTAAGAACTGGAATTCTGTCGGTGATCATGCCCCAGCTTACCTGATTAACCTCTGGCTGGCTACAGGTAAACAAGAATATGCCGATATGTTGGAGTATACCTTCGACACCATCGAAAAACGTTTCCCTGACTATGAAAACAGTCCATTTGTGCAAGAACGCTTTTTCCAAGACTGGTCTAAAGATACAAGTTGGGGATGGCAGCAAAACCGGGCTGTAGTTGGTCACAACCTGAAAATTTCTTGGAACTTGATGAGGATGCAAAGCCTCAAAGCCAAGGATAGCTATGTTAATTTAGCCAAAAAAATTGCTGATTTGATGCCAGATGTTGGTAGCGACCAGCAGCGTGGCGGTTGGTATGACGTTGTCGAACGAACCCTAGCTGAAGGTGAAGATACTTATCGTTTTGTTTGGCACGATCGCAAAGCTTGGTGGCAACAAGAACAAGCGATCCTAGCGTACCAGATTTTAGCAGGCATTCTCGATGACAAAGAATATCATCGTTTAGCTCGTGAATCCGCAGCATTTTACAATGCTTGGTTCCTAGATTTAGAAGAAGGTGGCATTTACTTTAACGTTCTCGCTAATGGTATCCCCTATCTGGCCGGAGGTAACGAACGGGGTAAAGGTTCCCACTCCATGAGCGGTTATCACTCTTTTGAACTATGCTATTTAGCAGCAGTTTATACCAACTTGCTCATTACCAAACAGCCAATGGACTTTTACTTTAAGCCCATCCCTGGAGGATTCCCCGACAATATTCTGAGAGTATCACCAGATATTTTGCCTCCTGGAAGTATCAAAATTGGTAAGTGTGAAATCGACGGAGAGCCTTACACCAACTTCGATGCAGAGGCTTTAACTGTTACCTTACCCAAAACCAACGATCGCGTCAAAGTTAAGGTACAGATTGTGCCTGTGTAACTATAGATGGAACAATGCGGTGAGGGGTGTTTTCCCCTCATCTCTAATTATGAATTCAGTGAAACTTACCAATAAATATGGAAATTAGCATCACGACAATTAAAGACGTAAAGGTAGCAGTACTTGTGGGCGATATAGATGCCAACACAGCATCATCTGTCACCAAAGAAGTTTTGCCTTTAGCAGAACCAGGCAGTAAAATTATCCTCGACATGACTAAAGTCCCTTATATGTCCAGTGCTGGCTTGCGAATGCTGCTGTCTCTGTATCGGCAAACAACCGCCAAAGAAGGGAAGTTATTATTGGTGGGTTTAACTGAAGAAATTATAGACACCATGACCATAACCGGATTTCTAGACTTTTTTACCACTAGTGAAACTCTGGAAAAAGGCATAGAAGCACTGACTTCTAAGTAACGAGTAACGAGTAACGAGTATCAACTCAGTTGTTTGAAGGTTTGAGCAATATACTTGTCCTCACCTATGTGACTACAGCTATAACCGGGAAATAAGGACTAGTAACAATGGAAAGAATTGATATTCATCCAACGCATACTTACGAGGGTTTTAAATTACGCAACGGTAAACCATTTCCCTTCGGTGCAACTCTAGTACCAGGGGGGGTTAACTTCTCTATTTTTTCGAGCCAAGCCAAATCCTGTACTTTGGTCTTGTTTAAGAAGCACGCCAAGGAACCTTTAGTAGAAATTCCTTTTCCTGAAGAGTTCAGGATTGGTAATGTCTATTGTATGGTTTTATTTGACCTTGATTATGAAAATCTAGAATATGGCTATCGCATGGATGGGCCAAATAATTTCCAGGAAGGTCATTGGTTTGATACCAGTAAAGTATTGATGGATCCTTACGCCAAAATTATTGGTGGTCGGGACGTTTGGGGTGTCACCCCAGACTGGAATGATATCTATCACCATCGAGCCAGAATAGGTTTTGATGATTTTGACTGGGAAAATGACCGTCCTTTGGAAATTCCTCCAGAGGATCAGATCATCTATGAAATGCACGTCCGCAGTTTTACCCGTCATCCTTCCTCTGGTGTTAAAGAAAAGCATCAGGGGACTTTTGCAGGTATCAGGGACAAAATTTCTTACCTGAAAGAGTTGGGTGTCAATGCTGTGGAGTTGATGCCCATTTATGAATTTGATGAATTTGAAAACAGTCGCCCTAACCCGCAAACTGGAGAAACCCTTTATAATTACTGGGGTTACAGTACCGTTGGCTTCTTTGCTCCCAAAGCTGGCTATGCAGCTACAGGCAAATTTGGGATGCAGGTTGATGAATTGAAGACGCTGGTGAAAGAATTACATAAAAATGGGATTGAGGTAATTCTAGATGTAGTTTTCAATCACACAGCGGAAGGTAATGAACATGGCCCAACAATTTCCTTCCGAGGCATTGATAATAAGACATACTATATGCTGACCCCGGAAGGGTATTATTACAACTTTAGTGGTACTGGTAATACTCTTAATTGCAATAACCCAGTTGTCAGGGGAATAGTGCTAGATTGTCTGCGTTACTGGGCATCAGAATATCATATTGATGGGTTCCGGTTTGACTTGGCAGCGATTTTAGGACGAGATCCTTGGGGCGCACCTTTAGCAAATCCACCCTTGCTAGAATCATTGGCCTTTGACCCAATTCTGGCTAAATGTAAACTGATTGCTGAAGCTTGGGATGCAGGTGGTTTATACCAAGTGGGTTCTTTCCCTGCTTATGGACGTTGGGCCGAATGGAATGGTAAGTACCGTGATGGTATTCGTAAATTCTTGAAGGGAGATGGTACTGTTGGGGATGCTGCCCAACGTTTGCAAGGTTCTCCTGATCTCTATGCTTGGTCTGGTCGTGCGCCGGCAACATCAATTAATTTCATTACTGCCCACGATGGTTTCACAATGATGGATTTGGTTTCCTATGATGGGAAACATAATGAAGCCAATGGCGAAAATAATAATGATGGCACGAATGATAATGATAGCTGGAACTGTGGCTGGGAAGGGCCAACAGATGATCCAGGGATTAATGCTTTGCGCCGTCGTCAGATTAAAAATGCTTTGGCAATGCTGATGGTGAGTCAGGGTGTGCCGATGATTCTCATGGGTGATGAGTTGGGACGGACTCAATATGGGAATAATAATACTTATTGCCACGATAATGATTTGAACTGGTTAGACTGGAATTTGTTAAAAACTAATGCAGATTTGTTTAAGTTTGTTAGACATTGCATTGTTTTCCGCAACGTTCATCCAGTTTTGAGAAATCAATGGCACTTCCAAAATCGTGATTATGTTGGCAGTGGCTATGCAGATATTACATGGCATGGCACACAGGCATGGAATGCTGATTGGTCTGATTCCTGTCGGACTCTGGCTTTTATGCTCTGCGGTAAACACGCAAAACAAGGAACTGTCGAAGATAATTATATCTACGTAGCAATGAATATGCACTGGCAAGCTCAGTGGTTTGAGATTCCCAGTTTGCCAGTAGGAATGAATTGGCATATCTTTGCTAATACTGGTGCTATATCACCGCATGATAGCTGGGAACCTGGTACAGAACCTAGACTAGAAGATCAATCAGGATTGCTCATGGGCGATCGCTCTGTGGCAATCTTAGTAGGTAAATAAATTACCATTTGGCTTGCTGAATAATTTGCTCTCTAGCAATTGTCAACTTGAAAATCGTTACTCACAATTCAACTACTAACAGGAAATTATGGCTTTTAACGCAACCCTAGAAACAAGTGATGACATCGCTAAAATTACCTTATCTGGAGAACTGGATGCGAGTACAGCATCAGAGTTAAAGGCAAAGGTAGAAGAGGCTGCTGCCCAAAATCCCAAAAGTTTGGTTTTGATGATGGCAGACCTAGAATATATGGCCAGTGCCGGACTACGGGTGCTGATATTCGCTAAACAAAAGATGGGTGCAGTGAATATTTACATAGTAGGCGCTCAAAAAGATACAGTTTTGGAGACGATTATCAAGACTGGTTTTCACCACAGTGTTATTTTGCTAGATGAGTATGACGCTGCAAAAATAGGAAAGGCGTAGAAATTTCAATAGACATCTCCGAAAAAGTAGAGATGTTGTCCGCAACGTCTCTACAAGGGTTGTAGAAAACGCATATTTAAATTCGGTCGATGTCTAATAGATCCCAATCTGCGTTTCTGAGCCGAGCGCAGAGATTCAATCTGATTATCCCAGGATACCAACACCACCTTATGTTATGGAAACTTTAACCGTATCGGGAACACTAGACTCTTTAGGAGCGATCGCTAAATATGTGATGACAGCAGCCGAGTCAGCAGGCTTGGATAAAAAATCCACTTATAAGCTGCGTCTGGCAGTAGACGAAATTGCTACCAATATCATTATGCATGGCTATGAAGAAGCAGGATTGACTGGTAAACTAGATATATCTAGCGATCGCCAAGAATCAACCTTAACTATCTGCATAGAAGATACTGGTGCTAGATACGATCCTTACGAAATGGTGACTGTCGAATCTGAAGAATTAAATAAGCATTTGGAAGAACGCCGCATGGGTGGACTAGGAGTATATTTGGCAATTCAGGGTGTAGATCAATATTTTTATCAACGAGTCGGAGAAAAGAATCGTAATATCTTTGTAGTCAATTGCCAATAGTCAAGTTATGGATGTTTGTTTAGGCTATGATATTGAGGTAATTCAGCCCCCATTAATCTAAGTTAACGCCGGTTAAGCAATTGAAAAATATCCACACATACAGGTTTTCAGCATCTATCTTTTTAGAAAACTCACTTTAAATTGACAGCTTGAATCATTTGCTTAGGGGAATATGAATTCTAACCATCAATCTCAACAACAAGTAGATTACCAAGAACTAGAAGCACTACGTCGAGAAGTAGCAGAACTCAGAAATGAAGAAGCTGCTTTTAATGCCCAAAGTAAGTTGCTAGAAAAATTAGTATCAATGGCACGCTCCTCCACAGAAGGAGAAGTACTAAAAGCAGCATTACAGACCACATTAGATGTCGCTACCGATCAAACTAAATCTGAAAAAGGCAGTCTATTTTTACTTGAACCTTCTGGGAAGGTAGCTGATGCAATCCTCTCACGCACAGAAGTAACAGCAGAAAAGCGGAAAAGCCTGATTGGTAGCGTCTTAGATCAGGGGCTTGCTGGTTGGGTGATCCGTAACCGTCAAATCGGATTAATTGCAGATACTGAGTGTGATCAGCGCTGGTTCACCTTTTCTGATCAGCCTTACATTGTCCGTTCTGCCTTAGCTGTTCCCATTATCAGAGGTGAAGAGTTACTAGGAATTATCACCCTATTACACTCTCAGCCAGGACATTTTAGCCAAGAAACAGCCAATCTCATGCTACTCACTGCTGACCAAATGGCTTTAGTCTTGGAAAATGCTCGTCTCTATTCAAAACTTGATAAATATTCCAAAGCTCTTGATGCTGAACTAGAAAAGGGACGGCAAATTCAAATTGATTTTCTCCCCTATGAACTGGTTAAACTTCCCAATTGGGAAATTGCATCCTGCTTTCACCCAGCCCGTCAGGTAGCTGGAGACTTCTACGACACTTTTGAACTTCCTAATAACCAGGTAGGACTGGTAATTGCGGATGTATGTGATAAAGGGGTGGGAGCAGCATTATTTATGGCTCTGATGCGAAGCTTAATCCGTGTCTTTTCTTCAGAAACTCAATTGCGCGGCATTGCCAATCAGGTTCTGCAAGAAAATCAGCCCAGTGGTGGTTGGATTGGGAAGTCTATCGCTACAAACTTAGCTCATGTCAAGGCGCTGCAAGCAGTTTCCAGAACTAATGAATATGTTGCCAAAAATCATTGGCAAATGAGTATGTTTGCAACCATGTTCTTTGGTGTTCTAGAGGCAGAAACAGGTATACTGACTTATATTAATGGTGGACATGAATCGCTGTTTGTTATTGATAAATCCGGCATTAAAAACACTCTAAAATCTACCGGACCGGCAGTGGGAATGATGCCGGGAATGAAATTTAAAATTGAGCAAATTCAGCTTGAACCTAGTGATATATTGATTGGCTATACTGATGGAGTAACTGAAGGCAAAAACCCTGAAGGTAAGTTATTCACAGACAAGCGACTGCGAGATATTCTAGAGCAACCATCCACTTCTGCTATTGATTTGCTGAATTCAATTAAAACTAATTTATTTGATTTTATTGCTGATGCACCACAGTTTGATGATATTACAATGCTCTGTGTGCGAAGGAAATGATTAATAAGGTTGTGGGGTATGGAGTTTAGGGTGTAGGCTATAAGGGTATCATGCAGCATATAGCCTGAAATTTTAGATGAAGGTAGCAGTTTTCAGTACAAAAACTTACGATAGGCAGTTTTTAGAAGCTGCAAATTCTCCGATTCAACATGAGTTGGTATTTTTTGAACCACGTCTAAATCGAGATACCGCCATCTTAGCGGCAGGGTTTCCCTGTATTTGTGTATTTGTCCATGATCAAGTTGATGCTGCCACTTTAGAAATTCTCGCTGCTGGGGGAACTCATTTAATTGCTCTACGTTGTGCAGGGTTCAATAATGTAGATTTAGCAACCGCAGCCAAGTTAGGAATTACTGTTGTCCGTGTACCAGCTTATTCACCCTATGGGGTAGCTGAACACGCGGTAGGATTAATTTTAAGCCTAAATCGCAAAATTCACCGTGCTTATAACCGTGTGCGGGAAGGTAATTTTTCTTTGAATGGGTTGTTAGGATTTAACTTGAATGAACGCACAGTGGGGATTATTGGTACAGGTAAAATCGGTCTGATTTTGGGACAGATTATGAAAGGGTTTGGTTGTCATCTACTAGCTTATGATGTTTATCGCAACCCAGAATTAGAGGAATTAGGTGGGAAGTATGTAGAGTTGCCAGAAATCTTCGCCAATTCTGATATTATCTCTTTGCATTGTCCCCTGATGCCGGAAACTCACCATTTGATTAATAGTGAAGCGATCGCTCAAATGAAACCGGGTATGATGATTATTAACACTAGTCGCGGTGCTTTGATTGATACCCAAGCAGTGATTGAGGGGTTGAAATCAGGTCAAATTGGTTATCTCGGTGTAGATGTTTACGAACAAGAATCAGAATTATTTTTTGAAGATTTATCTGGGGAAATCATTCAAGATGATGTTTTCCAACGCTTGACGACATTTCCCAATGTCTTGATTACAGGACATCAAGCTTTCTTCACAGCAGAGGCTTTACGAAATATTGCCGATACCACTTTTGCTAATATAGCTGACGTTGAACAAGGGCGTTCTTGTGCTAATCAAATCCGCCATCAACAGTAAAAAGCTTTTATATTCTGCTTTTGTTCATCATCAGGTAACTCTTCTAGTTCATTAGAAATTAGCTCCTGAAAATCATCATCACAATGAGTATGCAGATGAACTACACTCACTAGCAGTTCTGCTATAATGTCACCTTTTTGATCAGAGGTTAAACCCGGTAACTGTAGCTGATTAATTAGCGTTTGTACCTTCTGGCATTCTTCACCCAATTCAGTAATTAAGGTACTGAGAGTAGAATTAGTGATGGGAAGATTTTGTTCAGTAATCTGCATATTCATTGTCCTAATCTTTTCAGCTTTTTCTGAATGTTCTCTTCAAAAGTCCTAACCTCTTTTTCCCAATGCTTAATTAAACCCAGATCAGGAAAATCCTTTTCTAGTTCCAGTTTAAGCTTTTCTTTATGTTTGGCAATTTGCTTAAAGAAAGATTCTATAGCCTTTTTATGATTTTTATTACCCATCATTGCGAACGATAGGCAACCTGTAAACTGCGGACTAAAATCACCAAAGAAGCTACAGCCATTAACCCACCCCAAAACCAATAAGGTAACAACAAATACCTCTGCATTTGTGCTGTATCTGAAAGACCCAAGGGGCCAGCCGTATAACTAAATAGATAATTTAATTGATGGTATGTACTTACACAAGCTTGCACACCCAAAAACTGAATTGTAAAACCCTGTACCCAGGGAGGAGTTTTTAAACCTACTCCCAAAATAATTAAACCTAATACAGGAATTGCTATTAACCCAAACCAAGAACGTACCCAAACTAATGTAGAAAATAATAAGAATCCCCCTAAAATCTTTAAACTCAGGGAAGCTGTTTTAAAATGGCGGGAAGCGAGAATTAATGCTGCACCGGCGATAGGTGGCCCCATTGGCCCTGCGGCTGCAACCAAACCAGGGCCAATTGGCCCCAATGCAGAACTGATAGAGTAACTTGCTACACCAGAACCATTGCTGAAAATTTGTAATTTCTGAAAATTACCCCCCAACATCAAAGCCATCAAGCCGTGACCCATTTCGTGAAACCATGTTGCCAGGATGGTGAAGGGGTATAAAATATAATCCCCTCCAGGAAATTGCCATAAAATAGCAGTAGCGATCGCAGCCCCCACAAGCCAGGTTAACCCCATCCGTTCTACTTCTGAAGGAGCTTCTTGACTCAGGAAAGGTGGAAAGTCTTTTGGTTGTCGCATAAATTCTCAATTTATATTCGTAATTCGTAATTTGTAACTACATATTATTCATTACGAATTACGAATTATCAATTACCCATTATGCTGCTAAGAGAGTTGAAATAAGAAAGTCACCAAATCTCCCTTACCCAAGCTGATGCGATCGCCTGGACGTAAACGGTGTCTGTTCCCTGGTAACAGCGGCAAATTGTTAATATAAGTGCCGTTGGAACTACCCACATCTTCTATATAATGAGCATCTCCCTCGACACGGATATCTGCATGAATCCGGGAGACGATTTCTGAATTAGAAAATCCAGCAACATCAATATCTGGAGGAATCCGGTCATTAGGTTTACCGATATGAACTACAGATAGATTTTGTGGTAATTCAATTTCTTGATTACTTTGAACGTGGAATAGCCGGGCTATCACCTGCTGTAATTGTGTTCTAGAGGCATTTACAGCGGCTTCTGGTGGTGGAACTGGCGCGGGTGCTGGTTCCGGTTCTGGCTCAGGTTGAACAACTGGGGCAGGTTCCGGTTCTAGTGCAGGTGGTGCGATCGCTTCTGGTGCGGGTGCTTGTACGGGTTCTGGTGCAGGTGGTGGAACTGGCGCGGGTGCTTGTACGGGTTCTGGTGCTACTGCTACTACCGTTGGTGGTAGGGTAGAAAGGGCAGGAGGTTGAGCAGGAGCATTGAGTCCTAGAGCGTCTGGTTGTAAAAGTTCTAACATTGGGTCAGGAGACACCAATGGTGGTAATTCCACAGGCATATCAGGGGCTATAGTTGATCCTACTATTGTTGGCTCCGGTACAGCAGTATTAGAGTGCAGGTTATAGCCACACTGACCGCAAAAAGCAGCATCTGCCTGTACAGTTGCCCCACAACTGGGACAGTTAGTAGTTGCTGGTAAAGGCGTGTAGCAAGCTTCACACTGAACAGCGCCGTCTGGGTTGGGATGATTGCAATTCGGGCAGACGATCATGAATTTAAGCCTTTGTCAAGGTCATAGTAAAATATAGTACTGGCAAGCAGTTATTAGTTGTCAGTGTAAGAAGGCAATAGGCAATAAGGTAAGGTTATTTTCCCCGTTTCCCTGTTCCCTATTTCCTGTTCCCTGTCATCTACTGAATTTAAGGTTTGATTTCCAAACCTGCTGCTGCATCTAGCAGCCATAATAATTCCCCTTGGGGTTTAATTAAGCGAGATGGGTAGGTAAAATCATCGGCTACAGGGGCAAAAATTTGGGCTAAAGCTGGTCGTTTATTAGCACCAGCCACCGCAAAAATTACGCACCGAGCCGCGTTAATAAATGGGTATGTGAAGGTGATCCGGGGATTACCGTCTTTATTGCCCACAGTAATCAAGCGATCGCTTACATTTAGAGCTTCTGTATGTGGAAACAAAGATGCAGTGTGAGCATCATCACCCATTCCCAATAAAACTACATCCAATGCAGGCAAATTTCCTGGCGCAGAATTAAAAAATTCTTGCAGGTGCTTTTCATACTTAGCCGCATCCACCGCTGGATTAGCCGATAGGGTTGGCATAGCGTGAATATTAGCTGCTGGGATAGCAACCTGATCTAACCAGGCACGACGCGCCATCAATTCATTGCTATCAGGGTGATCTGGTGGTACATAACGCTCATCTCCCCAGAATACATGAATTTTATCCCAAGGTAGGTTTTGCTTACCTATTGCTTCGTACAACGGCTTAGGTGTACTACCACCAGATAAGGCAATAGTAAATTGCCCCCGTTCCTTAATGGCAGTTTCCAATTTAGACAAGATTAAATCTAGCGCCCGTGCTACCAGCGCTGGCAGATCCGGTAAAACTTCAACCGTTTTGTTCATGGCTTTATCATTACATAGCCGGCTTCCAGCAATACAATACCTAACTTATGACAGTTTCCCATTTTAACTTTTGAAACTTTTAACATCATCAAGTCAGGTCAGAAATAATCAACCTAGAGGTTCTTTATCACTATTTATGATAATTTATCAGTAGTCAGTGGTACTAACCATCAATTAGCTTCCGCTCTGAAAAACGTGGAAGGTCTGACTCACACATTACCGGGAATTTTTTAAAATGTTGGCTTCTCAAACAGCAGCAACGCCAAAACAAAATCCATAATAAAAATTGCTACCCAAGTAGTCACAACTGCCGTTGTCGCCGATTCTCCTACTTCCTTGGCTCCTCCTTTGGTAGTCAGTCCCCAACTACAGCCATTGACTGCAACTATAAGCCCAAAAATCAACCCTTTGAGCAAAACAATCAACATATCAGAAGGTTCTAAAAAATCTCGCACTGATTCTAAAAATGTCTCTGGCTCAACGCGATAAAACTGGAATGCAGCAAAAGTTCCCCCGCTAATGCCCATCACTAAAGCAAAAATCATCATTAAAGGCATCATCAAACAGCAAGCAATGACTCTCGGTAGTACGAGATAATCAATAGGGTCAGTTTTGAGCATATACAGGGCATCAATCTGTTCTGTGACTCGCATTGCCCCTATTTCTGCTGCAAATGCTGAACCTACTTGCCCGGCAATAATACTAGCAGTTAAAATTGGCGCTAATTCTCTGCAAAAGGCTAAAGCGAAAGCACCTCCCACAGACTCAACAGCACCAAATCTGACTAATTCTCTGGCTGTTTGTATGGTGAAAATCATGCCAGCAAATCCACTGACTAGCAGAACTGGTGCGAGGGCAGCAGGCCCAGCAGTCACCATATGCTCCAAAATTTTCCGGTAGTAAGTTTTTCCTTGAATTATATGTAACGAAATTTGACCAAAGAGCAGCACTGTAGCAAAACAGCGGATCACCCACCATTGCTTTCGATTTCTTGTTGGTTGCAACTTTACCGCCATAAGTATTAACTTTTTATATTAGTCAGTATTCACCAAAACTGACCATTGACGGGAAATATTGCATCTCAATTTCCTATAAACAGCGTGTTCCAGTCAGGTATTGCATTACGTTGGGCAATTAATAATTCCTGAATTCCTTTTTCTGAAACATCCAGCAATTGGTTTAACTGCTGACGGTTAAAGCTGCCTTCCTCTGCTGTTCCCTGGATTTCGATAATTTCCAGGTTTTGATTCATGACTACATTAAAATCTACAGATGCGGCTACGTCTTCAATATAATTAAGATCCAAAAATGCTTCTTTTTCCAATAAGCCGACAGAAACAGCCGCTATTTGTCCGCACAAAGGCGATCGCTCTAACACCCCCTGCTGCAATAATTGAGAAATAGCATGAGCCATGGCCACAAAGCCACCTGTAATCGCCGTTGTCCTTGTTCCCGCATCTGCTTGCAACACATCAGCATCTACAGTCAGCGTCCGTTCTCCCAACACCTCAAAATCCAAAGCTGCCCTTAAACTCCTGCCAATTAAACGTTGAATTTCTTGTGTCCGTCCTGATAATTTCAACAATTCCCTTTCATGTCGTTGTTGTGTAGCAGATGGCAACATCCGGTACTCAGCCGTTAACCAACCTTTACCAGTCCCATTTAAAAATCTAGGCACGCCCTCAGCAACGCTAACAGTACAAAGTACCTGCGTATCACCGCATTTTGCCAGAACAGAACCAGGTGCAAAGCGGGTAAAATTGGGATAAAAACTCAGTGGACGGAGTTCGTGGGAGTTTCGACCATCTGGACGCTGCCAAGTCATTGAAGTTGCCTCAAAATTTTTCCATTCTGCCTCTTAGATTACCGCAGGATCACGGAAGAGTGGTGATTTTCTTCCCTGCCCCCTCCCTTGCCCTGAGCGAAGTCGAAGGGCTGCCCCCTGCCTCCTCCTGTCACCCTAGTAAAGTCAGAATATTTTGCTGTACCTGTTCTGGGGAATCGGCACCATTAATAGTTAATAAACGACGACGACGGTCATAATATTCTAAGATAGGAATTGTGCGATCGTAGAATAGCTCTACACGCCGCTGTACAATCTCTGGTTGATCATCTGGGAGCGATCGCCCTAAGGAACGGCTAACCATCACTGCCTGTGGTACTTGCAGATATATTCCCCAATCTAACTTTTCTCCCAAATTGTCCAATAAAAAATCTAATTCTTCCGCTTGAAAAGCCGTGCGAGGATAGCCCTCTAATATCCAACCACCATTAGCATCCTGTTGACTCAAACGCACCTTGATAAATTCAATCATCATTTCATCTGGGACTAATTCCCCTCTGATCACATAAGGACGGGCATTACGTCCTAAATCATTCAGTTCACCATAGCCATTGCCTGTTTTATCACCAGAGATAGCGTCTCGTAAAATCTCACCTGTAGAAATCAGCGGAACATCAAAGTATTTGCAGAGCCTTTGTGCTTGAGTACTTTTTCCAGATCCTGAACCTCCTAGAATCACCAATCTCACAATCATTCACTCCTCATCATCTTATAATTCACTACCACCTAACTCTGTTTTGCCCAAATAAAATGATAAATCTACTTTTTTAATGATTTTCAGCCCCTAGCCCAGAGTTTTAATTGATAAATACTGCCAATTATTTGTTTCTATTTTTACAACTACCTTCAGGCAAGAAAAACAAAAATGTAAATCAAAATAGCTCTTGACTTCAGAATAAATCTAGTGTTTGACTAAATAATGGCAATCATGAAATACACTAGACCTGTACAAAACAGACTGATTATACAGCTTAGATTTGCGATTACTACTCTCAACTAAAACTATTTAATTTATTGTGACTTTTTAAACTTAAACCTATGGTTGCACAACTAGAAACCCCAAGTATCAATTCGACTCTCAGCTTACCATATTCAGTTGAGGGACTATTACAAGTTTTCACTAGTCCCCATCGTAACTTTTTCACAAGCGTTATGGCACAAGCGCTGAGAATAGCAGGTCAAGGTACACCAGTATTAATAGTACAGTTTCTCAAAGGTGGTATTCGTCAAGGACATGACAAGCCTATTCAAATGGTTCAAAATTTAGATTGGCTTCGCTGTGACTTACCCCGTTGTATTGATACCCCACACTTGGACGAAACTGAATGTCAAGCTTTACAACAGTTGTGGCAGTATACACAAAAAGTAGTATCTGAAGGCAAGTATTCTCTTTTTGTTTTAGATGAGTTAAGTTTAGCTATCAACTTCGGCTTAATTCCAGAAGCAGAGGTTTTAGAGTTTCTCGCCAAACGCCCTCTTCATGTTGATATCATTCTCACTGGGACAGAAATATCGAAATCTCTACTAGATGTAGCAGATCAAATTACAGAAATTCGTCGTAGTCATCAGCCGTAAAAAGCTATTACTGTACTATAGCGGCTTAAGTTGCTCTAATGCTTGAGAATCTAGATATTTTTTTTCTATCATCTCTACAGAATTATCACACCATTTAGCAACTACAGCCGTAGGTACACCTTTAGCAATTTGTTCAGAAATAAAAGTATCACGGCATGAGTATGGAGTTGTTTGTCTTTCTACCAATTGGTCTACAATTTTATCCCAAGCTCGACGTGAAAAGTTTCTATAATGTATAGATAGCCCATCTGGTGATGGAAAAACTAAAGATTGCATTTCATGATTGTCAGATTTAATTTCTAAAAGCAATTCTTGTAGTTTTTGGTTACAGTTAAAAACCCGCTTTTTATTATTTTTAGAACCATTAACTCTAACCCTTTCACCATTCCCAACCTGAACTAATGCACTTTCAAAAGTAATTCTAGAACAATCAGGTGTAATATTCTTCCATTGCAAACCGATTGCTTCTGAAGGTCGGCATCCTGTCAAGAATAAAAACTCCACAAATGGCGCATAATGTCTGTAGCTTATACCTTTAGATGGTTTGTAATTTCTAAAAGCCTGAATTATCTTTAGTTTTTCTTCTTCACTAAAAGCATTCGGCTTTGATTCATCCTGCCATTTATGTTTAGGAAGCTCATTATACATTCCCTCAAAAGGATTAAAAGTCACTAACCCATATTTTATTCCCCATTTACAAGCGGCAGAAAGATACATAAGTACATCTTTAGCTTGTGAATTAGTTGTTTGTTGCAATAGTGAAAGCCTAATTTTTATACCCTCCTCTAAAGCCTGATATGGACAACGTTTAATATGTTTTTCTAGAACAGCTAATTTATCTAGTGTTCTTGGTTTTAAAGATGGACGCTTGTATTCAACATATCTATCCCAGAGTTCACCAATTCTTAATACTTGCTGCGGTTCACCTGGAATCACTATAGATAAATGTCTTTGTGGTTTATATTTAGCCAGAGTTTCGTCAAAATTGCCAGATAGGATATCTAATTCTATTTGATGTGCTTTCTGTTCGGCTAATTCTCTATTCTCAGGGGTATCAGCTAAACCCAGAGTCAAATACTTTTGTGTACCTTGGTAAAGTTGTCTTGGTAGTCTCAGACGTAATCGACTCTGAAATGATTCAATACCTACTGATCCTTTGGATTCTTTTCGTGTTTTATTCATTCTTCATGAATATGATAATAATTTGCTCTACTAAATCATAGTCAAATCATAGTCAAAAAGACAAGTAGAATATTCAAAATCTTGTGATCATAGCTAAATCATAGTCAAAAAACTAATAGAGAACTCAGTTTTTTAACTTCTGAGTCCTCTAAAAAGGCTAAAACCCTTAATTTTACATTAATTTTCTAAGAAAAAATAAAAAGCCCGTGACGAGGATTGAACTCGTGACCTCACCCTTACCAAGGGTGTGCTCTACCACTGAGCCACACGGGCAAAAACTGAAAGTTAACTTGAATTGCGAGTTACAAGTTACAAAGCTGAGAAGTTTACTCGACACTCAGCTATTGTAACTTACATCTCTAAAAGTGGTGGGCCGAGCTGGATTTGAACCAGCGTAGGCGTAAGCCAACGGATTTACAGTCCGTCTCCTTTAACCACTCGGACATCGACCCGCTGTGTCCCACGATTAACAACAATAGCACCAGTTTTTAAATCTGGCAAGGGGTTGGGGAAAAGATTTTTGTGGAAAACCCGAATAGCTTGCTCCAAAAGGGTTTCTGGGGATTAATCAATAAAGTTTCCTGTTTCTTGCAGGGAGTGTAAGCGCTGGTAAATGCCCTCTTGAAGCAATAATTCAGCATGGCTACCGACTTCGGCAATTTTGCCCTGATCAAGAACTACAATTTTATCGGCTTCCCTGACTGTGCTGAGACGGTGAGCGATAATAATTGTGGTGCGAGTTCCCTGAATTGAGCGCATAGCAAGTTGAATTGAACGCTCAGATTCATAATCTAGGCTAGAGGTAGCTTCGTCAAAAATTAAAACGTCTGGTTCCACCAGCAACGCCCTAGCAATTCCTAACCGCTGTCTTTGTCCCCCCGATAACCTCACCCCTCTTTCCCCCACAACGGTGTAATAACCTTGGGGTAGGTGTTGAACTACTTCATCAAGTCTGGCGATTCTACAGGCTTCCTGCACCTGCTTAAAGGTCGCTTCTGGTCTACCATATTTGAGGTTATCCAAAATTGTACCGTTGAAAATATCTACTTCTTGGTGGACGATCGCTAATCTGCGTCTATACTTACCTACATCTAAGCTGCGAATATCTTCACCGTCAATCAAAATTTGCCCTGTTTGCGGTTCAAAGTAGCGCAATAGCAACTTGATTAAAGTAGACTTACCAGAACCTGATTTTCCCACTAAAGCCACTGTTTGATATGGCTCAATTAACAAGTTGATTTCTTGCAAAACTTGACGATTGCTATCGTATCCAAAACTGATTTGAGTAAATTCAACTTTGCCAGTAAATTTATATAGCGCCTTTTTCTGATTTATATCTGTCAAAAGTCCATCTGAATCTATTCCTGATGGTGTTTGCAGAAATTCGTGAAACCGCACCATAGCAGAATAACGACGTGCGAAAGATTCGGCTAAGTTGCTAATAGGTTCTAACTCAGAATAAGCCATACTAGAAAGAGTCAAAGTCATAATAAAATGACCTAGAGAAATTTTACCATTTACTGTGGCAACTAGAGTTAAACCCAAAATCATAAATACGCAAAACTGAATTACAGTTTTTTGCCAAGTAGCCAGTTTTACATAACCTTTATGGAGTCGATAATCAACTACTTTTAGCTCTCGATATAAACGTTGTCTTTGACGTTCTAATTCCTGAGATTCTGTTGCGAATGCTTTGACTGTTTTGATATTGGTAACAATTTCAGAAGTACGGCTTTCTGTATTTTCCATATATTTATCCAAGTTGGTTTCATACCAAATTAACCGCTGTAATTGCTTCAAACTAAAGCCAAGGATAAGTACAAAAGAAATCAGAAATAAAATGGCAATTCGCCACTCAATAAAGGCAATAAAGATAAATATTCCTACTACTCGCAATAATTTAGGAATAAATTGTCCTGCAATTTCTGGATAACCCCAGGTGTGATTAGCAAGACCTCTCGCTATTCTTCCAGAGATACGTCCAGGGTTATTTTCATCATAAAATTCTAGCGGAAGTGTGAGAATTTTACCTATAGCTGTTTGAGTTTTATCTCGACGCGATCTTAATGCTATATCCCAGTGAAACCAACTAGTTAACCAAGGTTGTGTAGGCGCTCTGACTACGGTGACAATAAATATTATACCCAGTAATACAGTCAATGATAGAGTTTGATTAACTGGATAATTTGTGATGTTTGAAAAACTAGTTATTGCTCCTTGTATTGGTTTATCCAAAGGTTGATTAGACAAAACATTTAAAATTTGTCCAATCGCATAAGGTACAAGTAAATCAATAATTTCGTAAATACTGGATGCGGTAATGCTGAAAATACTCAGTTTCCAGTAGGGACGAAAATAATTGAGAATATCTCGAAATTTCGCCATAATGCACAGTATCCCAAAGCATGAATATTAGCCTGGAGTATTTATACTACATTTGTAATATGTATCTGTCAATAGTGAAGCCATGAAATCATTCTTGAGAAATATTTGGCTGTGCTGAGGGGAAAAATTCGAGATGATAACGATAAAGTGCGACTGGTCGAGAACCTGCGGTAAAATAATCAGGATCTTGGGGCGAAAGGTAAACAGCAGTAACTTGATCTGCTTCAATTGCTGGGTTAGATGTCGAAAGTTGATGGTAGGCTGTTGTAGATTCTACCGTATTGAAATAGGGACGAGAACTACCTTTAAATAATTGTTGAAATACTTCTGTGGTGATAAATTTATGATCAGGTGTATTTTCGGTAGCGCGTGCGGTGACAATAGAAACTAATTGACGTTCGCCACGTAAAAATGTAATTTGACGATTAGGAGATTCTGGATCTATTTTAACTGATAATACAGCATCATTTCCTAAATAAGCTTTTGATAAATTCAAGCTGTTAAATACTCTATCAGCTACTAATATTTGTGATTGATTATCTATTTTGGGGATAAGTTTGAAACCTGAGATTTGCGGTTTAACTTTCACAAATCTGACTGAAAAAGTAATAGGTTGATTTAGTTGACGACGATTTCCTTCAAAACCAGGTGTGATGATATCTGGTGCTAAAGGTGCAGCTAAATCTACTAAGGTACTGGTAACTTGCCAATTTCCAAACATCCAATCAGGATATATTAAATCTCCTTCGGCTATTTTGACTGATGTTAATTTTTCCCATTGCGGAAAGTTTGCTAATCGTGTTGCTAATTCGCCAGCTTGTGCTTCCCCATTTCCTATGAGAAATAAAAGCATTAAGAAAAAGCTGAAAATTATCTTTATTAACATAGCAATATTAGATTTTAGGAAGATTTAGTGTTGCTTATGGGTGTTAATTTATGTTTATTTAAGGGAGGCAGAGCCTCTAATAGGCATTCCCAGTCAGAGACTGGGAACGAGGTAAGGAGGGGATTTAGATATTAAATTACAAGGTTTCGATGGGTAAAGGTTGCCAAACTTCTCCATATTTCTCCCGTAAAGCTTGCCAATTTTCTACTTGACCTGGTTCATATTCACCGGGTTTACCCCATTGTAGAAATATGCTTAATGCAGTTTCTTGTTTTTCATCTAAAAGCCGAATTGCGTAAGTTGTAAAGTTGCCTCTTTTTGCTTCACCTGTTTCAAATTTCACTTGAGTAATTTTGTCCATGTTTAAGTGAAATTCAAAGTCATCAGTGTGCATATTTGCATATTTGCCTTTGAGCAATTCAGCATAAAATAGTTTTTCTATTTTACATCTTGCTTCTAAAACGGTGGCGCTGCTGGTGACAATGAGCCTGACATTTCCTAAGTTTTGACAAGCTTCTATAAATTCTCTCAAGGTTGTACTCATAAGCTGGTTTTTATTTCTAATGACTGATGACTAATTGACTATTTTTCATGTTGTTCGTAAGCGGCAACAATACGCTGTACTAGAGGGTGACGAACTACATCTTTTTGGGTAAATTCACAAAAGGCGATGCCTTCAACGTGTTTCAAAATTTGTAAAGCTATGGTTAATCCTGATTGTTGGTGAATTGGTAAATCGGTTTGTGTAATATCGCCTGTAATTACCATACGCGAACCAAAACCCAAGCGAGTCAAAACCATTTTCATCTGCGCGGGTGTGGTATTTTGGGCTTCATCAACAATGACAAAGGCGTTATTTAAGGTACGTCCCCGCATATAGGCGAGTGGTGCAACTTCAATTACACCACGTTCTATCAAATTGGGGACTTTTTCGGGGTCGATGAATTCATGAATAGCGTCATAAAGGGGACGGAGATAGGGATCGACTTTTTGTTGTAAGTCTCCAGGTAAAAATCCCAGTCTTTCACCGGCTTCGACCGCTGGACGAGTTAAAATTATGCGTTCAAATTGATTAGCGAGGAGTTCTTGAACGGCTACGACAACAGCGAGATAGGTTTTACCGGTTCCCGCAGGGCCAATGCCAAAGGTGAGGTCACGCTTGCGGATGGATTCGATGTATTGTCTTTGACGAAAGGTTTTGGCGCGGATTTCTTGACCACGGCGAGTTTTGGAGAGGATGTCTCGCTGTAGGTCTTGGAGTTCGCCTTGCCGATCGCTCTCTAGGGCTTGACGGGCTGTTAAAATATCAGCAGTTGAGATATTATTACCTTTACTCCACAGACTTTCGAGCGATCGCACTAATTGCGCCGTGAGTTCAACTTGTTTGTCTGTTCCAGTAATCAGCAGTTCCTGTCCCCGTAGAACTAAACTAGCTCCGGTTTGTTGAGAGAGGAATTTGAGATTTGCTTCCCCATATCCCGCGAGAGCGATCGCACTGGGAATGTTAGGCAGTTGAATTGTTAAAGCACCTGCCATAGTTTTTTTACAATTAGTTGAGGAGCAGTTCTTGACAAATGACGATATTTCTCTGAAGAAAGCAACAAAATAATTTTTTTAAATCTTTACAAGAATTTATACTATCTTAACTTAAAATATGCTTAAAAAATCAGTCACGTTAAAACAGTTCTGGCAAAGTGCTAAGTCCTGAGTGTAAACCCAGTTGTTTCGGCAAGTTCTAATTACGAATTACGAATTACGAATTATTCTGAGAGTAGGCTGGCAACAGATGTCTGTACTTTACTGACAACTCCGTCATAGCAACGAGAGATACCGAAAATATTTGACAATCTTGTTGCCACCTGTCTAAATTTTTCCCAGAATTGATCACTGACTGACTCTGCGTAAATTTCCCAGTTTGAACCTAGCGAAACCGAGGTTTAGCAACAGGCATGGGAACATTTCCACTTCTTTCTCTCGATTTTGGTGGCGGTATTCTTTCTTCCTGTTCTTCATCAAAAGACATACCCTCCCGACTTTGGGAGTTGCTGCCATAAATATCCAGGTGTACTGATTGCCCCGCCAATTCTGCTGCTGCTGCAATTACCGTGCGAATCGCCTGAATATTGCGCCCACCCCGACCAAAGACTTTTCCTTTGTCTGTGGCTTCAAAGGCGATGCGAATCCAAGCCCTTTTGAGGGTGGGAGAAATTTCACAATCGACGCTTAAAGACTCTGGAGATTCTAAAAACGGTTGCACAAGAAACTGAACCAGTCCCACATAGTCAGGACTGGCTGTTGGTGATTTCATTTCAAGCTTATGATGCGGCTGTTGCACGGACCTGTTCAAAAACATTAGCTTTTACTAGGATGCGACGAACGGTGTCGGTGGGTTGGGCCCCTTGTTGTAGTCGCTTGACAATACCGGGAACGTCTAGTCGTACTTCATCTGTTCTGGGGTTGTAAAAACCTAGTTCTTCTAGGGGACGACCATCACGGCGAGAAAGGTCGTTAATAGCAATAATGCGGTAACTTGCTTCCCGCTTTTTACCGAATCGCTTCAAGCGCAGTTTGATCATGTTGAGAAATTTTTCTCCTGTTTATAGTTATTTTGTGACTGGTTGAGGAAGAAGTGACTAGCCTAGACGGCCTCTATTCAAAACTTCTGATGCTGAAATGACAATTTTAGCACTTGCTAGGCATTATTGGTGGTTTGGTTATTGGTCATTGGTCATTGGTTATTGGTCATTGGTGAATAAATTTTCCCTTTGCTACCTAAAGAGTGCCAAAGCCTTTTTTCTTTTTCTCTTTCTTTTTCTTTTTCGCGGGTGCTGCACCGCCGGGATAACCGCGCCAGCCTGCACCGGGACTATTACCGGCCGCTAAGGGGTTGCCACCGCCGAACATTCCTGGCATACCGGGGAAATTGCCTTGACCCATTTGTTGCATGAGCGATCGCATTTTTTGGAAATCTGCCACCAATTTACTCACATCTGCTTCTCTATAACCAGCACCAGAAGCAATTCGCCGCCGCCGACTGGGAGAACTAGACAACAAATCGGGATCAAGGCGTTCTTGGCGTGTCATGGAATTAATCATCGCCTCACACCGTTTTAGCTGGGTTTCGCCCTGCTTCAATTGGTCATCAGAAAGCTTGCCCATACCCGGAATCATCTTCATGATCCCACCCAGGGAACCCATATTTTTCAGCAGCCGCATCTGCTTGAGAAAATCGGTAAAATCGAATTTCGCCGACAAAATTTTCGCTTGCATTTGCTCGGCATCTGCCAAGTCAATTTCTTCTTGGGCTTTTTCTACCAAGGTCAGAACATCGCCCATACCCAGAATCCGGGAAGCCATCCGTTCAGGATAAAAAGGTTGTAGCGCTTCTACCTTTTCACCCACACCAACAAACTTAATCGGCGCACCGGAAATTTGCCGTACTGACAGCGCCGCACCACCACGGCTATCACCGTCTAATTTGGTCAGGATTGCCCCAGTAATGCCGATTTGATCATGAAAGGTACGAGTCAGATTTGCAGCTTCTTGACCAGTCATCGAGTCCACTACTAACAGAGTTTCGTCTGGTTCGATAGTTGACTTAATGCGGGCTAATTCCGCCATCATCTCTTGGTCGATTTGTAAGCGTCCAGCCGTATCTACAATAACTGTATTAATGCCTTCTGCCCTAGCGCGTTCCACACCTTGACGGGCAATTTCCACAGGATCAGCGTCGCTACCCAATTCAAACACAGGTACGTCAATTTGCTTACCCAGTGTCAAAAGTTGATCAATAGCTGCGGGACGATATACGTCTGTTGCCACTAATAAACAACTACGATTTAATTTCCGTAAGTGTAAGGCTAACTTAGCTGTAGCTGTGGTTTTACCAGTACCCTGTAACCCAGCCATGAGGACAACAGTGGTTTTACCCTCAACTTCTGCTAGGGGAACATTTTCTTCCCCCATTACCTGTACCAGTTCATCGTAGACAATTTTGATGAACTGTTGGTCAGGACGCACACCGGAGATGACTTCGGCTCCCTGAGCTTTGGTTTCGACTTCGGTAATAAAATCTTTGACTACCTGGAGGTTAACATCTGCTTCCAACAAAGCGCGGCGCACTTCCCGCAAAGCATCTTGAATGTTAGATTGAGAGATTTTATCCTGTCCCCGCAGTTTTTTCCAGGCAGACTCTAAACGGTCAGATAGTGCATCAAACATAATTTAGCTACAACGTAGTTAGACAACGAAAAAATCTGAACCGCTGGTCTGGCGTTTCAGGATTTCCAGTAAAATTTTAATTCGCTATATTACCAGCTTAGTAGTTTTTACCGCAGATGTATTGACACTCTTCCGAATCAGCTTCCCTAAATTCGGGGGATTCTTGGTTGATCAATTTGAAATTTTATTAAGAAAAAAGGCTGAAAATCCTTGAGGTTAAGTTTTATAGCTGGGCGAAAAAACTTAGCTGTCATTTAGGTAAGGGATGAAAGCCAGCAAGAGGCTAACACCTGGTTCTGGTTTTGGTGCTGCGGGTGAAGGTTATTTCCGTATTTCTGCGTTTAACAGTGGGGAAAATGTGGAAGAAGCAATGAAGCGGATCACTGAGAAGTTTAAGGTTTAGTAGGTTGTAAAATCCTTTAAAATCTAATGGTGGGCAATGCCCACCTCTCATAAAGTATGCTAGAAATTAGCAATAATTCGCTATTAACAACGTAATTCTAAGATGTAATCTTTATCAAGGAAGCAAACTCAAATGAAGTTATTAAGAATTCGAGTACCAGATTTCCGAATTTTAAAAGATGTTGATATTAAGTTTGATAAAAATTTCTCACCCAATATTTTCCCTTTAGGAAGTCAAAATGGCGGGGGTAAAAGTACGCTTTTGCAATTGATTTTTATTTTATTACATTGCTGTACAAATCCAGAAAGAAAGGTTTTCATAAAAAACTTACTTCAGGGTTTTGTTGTTAATGATGATAGTAGCGAAAGAGAGTTAGCAACTATAAATATCTGGGATGGTGAACAGGAAGTTGAACTCAGGTTTTTAGTTTGTAAAAATACTTATATTGAAAAACAGCAAGATAACGGATATAAAGACAATGAGGATTTTAGATTATCTAATTTTCAGGAAAGAGAAAATATTACGAAGAAAATATCCAAAACAGAACAAGATATTGAACAAATAGAAAAAGCAATTAATAAACTAGAAATTGATCAAAAAATCGCCAGTGATTCCATGAAGCGTAACCGATTAATGGAAGTCATGGGTGATTTAAGAAGTTCTGGAATCATTAAACTAAGATCAAGACTTTCAACAATTGACGAATTTAAAGAAGAACTTGAAAATATGCTTGAAATATATAAAATAAATCTTGATGATTTTTCCCATAAACAAGCAAAATTAAGAATTATAATTCAAAAGTTATCTAGTTATTTAGCTAATCAAAATCTGCTGTACATCTGTAATTATTCTTCAGGTTTAAATAAAGAGGAAGATGAAGTTTTACTTTTTCAAATAGATAATAATTTAGATATAAATCAAGCTGAAGATTGGTTAGACAAAACTTCTAATAAAATCTTTTTAGCTGCTCCTATTAGCCAAGTATTTTTATTTACTTCTCAAACATCGAGAAGATTATTATTTCAACAAAATAGTCATAGAGATTATGATTTAGATTTAAAATGGTCTAAATCTCAATTACCAGGCTTTTTTACTTATGATTTTGCGCCAGTAGATTTATTAATTAAAGCATTTACAACCGCTAGAGATGAAGATTTTAGAGATGCTATTGATACTGAAGGTAATTATGGTACTAGATACAAAGCATTATTAAATGATCTAAATTTAATTTTAGTGAATAAAAAAGTAACTATTGCCAAAGACTTTTCTAAGGTAAAATTTAAACTAGATAAAGGTGATGATAGTATAGAAATTTATCCCGAAGATTTAAGTCATGGTGAATTGAAAAGATTAAGTATTTATATGTGGATAAAATATAATAAAATCGAAGATGCTATTGTTTTAATGGATGAAATTGAAATTGCACTACATCCAGATTGGCAATATCAAATAATAGCTGATTTAGAACAATGGTCTCCTAGCAATCAATATATTCTAGCAACTCACTCTTATGAATTATGTCAGGCTCTTACACCTGCTCATGTTAGAGAACTAGAACCAAAACTAATTAAATCAAACAATCAATAATCTATCATAATTTGATAAGTTTTATCTATGAATAATTATCAAGAAATACTTGTAGAACACTGTAAGAAAATACTCAATGACCGGAGAATTTTTAATAAAATTGTTGTGCTTTGTGAAGGTCAAGGCAGTATCTTGGATAATAAAACAGTGGTAAATTATGGTAAAATGGCAAAAATGCCAGATGCCAATTTTTACAAAAAATGCGTTCCTAGAACATGGAGTCAACGTATACCAGAATTTTTTAATTGTCAAGGTAGGACAGGTGTTATAGATACTTATTTTAAGCTTTTAGAATTACATGAAGAAGATAGTAAAGAGTCATATTTAAATCCTGATAAGCTATTTGCTATTGTTGATTTAGATTTACAGTCACAAAATATTGATAATTATGATTTCTCAAACACAGAAGAAATTTTTTCTAATCTTTACAAGCAAGCTCAAGTAAATGAAGAAAACGCCAATAATCACCGTATTTGGGTTACAGGACTAATTCATAAAGAAGCATATTTTATTATACCAGAACTACAAGATACCTTTAATAATCATATCAATATTCCCATGTATAATAGTCAACCCATTGTTTTGGAAGATATATATATTGCTATGGCAGATGCTATGATTAATAGTGAAGATTTAAAAAAACAATTCTCAACAGTATCTAATCGCATTAGTCATTGTGCTGGATTAGATTGTTCTGATTTAGAAAAACTACGTGATTCTTGGAAAGTACAGTTTGAAAATGCTCAAGATGAGACAACTAAAAATGAACTAATTTTTGCTTTATTAATGCTGAAAAAAGTTAAAGATACAAATACTCAAGAGGATTATTGGCAAAAAATTAAACCACCACTTGATTGGACTAACTCAGAAGAGGCATTTAGAGATGAATTACTGCGTCAAATAGCTAAATTTTATTCAGAACAGACAAATTATGCTAAATATCATATTCCTTATTTTCTGCAATTTTTAAAGGAATTTGCAGAAAATTAATTTTTAACAAAAAAATAGGATTTATTTCCATATCTGGTGTTTGAATAAACTTGAGACTAGCATGATGACCTAAATAAATGGTTACGAAAAATTACCCATATTGCCTGGTTGTAATAAATTGCTATTCGACTCATTTCAAAAATAATCACTTAAAAATTAAATCTAAGCGTTGCTGGGCTTTTTTCAGGGCTTCCTCTGGGGAACTTTTACCTAATAATACCGCTTCAATTGCGCGTCCTAAACTGTCGGAAATGCGAGTATAACCGGGAAAGATGGGACGTGAATGTCCGTGTTTTGCCTGTTCTAAAAATACCTTGATCTGTGGTTGTTGATTCAGGAATTCTTGATATTTAGGACTTTGACGAGATTTAATATTGACAGGTAAATAACCAGTTCCTAAGGCTAATTCTGTTTGGAAATCTGCACTCACAGTATACTCAGCAAATTTAAAAGCGGCTTTTTCTCTTTCTGGGGTAGTTTTGAACAGGAATAAATTTTCACCACCAATGACGGTAGCAGGTTCTTTCTGCACGGGAATGGGAAAAACAGCAAAATCTATGCCACTTTGTTTCAATTCTCCCAAGCTCCAAGGGCCTGTTACCTGCATTGCCACTTTACCATTAACCAAGCTTTCGATCTCATAACCCCGTTCTGGAGAGGATAGTAATGCAGTACTATCTGCAATTAAATCTTGCCAAAATTGCAAAGCTGCGATCGCTCCTTGATTATCTGCCAAAACCACATCTGCTGCACTCTGACCATTACCCTGTACCAATTTACCACCACTACTCCACATAAAAGGCAACCAAGTGAAAACTGTAAATTCTCCCTTTCCACCAGGTAACAGCATTCCATGTTGATTTATCTGTCCATCTCCATTAGTATCACGAGTTAATTTTTTCGCAGCTTGTCGCAACTCTTCCCAAGTCTGCGGTAACTGAGTGATTCCTGCGGCTTTGAACAAACTGGGACGGTAATAAACACCGACATTGTTAGTAGCAAAGGGAACTGACCAAATTTGCTCTTTGTATTGCATTGATGTATACAAAGCGGGATCAATTTCCTGTTTGACTGGAGAATGAGCTAACTTTTCATCTAATGGTATCAATGCACCCAGTTCTACTAATTGTCCGGCAATTGTCGGATTAAACCACAATAAATCAGGTGGTGCATTCCCTACCACTGCTGCTAAAATCTTGGGCATTTGCTGATCTTGTTGCCCCACATACAAAGATTCTACTTGAATCTCTGAGTGAGCTTGATTAAATTTGTTGACCAGCTTTTGCAATACATCCCGATTTTGTGGTGGATTTACACCATGCCATAAGGTAATATGAGTCACCTTATTAGATGATTGTATATAGTCACATCCACTTAAAGAGAATATGAACATAAACAGCATGAGTAAGAAACTACCAAGGTAATATAGTGATTTCTTGGGTTTGCGTCGGCAGTGATAGAAAATAAAAAATTGATGCAGATAATTGGCAAATTTACGCAATTTCATCGTGAGAACTTGAGAACTTGCACAATCATCTTAGTCCAAGATGTGACCAGCAAATATCCGCAGTTGCTTAACCTGAGATTTGCATCTAAGTCAAAGCTAGATATATCCTATGTTTGAAGAGAGTGTTAATATTTTTCTTGGTTTATGTCAGGACATAGTAAATGGGCAACTATTAAGCGCCAGAAAGCAGTAGTAGATGCTAAAAGGGGAAATATCTTTACTCAGCTATCGCGGGCGATTATTGTGGCTGCTAGAAATGGTGTACCAGATCCGGCAGGTAATTTTCAACTGCGGACAGCGATTGATAAAGCTAAGGCGGCGGGGATTCCCAATGATAATATCGAAAGAGCGATTTCTAAAGGTGCAGGTACTCTTGGCAGCGATAACTCCAGTTTAGAAGATATTCGCTATGAAGGTTACGGCCCCGGTGGTGTAGCCATTTTAATTGAAGCTTTAACAGATAATCGCAATCGTACAGCCGCAGATTTGCGGGTAGCTTTTAGTAAAAATGGTGGGAATCTAGGAGAAATAGGTTGTGTTAGTTGGATGTTTTCCCAAAAAGGGGTTTGTGTAGTTGAAGGAATTGAGGATGAAGAACAGCTTTTAGAAGTTTCTTTAGAAGGTGATGCTGAATCTTATGAGATGATTGCAGATGAAACGGCTGAGGTGTTGACCAAGATAGGAAACTTAGAGAAACTTAGTCAAACACTCAAAGAAAAAGGCTTTAAAGTTATAGATGTAGAGTTGCGTTGGATTCCAGGAAATCAGGTAGAAGTCACAGATCCTGATCAGGCTAAATCTCTTCTTAAATTAATTGATATTCTAGAAGGGTTAGATGATGTGCAGAATGTCACAGCTAATTTTGAAATGGCTGATAATCTCATGGCTTTGAGTATGGCTTAATACAGCAGGAGTCAGGAGGCAGGAGTCAATCAATTTTGGATTTACGATTTTGGATTTTGGATTTACTCCACCCTAAAGTGTCGAGCTTGAGGATTTTATATTGGCTATTTTGGATTAATTACGCCTCTTCAGGGCAGGGCTTGTACCGAAAATTCCCAATCCAAAATCTAAAATCCAAAATCTAAAATTTTTCGGTCAGGATTCAGGAGTAAAAGCCTTTTGATGTTTGATAGCACATCTTGGATTTAGCCATAGTTTGCGACTGACTTGCTCTCTGAGGGGACTTGCGTAAAAATAATAGGTAAAATGCTGTCATCTATCTTAACAATGCCACTTACCCAACTTACTCAAATCCTTGCTCCTCCCCACACTCCCACAGATAATCGTGGATATGATTACGATTTGGTGATTGTTGGTGGTGGGATTGTTGGCTTAACCACAGCTGCTGCTTTAAAAGACTCTGGCTTAAGTGTACTGCTAATTGAGGCTAAGGTGACATCAGCTGCAGTTGCTAAAGGCCAAGCTTATGCTGTACATATGCTTTCGGCGCGAATTTTCCAAGGAATTGGCATTTGGGAGAAAATTATGCCTAATATCGCCAGATACAGCCAGGTTCGCTTGTCTGACGCTGACTATCCTGATGTAGTAAAGTTCCAAACTTCTGATTTAGGGACACCAGAATTAGGTTATGTAGCTGAACATTATGCTCTGTTACAACCGTTACAGGAATTTGTGCAAGGTTGTGCAAATGTAACTTATTTGTGTCCAGCGGAAGTGGTAAATACGCAAAATGAGCAAGATATAGTTACTATTAATCTTAAAGTTGATGGTGAGAATCGGACAATTCGTAGTCAGTTGCTAGTAGCAGCAGATGGTTCTCGTTCACCAATTCGTCAAGCTGCGGGAATTAAAACTAAGGGTTGGAAATATTGGCAATCATGTATTGTGGCTTATGTCAAGCCGGAAAAATGCCATAACTATACAGCTTACGAGAAATTTTGGTCTAGTGGCCCTTTTGCAATTTTACCTTTACCTGACAACCGTTGTCGGATTGTTTGGACTGCACCTCATGAGGAAGCAAAGGCTTTGTGTGCTTTAAATGATGAGGAATTTTTGGCTGAACTGACCAAGCGGTATGGTGATCAGATGGGTAAATTGGAATTATTAGGCGATCGCTTTATTTTTCAGGTACAGTTGATGCAGAGCGATCGCTATGTTCTCCCCCGTTTGGCTTTAGTCGGTGACGCAGCACACAACTGTCACCCCGTCGGTGGACAAGGTTTAAACTTAGGTATTCGTGACGCAGCAGCTTTAGCCGAAGTCATTCAAGCAGCACACCAAGCAGGTGAAGATATTGGGAATATCCAGATTCTCAAAAAATATGAACGCTGGAGAAAAAACGAAAATCTCGCAATTTTAGGTTTCACAGATTTATTAGATCGAGTATTTTCTAATAACTTCTTACCAGTGGTAATCATCCGACGTTTGGGTTTATGGTTGATGCAGCGAGTCCCAATGCTGAAAATATTTGCGCTCAAATTGATGATTGGATTAAAAGGGAAAACTCCAGAATTAGCAAAACGGTGAATCTTACTAATTCAAATTTACCAATCCCTCAACTCGGTTGATAAGTATAGGACTAAAGCTGCGTCAGACTTGATAAATCTGGTAAATAAACAGATTTTTGATATCTGACGCACCTTACCAATGTACCAGTTGTGTAAGTCCTGAAGTACTTGAACAGAAGCAATTACATAACTTATTTTTCTGTTTCCTGTTTCCTCACATCATGAGTGAATTTAATTTTGACTCACTACTTATTAAAACCAAGTTTTTGTCATTCTCAAATAGAGATTAACCAATAATTCCTTAATGGTACAAAGCCCGGATTTATCCGTGGAATCAATCCAAAATTGTTAGACTGTCTTGTACTGAGTCTCGTCTAAAGTAGCGCTCACGACGAAATGTAAAATCTAAAATTGTCTGACTAACCTCAGCCAAGTCTAAACCGCAGATAATTTTACCTCCAAATTATAAAGTAAAAGCTATGTAGTAGTTTTAGTAAAAATGTCATCAAAATATATATTTTTGTTAAAATATCCTTTTATTGGTATAGAATTAAACTACAACAGCGTTGCCATTCTATACGATCAATCATTGAGTCTTATGAAATCCCGATTCTTACGTTGCTCTCTTGTAGGATTTGTTTTATTCAGTGGATACACAATTACACAAACTGTATCAGCTAATCAGCCTTTAATAATAGCTCAGTCAATATGGAAAATATTTTCTTCTCCAGAAGGTAAATTTAGTATTTTAATGCCTGGTACACCTACAAAAACTAAACAAAAAATTAATACTAAAAATGGTATAGTTGAAGTAAATATATTGACAGTAGAGCGCCCACAAGAAGAGGTAAAATATACAGTCGCTTATATTGACTATCCCAATGATTATATCGAGTTATTGAAGCGGAATAATCTTGTAGAAGAAGCTATAGATACTGGCAGAAAAACAGCTTTACAAAATTCAAAAAGTACCTTGGTCAGTGAAGAAAAAATTAGTTTAGGTAGATATCCAGGTAGAGAGGTTAACTATACCAAACCTGGTGACATTATTGTTAAACAAAGAATATTTTTAGTTGATCAGAGACTATATCAAGTCAGTGTAGAGACTAATAAAAATAGGCAAAAATATTTAGTTAAGAGTATTAGCGGTTTTTGCAATTCGTTTAATTTATTACCAAGAGACATCTCGGAGAATTAAATGTGCATAACTTGAAATCCGTGTAGAGAAGTTACATGGGTAGGTATTCTCGTCTCTACAATCTTTTTTACCCCTATGTCTAAGGTGAAAAATATATTCCTTCTGGTGATTATTTTTGATAATTAAAATCATTTTCTGATGTTGTATATAGACTTGACATCTTTTGAATTTGGAATTAATTATATTTGATAATGAAAGGTCTTATTGGTATAGACAGATAAACTTGATTGATATCAAGCGTATTATTTGATAATTCACAAAGTATTGCTGTTAAATTCACCCTTAATGTATAGCTTAACAACCTACAATACCTGCTAGATAACAAAACTAAAACAAATTGTCATCTCTCTATGGACAAACTTATTCCTCCTTCGCAAATTTGGATAGATTTATCAGTCAAAAAAATGCTAGGTTGCATCAGCAAAGAACGTGTAAAAATAGGAGGTAGGCTGATACACATAAATGATGATTTACTTTGTTACCATGATTTATATCATCTTGAAGTTTCCTGTTTACCAAGAATTAAAATGGGACAACATCAGGTAAGTGGAATTCATGGTATTAATTCACCAATGTTCCATGATACAGAAATCATAGGAGAGTATGATGCTCTTTTAGATGAAGCTCGTGTTGCATTTCACGAATGGTTGACTCGCATATCATTTTTCAATACTCTGAAACTGATTGGTTGGTCAATTTGGTTAATGAATCAGGGGATAAACCCTATAGAAGTGTTAATTAGTCATCTGCGAGTTTTGAACCGTGATATTATTTTTTATCCAGCCCGCAGCCAAAGCAAGAAATCTATATTCAATGTAGATGTTCCCAGTACCAACTGTTAAATTAAGAACGAGTTAATTCCTGATTTGACAATTCTCCTGATTTCTGACTCCTGACCAAAAAATTTTAGATTTTGGATTTTAGATTTTGGATTGGGAATTTTCGGTACAAGCCCCGCCCCTTCAGGGCAGAATTAATCCAAAATAGCCAATCTAAAATCCTCAAGCTACACACTTTAGGGTGGAGTCAATCCAAAATCCAAAATACTCGCTGCGCTGCGTACGCTTCGCTAACGTAAATCCAAAATTGATTGACGTTTTTCCTCAAAAAAGCTCAAATTTGTAACTCAAAAGTGATAACATTTCGCGCTAGTAGTGTTAAAGTTGCAGAAAATTGATCGGAAAATTTCTCTTTGAGACGCTACGAACAGCGGGTATCCATGCTGAAGAAACTACAAAACAAGCAAATTTATCTGATTGCTGGTGCAGGATTATGTGCCTTTTTAGTCGGGGGTATGGTATCAGCCCCACAAGCTGGAAAAACCCTGAGTCAATGGTTGAAATTAAGTCAGAGTCAGCCTGAGAAACTATTTGAGGGTAATCAAGCTAAGTCACCTGTATTTAGCTTAGTGTCTCAATCGTTACCAGAACGGGTGGTTAAACTAGAGGAAATTGCTCAAACAGGGAGTTCACCAGATAGGGAACGGGCCCGTTATCTTTTGGCCAGTGATTACATTGAAACTGACCAAGGGAAAAAAGCTCTAAGTTTACTGACAGGACTAGAAAAAGAATATCCTGCTTTAGCACCATATATTTTGCTCAGACAAGCCCAGGCAGAGGATATGTTGGGGGAGAAAGGCAAGGCTTCGGATCTGCGACAAAAAGTTCTGAAAGATTATCCCCAAGAAGCAGCCGCAGTTAAAGCTATTTATTTAATTGGACTGCCGAAACTCCATGATACAGCGATCGCACAATTTCCTTCCCATCCCCTCACCTGGGAAATTATCCGCAAACGCTTACAAGATAATCCCAATCAGCCTAAATTAAGATTAATCTTGGCTAAATATGCCTCTGACAAACCGGGAATTGTCGGTATTTTAGATCCGCTGCTTAAACAGTCTCAACTTACACCCGCAGATTGGGAACTAATTGGTTCAGCCTACTGGGACAATAATCAATTTACCAAGGCAGCTACCGCTTATACTAAAGCACCCAAAACAGCCCGTAACCTCTATCGCATCGCCAGAGGTTTACAGTTAAATAAAGAACGAGACAAAGCAGTTGCTCTCTATAAACAACAGGTACAACAATTTCCCACAGCTACAGAAACAGGAACCGCTCTGCTCAGACTAGCAGAAATAGCCCCAGGGAAAGCCGCAACAGCCTATCTTGATCAAATCATTAATAAATTTCCTGAACAAGCACCGACAGCACTGGTACAAAAAGCTAAATTACAGGAAACTCTGAAAGATAACCAGTCAGCGAACGCAACTTGGAAATTACTATTAGGTAAGTACAGCACTTCTAACGAAGCAGCAGAATATCGCTGGAAAATTGCCTTAAGCAAAGCTAAAGCCCAAGATTATACAGGTGCATGGCAATGGGCGCAACCAATTACCACTGAAAATCCTACCAGTATTTTGGCTCCTAGAGCAGGTTTTTGGGTAGGCAAATGGGCAACTATACTAGGGAAACAGCAAGAAGCTCGCGCTGCTTATGAGTATGTACTCAGTCAATTTCCTCAGTCTTATTACGCATGGCGTTCTGCAAGCATTTTGGGGCTAGATGTAGGTAATTTTAATGACTTACGGCTGCTGAAACCACAAATTGTCACCCCTCAGCGTCCTGTGCCGACAGCGGGTTCGGAAACCTTCAAAGAATTGTATTTACTTGGTCAAGATCGTGATGCTTGGTTGCAGTGGGAGTCAGAATTTCTGAATAAATCTGAACCTAGCGTAGCTGAACAATTTACTGAAGGGTTAATGCGGTTGGCAGAGGGAGAAAATCTGATTGGTATTGCCAAAATTTCTAAATTAGAGGACTGGAAAACACCAGCCCAAAAAGCTGAATATGAGGCTTTAAGCCAGCAGATAATATACTGGCAAGCTCGTTATCCTTTTCCCTATCTCCAGGAAATTGAAAAATGGTCAACTACACGGCAACTTAATCCTCTGCTAGTTACGGCTTTAATGCGGCAAGAGTCGATGTTTCAGCCGAAAATTAAATCTACAGTCGGTGCGACTGGTTTAATGCAGGTAATGCCCAGTACAGCCGCATGGATAGCACCACAAATCAACGTGGATATGAAAACGATTGATTTGGAAAACCCGAATGATAACGTGATGTTGGGTACGTGGTATTTAGATCATACCCATCAGCAATATGGTAATAATTCCATGTTAGCGATCGCTAGTTACAATGCTGGTCCAGGTAATGTGGCTAAATGGCTGCGAACTATACCTAAACAAGATCCAGATGAATTTGTCGAAGAAATTCCTTTTGACGAAACCAAAAATTACGTCCGCCAAGTTTTTGGTAATTACTGGAATTATCTACGACTGTATAACCCCTCGATTTCTGCTTTAGTAGGTAAATATTCAGCCACACATCCGAAATTGCCAAAAGAAGGTGACAGGTAAAGGCAGGGGGCAGGGAGCAGGGAGCAGGGAGCAGGGAGCAGGGAGCAGGGAGCAGGGAGAGAAAATTCTTACTCAATACTCAATACTCAATACTCGGTACTCAATACTCGGTACTCACCAACTCCCTAATGCAATAACTCCTCCACTTGATGCTGACTCCACAATTTTTTGTATAGACCTGGTTGTTCTACAAGTTCTAAGTGATTACCTACTTGGACAATTCTGCCCTTGTCCATGACCAAAATTCGGTCAGATGTGGCAGCGGCTGATAGTTGATGGGTGATGAAAATTACTGTTTTTTGTTGAGTACCACTAGATAGATTTTTGAGAATTTGTGTAGCAGTTTGATTATCGACGCTGGAAAGGGCATCATCTAATATCAATACTGGGGCATCAATCAACATGGCTCTAGCTAGGGCTGTACGTTGCCGCTGACCACCAGAAAGAGTTATTCCTCTCTCGCCGACGATTGTTTCATATTGCTGGGGAAAATTGCTAATTTCTGCCTCGATTTGGGCAATATTTGCTACTGCTTCCACATCTTGATGTTCACTGAGAGGGTCGCCATAGCGGATATTATTTTGAATGGTGGTGCTGAACAAAAAACTATCTTGAGGTACGTAAGCGATCGCACCCCGTAAATCATTTAAAGTTATTTTAGTAATATCCAAACCATCCAAAAACAACTGCCCCGCTTCAATATCTAACAACCGAGGCAAAGCATTAGCCAACGTTGATTTCCCAGAGCCAATTGCACCAACAATGGCCACAAGTTCCCCAGGAGCAATAGTGAAGTTGACATGATCTAAAGCTGGGATATTAGCCCCTGGGTAGGTATAAGTGAGATTTTTGGCTGTCACTTCCCCTTTAACTTTACTTGCTGAAAGATTTACAGCATCTGGTGGATCTTGAATTTTTGGTGTCACACTCAGAATCGACTCCAGTCGGTCAATACTCACCTCACCTCGTTGGTAGGTTGTAATTGTAAATCCTAGTAAAGCGGTGGGGAAAACCAGACGTTCTACATAAATTAATAGCGCCAAAAAATCACCCACAGCCAGAGTTCCAGCAGATATCCGCATAGTTCCCAACCAAATGATGATGAGGGAACTGATATTAGCCAACCCACCAATGAGAGGAAAGAGAGTATTTCTGGTTTTTGCCAATGTGAGGTTAGCAGTCAATAGAGCCTGATTTTTCCTTTGGAAAGCGCGACGCTCGTTTTCTTCTTGAGCGTAGATTTTAATCAAAGAAATGCCGCTAATATCTTCTTGGATTAGCTCACTAATTTCTGAAAGTTGCTCCTGTACAGCCGCTTGTTGTTTGCGTAAGCGATCGCTAAACAGATGCACCAAGAAGAACATAAACGGATAAACTGCCAGAGAAGCTAACGTCAGATCCACGCTAATTGACAGCATCACTGGCAGCGTTAGAGTATAAGCAAAAAAAGTATTTGCCAAACTCAATACTGCAAAACCCAACAACCGCCTGATATTGTCTACATCACTCGTAGCTCGATTAATTAAATCACCAGGAGTATTAATGGCAAAATAAGCCGGTTCGAGCTTGAGTAAATGTTCAAAAATCCGCTGTTTCAGTTCAAATTCTACCTGACGACCCACACCAAAAATCCAGATGCGGGAAGCCATACGCATCAGCCACATTGCTGAACTGAGCAAGATGATTATCACTACATAACGTAGTATTTGATCCAAGCTAAAGGTTGTCGAAAGTTGATCAACCCCAGAGCGAATCAGCAAAGGGATATAAACACCCAGCCCATTCACAGACAATAAAGCAATAATGCCTAATGTAGTGTCCTGCCAATGGGGACGTAGGTAAGTAGCGAGTTTAGCAAGCCGTCGAGATTGTGACATTCAAGCAATTTTGCAACTTTATAAAGAATATGCCAAAAACCCTTGAGGCAAAGCAACGTAGTTCCGTATCTCGGACTTTACTCGTTGAACGAAGAATCTCCGTAGCTTTAGCCCGGAGAATGTCAAAGGAATCTTAACTACTAGCTTAAGTTGCTAGTTATCCAGTTTAGGCTGGTAATTGGTAATTGGTAAGAATCTTACCTGTTTCCTGTTCATCGTTTTCCGTTCAGAGTCACTATTGACAAGCCCCGCTGACTTTTTAATGAGGATTTTTGGATTAAAGGAAATCTGGAGATAGTTCCAGCCAAAACCTAAAATCCAAAATTTTTCTCCCACCTGCTTAAGAACGACCACGTAAGAAAATGTATACCTGATTCAGATAACTTTCCCAAACTTGGGTTGTGAGTTGCAAGGTTTCCGCCTGGGGTACAAAATCTTCTACGAGCAACCCCCGTCTTTCGATAGCTGCTGGATTTTGTAGTAGATAGGCAGGGATTTTCATATTTCCCACAGGTATAATGCCATTTCCCATCACATCGGAGATGTTATTGGCAACATTAGCTGCTGGCCCCATAGCTACTAATGTGCTAGGAGGAGCCATTGCCGCAATTGGAGACCTCAATAAAAAGTAAGCAATAGCTGGTGTACTAGATAACAGTAAAATTGTCAGCGCCCAACCCACCAAGAGTCCTCCCGGTTTGTCTATTCCACCACCTTTGATTTTTTGGGCAGCGAAAATCAACATTAACACCGAAGCTCCCAGAGGCTTGAGTGGAAAAGATATAAACCGCCACAAGGAAGCTACAGGCCCTGATTCATTGGGATTTAAAAATGCCACAATTAAAACTACCACTACAACCAATAAAACAAATCGTCCAAAATAGTCTACTGTTGGGTAAAATTTTTGAAACAAAGAAAAGACAACAGCGGCAATGAGCATCCATAGCAAGACCCGGCTTAGTAATTGAAACATAGATTAACTCTCTAATTTTCTGGTGCGGCAGGTCTAGAGGACGCGGGAAGTAGGTTGATTTTATCGTCAAACTGTAATTACTAAGTGACTTAAAAATAACTTAACCCTCACACACACAAACTGCCGTCGTAGTGATTTTAGTGCAATTTTTTGACACTGAGTGTATTATTTAGAATTTTTCGTAAGAGTAAGGTAGCACCAGTAAACTAAATTGATTGGGTAGTCGTCGTCAACTCGTTGAAAGGAAAAATTATGTCGCCGGGAAAACCTACCATTTTGGTGACGGGGGGAGCAGGTTATATTGGTTCTCATGCGGTGCTGGCTCTGGTGCAAGCTGGTTATCAGGTAGTCATCCTTGATAATCTGGTGTATGGGCATCGGGATTTAGTAGAAAAGGTTTTACAGGTAAAACTGATAGAAGGTGATATAGAAGATCGCCCTCTGTTAGATAACCTCTTTAACACTTATGATATTGAAGCAGTTATGCACTTTTCTGCCTATACTTATGTGGGCGAATCAGTGACAAATCCTGCTAAATACTACCGAAATAACGTTTTAGGTACTTTGACACTCTTAGAGGCGATGCTGGCAGCCTCTATTAAAAAAATTGTCTTTTCCTCCACCTGTGCTACCTACGGTGTACCAACATTTATCCCCCTGACTGAAGATCATCCTCAAAATCCCATTAATCCCTATGGAACTACCAAGTTGATGGTAGAGCAGATTCTTTCTGATTTTGATGTGGCTTATGGGTTAAAATCGGTGCGTTTCCGCTACTTTAATGCAGCTGGTGCTGACCCCAATGGATTATTAGGTGAGGATCATAATCCAGAATCTCATTTAATTCCCTTGGTGTTGCTGACAGCATTAGGACAGAGGGAATCAATTTCGATTTTTGGAACCGATTATGCTACCCCTGATGGTACTGCGGTTCGAGATTATATTCACGTTGCTGATTTAGCAAATGCCCATATTTTGGGTTTGGAATATCTACTCCAAGGTAGCGAAAGTGAAGTTTTTAATTTGGGTAATGGTAATGGTTTCTCAGTTAGAGAGGTAATTGCTGCTGCTAAGGATGTTACAGGAAAGGTTATACCTGTGCAAGAATGCGATCGCCGTCCAGGTGATTCTCCTGTTCTCATTGGTACAAGCGAGAAAGCCAAAAACATCTTAGGCTGGCAACCACAGTATCCTGATATTAAAGATATTGTCACTCATGCCTGGAACTGGCATCAAAAAAGGCACAAGTGAGTACCGAGGATTGAGTACCGAGTACCGAGTATTGAGTGATGAAAAATTACTCTTTTTTTAGTGCTTTAACTAAGAAAATTACAATACCTAAAGATAGCAGCGTAATTGCCAGGATAATTATAGGCTGTATGAATTCTATCGCCGTACTTTGCTGTTGATTAGTCTCAGCTACATTTTGTACAGATTGTGGTGCGGCTACAGCTTTACCTGCGGTTACAGTGACTTGAAACTTTAACTCAAAAGGTCGAAAATTCGCTTCTGTGACTGGTTTACCTTTCAGTTGCAATTCATAAACCCCTGGTTTGGGAAAAGTAATTTCTGCGCCGGGTATGCCTTGATATCGTTCAGCTTGTACAGGTATCAAATCAGGTTCAAGCAGTGCAGGTTCTCCTGGTGTATGCGGTTCGGCATAAATAGCTAACTGACAATTACACTCTTTCAGCGGTAGCACTTTACCACCTTTGCGGGTGAGAGCAAACCATGTTTGAGCGGGTTCACCAGCACGAGGGTTATCATTGGGTTCAATGTGGATAGTACCACCAACATCACCTGCTATTTTCACTGTATGGGCAGAAGCAATGGGCAGAAATAATAATTCGTAATTCGTAATTCGTAATTCGTAATTCATAATTCATAATTCGTAAATTTCTCCCTACTCCCTGCCCCCTGCTCCCTGCCTTCTACCTGTCACCTGTAATCTTTGGGGGGACATATAACTTTTTTATACTGGAGTTTGACCAAAAATAAGGCGATCGCACTAACAACACACAAAGAGTAATAATTCCTAGTAGCAAAGCTGCTAATTTATTCTCCCAAGTCAATCTTAAAGCACCCAGGTAATGAGAACCAATCAATACTGCATGAATGGCACTTAATAACAAAGCTGGAACGCTCAAAAGATGAATTTTTCGCCAATGCTTACCTAAAGATTTTTGCAGAAAATCAAAACTTGTGCAAGCCGCAGGACTCATTAACACCAACGCCACAGCACCTGCACCCATTCCCCATTGAAATTCTCGCGGTAAGAACCAGAAAGCGGCAAAATTCCATTCTAGGGAGTGTTCTATCATATGAATGGTATGTACTCCCGACAGCACAAAAGCCCCCACTCCTAAAGCACGACGGTAGCGCATAGGTGATGCCCAAATGTTACTGATGGGACGAGCAATTAGCGCCAGAATTAAGCATATCAGGGCAGCGTGTCCACTGTAGTCTACCATTGTGTCACCAGTCCGCAATAAGGTAATTGCGCCAATGATTAATGTCACCCAACCACCCAAACGAAACAACTGACTACGGCGATCTTTACTCATTAAGGAAGTGGAAACACCTACTCCCAACATCGTCGGTAGAGTTCCTAAGCCAAAAGCTAACATGGTAATTGCACCATGCCATAAATTACCTGTCGCCGCCGCTTTAATTTGAGCAGCGTATAAAAAACCGCAAGGCATTAAACCCCATGTCATCCCTAGTAATGCTGGTGTCCACCACTTTGTGTGTAAAGATAGCTTCACCATACCTGCACTCAAGCGGTTATGTAAACTACCTTTTAATAGGGGGTGTAATAGGGGAATACTCGGTAATAAGTCTGGTTTGACTTGTCCTAAACCAAACCAAATCAACATTATGCCTGTAATAATTGCTATCCAGCGGCGGAAATCGCTACCAATACCTGCTAATTGTCCACCTTCGACTAATACAGAACCTAATGCGCCAATACCCGCACCGACTAAAGCATAGCTCAACATTCGTCCTAAGTTGAGCAAGGTATGAAATTTTAATTGCTGTTGCCAACCCTGAGTTTCTTCTTGATGGGAAAGGGAAAATGCAACTGCTAAGGGGCCACACATCCCAAAGCAATGTCCAAAACTCCCCAGGAATCCCAGGATGGTCATCAACAGCAAATCTAACATAAATAAAGTCCTGAGTCCTGAGTCCTGAGTTCTGAAA
Organism: Anabaena sp. WFMT; assembly: GCF_051781005.1. NCBI lineage: Bacteria > Bacillati > Cyanobacteriota > Cyanophyceae > Nostocales > Nostocaceae > Anabaena > Anabaena sp. WFMT. The sequence continues at coordinate 170,537 of NZ_JBPWOA010000017.1, read as the reverse complement.
AATCAGAACTTTTCTAGAGTGGGAATATAGATTAAATTTTTGATTTTGTCAAAAGACGACTTGTCAAACTAGGTGTTGCGCTATCTTTGTTTGGAAGACAGGAAAAATCATCATGAAAAAATGGCTTTGGCTGCTTTTGCTGATATCGGGTGCAATAGTTGTGATGGGCATTAGCGGTTTTTTCCAGCAACCTGAGACTTTACCTATTGTTGAAAATACACCCATAGAAAAGCCCCAACCACAGCCAGAACAACAAATTAATACTAATATTCCATTAGTGTCTGCTGATCAACTTTTGGCACACATTCAGAAGTTGAACTTTCAGCGTTTTACTCCAAAAGAGCGATCGCACTCCCGCACTTATATTACAACCCAATTGCGAAAATTTGGCTGGAAACCCCAAATAGAAAAATTTCCCACTGGTGTAAATATTTTTGCCCAAAAACAAGGAACTAACAAAGCCGCTGGTGCAATTCTCATCGCTGCCCATTATGATACCGTTGATTTATCTCCTGGTGCAGATGATAACTCCACTGGTGTAGCTGTAGTATTAGAGGTTGCTAGACTTTTTGCCGATTATGCCACACCGAGAACATTGCAGTTAGCTTTTTTTGACCAAGAAGAAGCAGGACTTTTAGGTAGTCAAGCTTTTGTGAGAAAAGCAGCACGATTAAAAAATATCCAAGGTGTAGTTGTCATGGATATGGTAGGTTATGCTTGTTACACTGCTGGTTGTCAGCAATACCCGACTGGATTACCTATAACTCCACTTAGTGATAAAGGTGATTTTTTAGCCGTAGTCGGTGATATGGAACATTTACCTTTATTAAATACTTTTAACAGCACTAATCAAAATCTACCCGCAGTGCTAACATTACCCATACCCTTTAAAGGCTTATTAACACCAGATACTTTACGCAGTGATCATGCACCATTTTGGTATCAAGGTGTGGGTGCTGTTCTAGTGACAGATACTGCTAATTTGCGTAGCCCTAATTACCACCAACCAAGTGATTTACCAAAAAATATCGATCGCTCTTTTTTCACAGGTTCAGCGCAAATTATAGTCAATGCTACTAATACGTTGTTAGAAAAATCCGGTGTTTTAACAACTCAACCAGCAACTAACAGCCAAAATTAGAGACCATGAGGCAGAAGGCAGGGGAAAAAATTCTTACTCGGTACTCAATACTCGGTACTCGGTACTCGGTTAATCAACCTTGATTTTAGGAAATGTCAAAGTCCAATTTTGGGGATTATTAAGCTGAGAATACAAACCTTGAAAAATCATTTTTACAGCAATACGAGTTCTAATATAATGCCTAATTAAATGTGTTCCTGGTTCTGCAAAAACATCATCATAATTTTGGCTATGCCCAAAAGGACGAGAACAATATTTACGATTACTTGGAACCGTTAACATAAAAAATTTGCTTTCTTTGTATTCATCAGGAACCTTAAATATTGCATATATATGATGTTTACCTTGCCAAGGTTTAACCACAACCTGAGTCGCTTGGACTTGAAAATTTGTTTTTTTCAACTTCAGCACATCGACAAGACTGCAAGTAGAATCATTTACAGGCCACCAAATAACAATAATCAAACAAGAAAGCAGCAGAATAGAAGCATATATAAAGGGACTACGCATAAATTTAAATTAGTTTTGTGAATAGAGGTTGTGTTGAGATTAATCAGAAAAATACCATCTTAAAGTTAGATGATTTTTAAAGAAAATTTTGTGGCTGTAAACACTGATTTTGGATACATTCTCTATCAATTATTTCACGTTTTTCATAAGAGTATGGTAGTCAAATAAACTAAAACCAGCTACAATCCCCTAAGTTAAGGTGTAGTTGAAAAATGTTGATAGGAAAAAACTGGAAAAATATCAAGTTAGTAGCAGGTGTAATTAGTGCGATACCTGCGGTAGCAATCGCATTCATGCCATTATTAGGAGCAAACACTTCAGCGCAAGCAGCAGATACAGTTGTTGTGCGGTATGGTGCTTTAGAAGAATCTGTTTCTTTAGATGAATTAAAAAAATCTGCGAAAAATAAAGAATTACCCGCTAGTTTAGGAACTTATACCAAAAGACTATCAGAACAACAACGCCGCGTTTTAATCGGGGGGTTGAGAGCAAAAATACCACTAAATGTCGTCACACTGAATAGGTTACTTAATACTCAAATTGGTAGTACGATTCTTAATGACATTTCTACTGGTATCAGTCGCAAAGATAAAGCCGGCGTTCAAGCACTTAGATCCGGATTGATTATAGGTGCTAATTCGCCCCAAGGTCTATCTGTACTCAGTTTTATTGCGGCTTATCCCAGTAAAAGCCTAGAAATTAATGTACCACAGGCTTTAAATGTGGCAAAAAGCTTAAATATGGCTTTTTTGCGGACTCAGTTGTTTATGCTGGCTATGGCTCCACCAAGTGACCCCAGCAATCTCAAACAAGCTTATTCCCTTGACCCTCAACAAGCTGGAAGCGCACAAGTTGAAATACTCAATTTAAGTTTAAATGACGAAAAGCGCGATCGCAATATTCCCCTAGATGTGTACTGGTCAAATTCCGCAAATACCGATAAACCTGTAATTGTCTTTTCTCACGGTTTTGGCTCAACCCGCGCTGATTTGCGTTATTTAGCACAACATCTCGCATCTCATGGTTATGTAGTCGCAGCCTTAGAACATCCAGGTAGTAATCAAACTAGTAGTGAATTAGCAGCTAAAAATAAAACCCAGTTGCTAAAACCTCAAGAATTTTTAGACAGACCTCGTGATATTAGTTTTGTTGTCGATGAATTAGAAAAAATCAACCAAACTGCTAATAACCCACTCCAAGGGAAACTCGCAACTGATAAAGTCATGGTTGTCGGTTACTCTTTTGGTGGTACTACAGCTTTAGCACTAGCTGGTGGTGAATTTCAAATTGAAAGCCTCAAACAAAGCTGTGAACAGAAATCGGCTAAATTGAGTTTAGTCGAAGGTTTTCTGTGTGTAGCTAAAGAATTACCAGAGAAAAACTACCAATTGCAAGATCCCAGAATTAAACAAATAGTTGCACTTAATCCAGCCACTTCTTTATTATTTGGTGAAACTGGTTTAACAAAAGTACAAATTCCCACCCTCGTTTTAGCAAGTTCCGCAGATAAAATTACTCCACCTTTAACCGAACAGGTAATAGGCTTTGCTAAAATTCAGGCTCCTAAATGGTTTGCTGGTGCTGTTGGTGCTACACATTTGAGTGTTATGGACTCTGATACCAATTTAAATCAGTCCGTAGAACCAAATACACCTTTTTCGAGTCGAGAAATCAAGGGTGAGCAAGCAACTGATGTGCGGAAATTTGTGAAAATTGTGACTTTAGCAATGGCAGCACAGTTAACACCAGAAGCTAGTAAATATGCGGAATTTTTGACTTCAGATTATGCTCAAATTTCATCAACTAGTCTGTTTCCATTTAGTATAGTCAGACAAATTCCTATGGATGCAATGGGGTTGATGAAAAGATAGTTAGAAAAATAAAAAGGCTTGGAAGGGAAACCAAGCCAAGACTTCACTCAGGGTAAAATATATCCTAGTGTATAAACTCTCAGTAATTTAAGCATCCTCCTTAAGGAGTACAATCAAGGCTAATTTTGAACGAAAGCACTGCCCAATTTACTTTATAGTGTGATATAGTAAAAGTATAAAAAAGGCTTGGTGTTGTGCCAAACCTTAATCACAGAAGTGAAAGACTCTGGCAAATTTAATCATTTATGAGATAGATAATTCATCTATCTTTATATATAGCTGTGGCATTTAAAGGGGAATGGGGAATAAACTGTGTAATTAATTTTCTCTGATTACTTAGAACAGTGTTGATAGTTCTACTAAGAGAACACCAAAAAATAAATTCCCTAAAAATTGTAGGGTGGGTTACGCTACGCTAACCCACCATTATTCCTTCAATTTATAGCGGGTTACAAACTACCATCCTAACCCTCCCCGTCAGGGATACAGTATGACATACAGCACTTCCCGATATTATTCTGAATTCTGACTCCTGACTCCTGAATTCTGTTCGATAAGACATAATTGCCGGAAATGGTCGCCGCGTATTTCAAAATTTGGATATTGGTCAAAACTTGCACAAGCGGGAGATAACAAAACGACAGATGCTTGATGGAGTTTTGCTAATTCTGCGGACTTGGGTACAGCTTTTTCCATTGTTTCCACAATTTCAAAGTTAGTATATCCTACCTCTTGCAGACGTTGAGCAAATGCTGGTGCAGCATTACCAATGAGTACAACAGCAGCAGCTTTGGCTTGAATTTTTGTTAACCAATTTGTATCATCACCTGCTTTAGCTTCACCACCAGCAATTAAAATTGCGGGACTTTTTACAGATGATAAACCAACTTCTGCGGCATCATAATTAGTCGCTTTGCTATCATTAATAAAATCAATACCTTCCCATGTGCAGATATGTTCTAAACGATGGGGAACACCGGGAAATTCCCGCACAGCATGGGAAATCGCATTAACATCTATTCCTGCTAACCTTGCTGCTGCTACTGACATGAGGAGATTTTGTTGGTTATGTTCTCCTACCATTCGCAAAGCCGATACTTCTACAATTGGTGTGGGTGCAGATGTGGAACTTAACTTTTCTATTACCCAACCATTTTCTATATAAAAGCCTTTTTCACCAATTAAAAAATCTTGACCTTTAACACTTGTCCAATAAGCATTCGGCCAATCACTTAATCCTATTTTACTTAAATAGGAATCATCGCCGTTGAATATTTGCAACTGAGAATTATTTAATAGCTTGGCTTTGATATTGTAGTAATTTTCTAGAGTTTTATGACGTGCTAAATGATCTGGTGTGAAGGTTGTCCAGATACCAATGCGGGGAGAAAGAGTTACGGAAGACTCAATTTGATAACTGCTAAGTTCACCAATTATCCAATCATAACGATTTTGGATTTTAGATTTTGGATTTTGGATTGGGTTTTGGTCGTCGCCTTCAATACTCATGTTGGCTAAAGCTACTTCGCACGCAGCCAAACCGATGTTACCACAGGCAGGAGCGTTAAATCCTGCGGCTTGAAAAATGGCAGCAGTTAAGGCTGTGGTGGTAGTTTTACCGTTTGTACCAGTAATTCCCACCCAAGGAATATTTTGTAAATTTCGCCAAGCTAATTCCATTTCCCCAATTGTTTCAATCCCTAACTCTCTCGCTTTGACTAAGATAGGAATATCCCAAGGGACACCGGGACTAACAACTATTAATTTGGGTAAATGAGTATTATTTAGGTCTGGAGTGTGACCTAATTTAACGGGAATTTTTTCAATGGCAAGTTCTTGTTGTTGTTTGAGGAGGGTCGGGGAGGTGCTACTATCATTTAACTCCACCTCCCAGCCTTCCTGTTTCAACAATCTTGCCGCAGCAACACCGGACTTTCCCAATCCAATAACTATAGCTTCTGGCATAGACTGTGTAGCATCCCTGGTTAAGCTACCCTATGGTAGCGTTAATTAGCAAAAATTACACCTGTTTTTGTTGACTTTTGCTACAGATTTTTCACGATCGCACCAAAGTCGGCTATAACACGAGCATGATTGCGAAGTAATCCCAGTAAATTTAACCGATTTCGCTTAATATCGGCATTGGAGTCCATGACTAAAACGCTATCTTCACCATCAAAGAAATTACTCACAGTGGGAGCAATTTTTTCTAGTGCGGCTACTAATCGTAGGTAATCACGGTTTTCTTGCGCTGCTTGGGTTTCGGGTACTAACTCAACCAAGGCGTTATAGAATGCAGATTCAGAGGCTTTTTGGAATAATTCGGGGTTAATTAAAGATTGCGGTTCTAACTGCTGGAAGTCTAAATCGCCTTGTGCTGCTAGACGGGTGGAACGGTTGACGGTTTCGTAGATTTTATCTAAAGTACCGTCTTTGCGGATTTGTTGCAAGTAGAGAGCGCGATCGCGTACATCTAATAAATCCTGTAATGCTCGTTCTGTGTATTCTGGGTCATTTTCTCCCAAAACTGCATTTACCAAATCATAATCAATCTGCTTTTCTTCTTGTAATAAAGTGCGGATACGTTGCAGGAAAAATTCTTGCAAAGTTTTAATTAATGATTTCCCATCTTTGTTAAAAGCTGTTGCAAAATCGGTGGCTATTTGTTCTAATAGCTTTTCTAAATTAATCTGCAAATTCGCAAACCATGTAATATTAATTATGGCATTTGCTGCCCGACGCAATGCAAAAGGATCAGAGGAACCTGTGGGGATTAAGCCTAAGCCAAAGATACTGATTAATGTATCTAATCTATCAGCTAAACCGACAATTTGACCTGTGAGGGTTTGGGGTAAAATGTCATCAGCATTTTTGGGTAAATAATGCTCAATAATGGCTGTGGCAACTTCTGCATCTTCCCCACTAGCTAAAGCATATTTTTCTCCCATAATTCCCTGCAATTCTGGGAATTCATACACCATTTGTGTGACTAAATCAGCTTTACACAATAATGCTGCTCTTTTGATTTTCTCGCTTTCACTTTCTCCTAACTGCAATTGTTGAGAGATGAAATTAGCAATATTAACAACTCTGTCAATTTTCGCCCGAACAGAACCTAAATCTTCTTGAAAAGTGACTTTTTCCAATTGCGGTAAAAAGCTTTCTAATGGTTTAGCTAAATCAGCTTCGTAGAAAAATCTACCATCAGCTAAACGCGCTCGAATTACCCTTTCATTACCGACTGCAATAATATCTGATTTGGCAGGATCACCGTTAGAAGTAGTGATAAAATTGGGTAATAACTCTTTGCTGTCAGCAGTTTTAAAAATAGGGAAATAACGCTGATGATTTACCATAACTGTAGTAATTACTTCAGTTGGTAATTGGAGAAATTCATCTTCAAATTTACCGATAACTGCGCTAGGAGATTCAACAAGATTGATGACTTCTGCTAATAAATCTGGGTAAATTGGTGTATATCCGCCTAACTTTTGTGCTGCTGTTGTCACTTGTTCTTTAATGATATTTTCCCGTTCTTCTGGGACAACATTCACAAAAGCAGAACGGAGGGTATTTACATATTCTGTAGCGTGGGGAATTGTGACAGGTTCGGGATGTAAAACGCGATGTGCTTGAGAGATTCTATTACTCTTGACAGTTTTACCGCCATTTTCCAATTCTAACGGCAAAACATCCCCATCTAACAAAGTCACCAACCAGCGAATCGGACGGGAAAATTTAGCATCTCCATGTCCCCAACGCATTAACCGCTTTCCTTCTAAATTCCAAATCCACTGGGGAACCAGTTCTGTCAAAATTTCTGCAACTGGACGGCCAGGAGTCTTTTTTTGGATAAAGACAAAATCACCTTTTTCTGTGGGACGAATTTCAAAAGCTGCGACTTCCACACCTTGTTTTTTAGCAAAACCGACTGCTGCGGGTGTGGGTTGACCATCTTTAAAGGCTGCTTGTGCGGGTGGCCCTTTGATTTCTTCTTCTTTGTCTGGTTGTTGAGATGGTAAACCGGTGATTAAAACTGCTAATCTGCGAGGAGTTCCATAAACTTCAAAAGCTTGATATGTAAGGCTGTTAGCTTCCAGAGTTTGGGGAATGCGCGATCGCCATTGTACAATAGCATTACTAAGAAAGCTTGCAGGTAGTTCTTCTGTTCCAACTTCTAATAAAAACGCAGGCATAGGTCACTCTTAACTTTATCAGTCAATTCCAACAGTGTACCTTGCCATCAGGCTGAAGTATGCGATGTACAACTGATTCGGCAGAATTTTCTTTTTTCCAATGTAGAGACGTGACCTGGGTAGAGATTCTCCGCTCTACATTGTTTTTCACGCCTATGTCTAAATATCTTCTAACATTTAGTGGCATTGGGATCTTCAAATTCACCAGGCTGACGGATAAGAAGTTCATTTAAAATCATCTGACCCGCAGGATTTATTACCTGTAATCGCACCAAATCGGATTGGACAGTTTGCCAGGCAACTTGATATTTAAATTTGCCATTAGTCCATGTGAAGACAGGACGAGCTTTAGTACCAGATGCTCTAGCACCAACTAAACAAATTTTTTTGCCTGTTTTCAGGTTTAAATTTTTGTAGTAATACTTACCTTGATCTTGCCAAAGAGTTAAATGCCAATTGCGTGGTTGACCCTGCACGGCAAAAAATTCTCCCTCCGGAAAAGCGAGACCAGCCACAGCTTGATTCTGGATGGCAATATCTGTAACTATGGGCAAAGAAAGACCCAGAACTAAAGCAATGCTTATTCCTTTAATTTGCATAATTTATTACCACTCTAGAAGTAGTATAACTTTAGATACATTATTATATAATCATTTTAATAAACCACAAATATCAGCAATAAAACGCAACCTAATCCGCTAAATTGAGCGCACTTTATACAGAATTGGTATTAGATCAAACTTATTTGTATGTAGTTTATAAATTTTCTTCTACAGAACAACAACCAATTAATTCAATTTCATCAAACTTTTTATAGATACTTTTTTCTTGATAATTTTCTAGTTGTTGATCTGTAATCGCTTCTACTGCACCCCATGTCTCGTTTTTCAGTCATCTTGTCAGACATAACTAAAGTCCTTAAGTCTGCCAATCTTCATCTTATTTCCCGCTGATTCAAACATTTAACCCCCTGCCCAATTCTTCTTAAAGATATAAAATTTTCCATTACTAACCCTTTAGAGAACTCCACAAAAAAGATGAACTGCTTGCAGCAGCGCTTCGCTATCCAATTTCACCAAATCAAAGCGACTTTTCTTCCCTCTGCTCCCTGCCCCCCTGCCGTCACAACGACGGGATATTTTTTTAGTTGGAAGTCTCTTAGGGGCTGAGTTTTCCCGCACTTAATTGTATTGCATCCAACAGAAAACATCTATATGAACCTGTAGAGGATCTAAATCGGTAAAAACATCATACAGAAACATTTGATAAATTTATCGCTATTCTGTAGATATTGCCGTTTTAATATTAATTATATGTCTTTTAACTAAAAATTATACTGACAGGTTTTGCCTGAAAATTAATTGCTAAATTCAGAATATTACCAGACATAATTAATCTATTTATGTCCAGATAATTGAGGTAAAACCCTTGATTTAATATAGTTTTTTTGAAACCATGATAAATAAGATTAGTTGCAATCAAGTCTAATCTATAAATTGCAGAAAACTTACATCCAGATAAAGGAGAAATTCTCATGGCTAATATCCATATTTCCAAACTACTTCCTACTGGTTATGAACTATTCAATGATTCCGCCAGCTTTCTCAATGAACTAGCTACTCAGGAAACTCTAGTTGTTTCAGGTGGTGGTCATTCTTGTCATGGTAAATATCACGGACACAACCATTCTTATAAAGACTACTCTTACAAAGACCACTCCTACAAAAACCATTCTGGCTACTCTAATGGCTGGTGGTAATTAACTAAATCAATCCAGAGTATTAGGGAACACCAGAAAATAAATTATCCAATCTTGTGGGATGGGCATCCTGCCCGTCCTTGATAATTTGCGGGCAAGATGCCCGCACCACAAGAAATTTTTGTACATTTTTTTATTTTGGAAGTCCCTTAGCTATTAGTAAAAAGCTAATTAAATAATACGGGAGAGTAATATAATTACCCTCCCACTTTATTGATATATATTTAATCTGGATTAATCTGGAAAATTGATATAAACCAATCTTTTGAACTTATTCAGATTGTCTATTATACTTCCAGTGAGCGAGTAATGGTAGCGCATTAAACCGCCAAAGAACAGCAGCTAAATTAGTTAATAAACAACTAATAGCTAGACCCAATAAAATATAAGTTGGTAGCATCACTACACCAATCATTAACCAAGTATAAACGTGCAGCATCATCACACAGGCGAAAATACTAGCAAAGCCAGCAGATTGCCATACTTGAATTGTGGGACGGTTTAGTGCTGTGAGGGTAATTGTCAACAATGTGGACAGAATGTTTGCTGGTATGAGAAATGCACAAATACCTGCACAGTTGGCACGAGATAATTCAGCTAAAGTGTTGAAATCGAGCATTAAATTATGGTAATTAAGAATTGACTTATTATAAGGTTAACATTTATTTATTTACCTACGCTGATAATAGCATGGGAGTGAGTATTCGTGTAGATTATTTTACATTCTTTAAAGAATCTAAGCCAACCAAAATTCTCAACTAGATATTGAGATATGGTGGAAAATGCCCGCCATTACCAACAGGACTTACTCAACTGGAATATTTAGTAGAGTGCATCAGATCCCAAAAATCTGTTGATTGTTGCCAAATTATCGAGTCTGATGCAAGCCACAAGAGATATTGATTGTGGAATTCAGCTTTATCCCTAACTAAATTAACCCATTAAAATCACAGTATCAATAACATGAATTACACCATTATCTGCATCAATATCTGCTGCTAAAACCTGGGCATTTTTCACTTCAAAACCATCTTCACAATTAATTTTTATAGGGGAACCTTCCACAGAAGTCACTGTACCCAGTTTGCTTAAATCAGCTTGAGTCAGCTTTCCAGGAACAACATGATATGTTAAAATTCGTGCTAACTGGGGAATATTTTGTAATAAAGTTGTAATTGTACCTGGGGGTAACTTAGCAAACGCCTCATCAGTTGGAGCAAAAACTGTGAATGGACCTGGACTTTTCAACGTTTCTACCAAACCAGCCGCTTGCACAGCTGCCACTAAAGTTTGAAACGAATCATTACCAACAGCAATATCAACAATATCAGCCATTTATGTCACCTTATCTCTGCCAAAAGTTCTAAAGAATAGTAAATCATATTTAACTTTTATTAACTCACATCTTGCTACAATATCCTTCTATGATTTTCCTAAGATTTCTCTATAGATGAAATGGGTAAACGCACATACGCAATTATCGGGACTGGTGCATTAGGCGGTTTTTATGGCGCTAAATTGCAAAAAGCTGGCAATAATGTCCACTTTTTACTCAAAAGTGATTATCTACAAGTCAAGCAACATGGTTTATTTATTGAATCTAAAGACGGCAATTTTATCCTTCCCCAAGTAAAAGCCTACAACGATGCAGAGAAAATGCCTCGTTGTGATGTGGTGGTAGTAGCGCTAAAAACAACCCAAAACCACTTGCTACCGCAAATATTACCACCTGTTGTCAAACATGATGGGGTAGTCTTAGTATTACAAAATGGAATTGGTATAGAAGCGGAAATTTCCCAAATTGTCAGCAACACTCATATTTTAGGTGGTTTATGTTTTCTTTGTTCCAACAAAGTAAGTCCAGGACATATTCATCATTTAGACTATGGACAAATTACCCTTGGTGAATATGCATCTAAATATCTCCCCACTGGAATTACAGACAGAATGAGGGAAATTGCAGAAGACTTTCAAAATGCGGGGATATTAATAGAACTAGCAGAAGATTTACTATTAGGACGTTGGAAAAAATTGGTTTGGAATATTCCCTACAACGGATTATCTGTGATTCTCAATGCTACAACCGACGAATTAATGGCAGATATTCACACCCGTGAGTTAGTTAAACAATTAATGTTTGAAGTAGTCGCAGGTGCAAAAAGTACAGGAAGAATTATTCCTGATAGTTTCATTCAAACAATGCTTGATTATACAGTAAAAATGAAGCCCTACCGCACCAGCATGAAAATTGATTTTGATGAATGTCGTCCTTTGGAAATAGAAGCAATTTTTGGCAACTCATTAAATAAAGCCGAAGCAGCAGGTGTCAATTTACCGCAGATTCGTTGTTTATATCAACAGTTGCAGTTCTTAAATACCAGAATACAAAATTCTGTCTTAACTTAAAATAATTCTACTTAAAAATTGCTGATATTGCATTCATAATATCTAGATAAAAGTTACCTTTTACCGCCCGAAATAACTCAAATTTAGTACCTGGCGCACCAAAAAAGGGACGAAGAAACCATCCTAATTGCACACCCACAAAACCATACAGCAATAACCATGATTTTAAAATTGTAGTCCGAGTTTTTTGTCCAACTTCATCTTGTTGAGAAAGTAACTGCATTCCTTCATAAAGAAACTTGACACCAAAAACACCTGTGATTGCAAAAATCAAAACATTTAATAGTTTGAAAAACTGATATGAATCAGGTGCTGTAATCATAAAAAACAGCGTCACTGGTGCTAAACTAAATAACAGAACACTAATTACTGATACTGCTGTCAATAAGATGACAAAATGCTGTTTAAAGCTACTACGAGAACCAAATAAAACATTAAAAAAGAACAACGTAGGGAAACAGATAATCAGTGTTAATAAATAGAAAACTGGAAGTTTAATTGCACCGGATAATGATTGCGCCCAACTGTGAGATGCACCGATAATTGCTCCATAAATTGCAAAAAATATAGAACTGGTAACAAACAAAGAACTGATTTTATATGGTAATCTGATTTCTTGGCTAATTTCTTCTAAAAACCCTTGGCGATTTCTTAATAAACTTAGTAAAACACCAAAGTATTTTTTTACATAAGCTTGTTGTTCTATCATTTTAATTTCCCTTGAGTAATTAACGAATTCCTAAGATATGACCAAGAGATTGCAGCACACTCAAATAAAAGTTGCCTTCTCTTTCACGGAACAATTGAAATATAGAATCTGGTGTGCCAAAAAAAGGTCTGAGAGTCCATCCTAACTGACTACCTACAAAAGCATAAAGAAATAACCAACCTTGGATAATCTTTTTGCGTGTTTGACTACCTTCATCTTCTTGTTCTAAGACTACACTAGTAGCATTATATAAAGAGGAAATACCAATAAATCCTGTTAGGGAAAAAATAATGACATTTAACAAAATTAAAAATTGATAATTATTTGTAGTCATTAAAAAAAACAAGGCAATTGGTGCAAAACTAAATAGTAAAACACTCGTAACTGCAACCGCTGTTAACACTAAGGCAAAATATTGACCAAAGGTGCGCTTTGAACCAAAAATAATATTAGAAAAAAACAAAGTCGGCAGACAAATCAAGAGAGTGATTAAGTAGAGTGCTGGTAATTTTACTGCTGAAGATAAAGCTTGCATCCAGCTATGATATGCACCAATAATTCCGCCATACATTGCTATAAATAGGGAACTACAAACCAACAGAGAAATTATTTTACTTGGTAATCTTACACCTTGACGAATTTCTTCGAGAAATACTTGACGTTCTCGCAGTAATTGAATCAAGACTGCAAAGTATTTGACTCTAATAGACTTACGTTCAATCATCTTATCCTCAGATATTATTCAGAATAATCACCACCGGAACCAAATTTCCAAGCATCAACCAAACGATGCCAATAATATTGTTGTTTTTCTGGCAACATATTAACTAATGATTCTAAGATGGGATTTATAGAAAACAAGCCAGTATATACACCTAAATTAATATAATGTAATATCCAATCAAGTAAACTATATAAACCAACTTGCGGGATTATTTTGGCAACTAATACAGGATGGGATAAACCTGTTTTTAACAGAGTTTGTGTTAATGCCTCATACTGGACTATATCTTGTAAAAATGGTTTTAAAACAGGTGTACCTAGCTGTTGCATTTCTTGAAAAACGGCAGCGAGTAATTGATTAATTTGATTGGGGGCAATTTTTTGATTTATACCCACACTCATTGCTTTCTGAAACAACCAAGTTACACTTAAACTAGGTTGATATGGTTGCAGAAGTGCTAAAGATAGGGCAGATAATTGATCAGTTTTTAGTGCTTCATCAATACCATAAGTTAATCTTTGTAAATGACGCACCATAGCCCCAAAACCACCAAAACTTAAAGGTGATTGATTTCCGCTACTATCTCCCACTGGTAAAATGCGATGCCAAGGAGTTTTGAGAGGACTTTGACGATAACTAGGAAAAAAACCAAACAACGCTCTTTTAAAGTTGAGTTGACTAATTTCCACACCTTGATATTCTGGTAAAAGGCGGAGATATTCATCAAACAAAGTTTCTAAACTCAAGCGTTGGGGATTTGCATCCATATAGGTAAATAAATAAGTTGTTCTCCCATCTTTAGCGGGAAATGCTTCCCAAAAGTATTGGCATTGATTTTGCAAAGCCGTGAAAGATAACAACAAATCACCTGCATCATTTTCCGGAAATCCTTCAGCACAACTTCCCACAACTAAACATAGTGCATCTGGTTTTTTTCCTTGACGCGCTTGTTGACATATTGGTGAAAGATTTCCCATTGCGTCAAGTAATAATCTGGCTGTGAATTTATTGTTTACAGTTATTCCGTTGGGGTGAACTACCGCTTCAGTGAATGGTGTATTTTCAAATAACTGACCTCCGGCAGCGAGAAAGCGGGTTTTTAAGGTTTCTAATAAATAAACAGGATCTACACCAATGTTGAGGACATCTTCTACCCAAACCTCAGTGCCACCTTGAAAGCTAACTCGTGCTGGGTTATATTGAGTTGCGATCGCTCTTTCTAATTCCACCTCTGTCAGCAAGTCCAATTCTCGAAACACTTCCAACTCTTTGCGGGAAATATTCCATTCCTGTTCCCTCCCTCGCAAAAAACCTCTTTCTAGCAACGCTACACGCACACCCCGCACTGCTAAAGTGCAACCAATCAAAATTCCCAAAGTACCACCGCAGATAATTACATCCCAGTCTACAGAGTCTAAAGGCTGCTGGTTTTCTTTAACTACATTTGGGATAGTTGCATTGTCTGCTCGTAGGGATGTTAAGATGCGGTCAGTGCGACGTAAACCACCTAAAACATCACCTGGTAGTTGGGAAAGAATCTCTTCAGTTAAAGACATAAAATTTAATTCCAGTCAATTGTATATTATTGATCCTATCGTTTCACTAAGTAGAAAATTTCACAAAGTTGTCACATTTTATCAAAGCTGACCCAAAAATTGGCTTTGTCTACCTGAATGCAAAATGGTAATAGCAAAGTAGATTTTTAAAGAGAAAATTATGAATAGCAAGTGAGGTACAAGCAGTAATAATTAAACGCAGATGGACGCAGATAATTTTGTACTTCATTAGACTAGGATATGAGAACAGAAAAACTGAAATATATCCAGGTCAAACTACTACCTAAAAGAGTGAAAATCATTGATAGATGATATCGTGTAAGGTACATCATTGGTTCTATTTCCTAATTAATGAGGGATTAACAGCAGTTTTTCTCTACTAACTATGCCAGTGGTTTAGTATATCTTTAACTAAAACTTCTTTGATCAAAATTTGGAAAATAATTACTAATGGAACGGCTAAAAATACACCTAAAAAACCGAAAAAACTGCCAAAAATAACTACTGCTAAGATTGTAATTGCTGGTAATAGGGATACTTGACTTTTCATGACTAAAGGTAATAAAATCAGACTTTCTACCTGTTGAATACCAAAGTATAAAATTATTACTGCAACTGCTTTCCAAGGAGATTCATTTAGAGCAAGTAGCGCAGGCGGAATTACACTCAAAGTTGGACCAACATTAGGAATAAACTCTAATAACCCTGCCAAGAGTGCATTGATTAACGGCAATGGTATTCCTAAAATTAATAGCCCAATATAGCTCATCATAGCAATTATTAACATGGTTAAAAGTGTCCCTCTAATCCAACCGACTAAAGAATTAGCACACTTGCTCAAAATATCATCAACTCGTGGACGATAAAAGGCGGGAAATAGCATAATAAAACCCTGTCGATATTCGCCAGGGTTGACTAGAAGCATAATAGTTAGTACAAAGAAAAGCAGTAATCCTAAAACAATTGTGAAAGAGCTATTGAGTAAAATAAAAAAGTTTCTAAGTATTTGATTCGCCCAAGTTTGAATACTTTGAGTTAAATATTGTAGTCCCCGAATATTTTCTAAAATATTATCTGGAATAACACGAATTAACCAATTATTCCAAGAATGAATTCGTTCTAATACTATTGGCATTAGATTACTAAATTGTTGCAATTGTTCAATAATAGCAGGAACAATCAATAAAGAAAAAATTACTATTATTACTAATAACAATCCAATTGAAATACTAACAGCAAGACTTCGCCGCATCCTAAATCTCTGTAAAAATCGCACTTGTTGGTTTAATACAGTTGCTAAGGCTACAGATGCAAATGCGATTAAAATTATTTGCCGAATTTGCCAAAGAATATAAAGAGATATAACAAGTGCGAGTAAGCCTAGCCATTGCCCAAAACGCACAGTGTCGCCTCCATGATTTCAAAATTGTTGGTGATATTTCTACGATATTTATCAATTATATTGTCTTGTATGAAGATAGAAACTTCTGAAAGACTGATTTCTAAACTTGATTCAATAAATATTTTATACCTATACAATAAAATATTATGTATATCATTCTTTCTAAAGTCTGATGGCAATTAATAGATAATTTTGTATGTTATTAATGGGTAATATTGATGCAATTCGCCAAAATTCCCGTTCTGAAAAAGCGGTGACGATGCATTTACTAGAAGCGATCGCTATTATTGCCAATTTTACCCAAAATCCCCAATACCATGCAGTTCTGCGTCATCATGCTGATATGATTGAGCGTGGCAGCCTAGAAACCTTGCCAGAACTACAAGATCGCAAGGATGTCCAAGAAGTTTACAATCAGGTGATACAGGATTTAACCAAAAATTTGTGATTGTGGCGTACATCCAGTATCATGCAAGCTGTTTAACCTATAAATAGAGTTGTTTCCATACAGGGGAAAAAAAGATGAGGGTTTGGCTTGCCTGTTTTTTTGTATTATTTGCCTTAGCAGAATTTTTTGACTGGGTGAAAGAATTATCGCTACCCTTGCCGATATATATTTTAGGAGGAGCATTTTTAGCGGTTGCTTCCAACTACGATAAAATTGTCGGTTCTTATTTCAGTAATGCTATGGCTGAATTATTACCCCAACCACCTAAATTAGATTCATCAACACCAATTTCTTTATCAATGCTAAATTCCATTGAAGAGGTTCAAAAAACTCCACAGGAATAAAAAACACTTACAGCACAATTCTAAAATCAAGAGTCAAACTGGCTTGGTGTTTGGCTTGGAATTTAGATTCTGTATTTCATGTATCTGCAATCTACTGTATATTGCAAATATTATCATCTACCACATCCAGGCTACTGCTGCAATACAGTGATTAATGGAATTTTAGCAAGGTTTCGTGCAGTTTTCGTCACAGATCAGGTTTCACGTCCAGTTTTTACTACCTATAATTGGCTATCAATTATTCTCCTGACTAGCGTGGGAGTGGCGGTTTCAGTATGGGGAATGCGGGGGCTAAAATGGTTACAAGCTGGGGAGTTAAGCATTTATGACCAAATGCTGCGAGATGCTTCACAATTGCAAAAATCTCCTCTTCAAGAACCACTTGAGAGGCGAATTTTATTAGTTACAATTACTCAAGAGGATCTGACACGAGAAAAATGGCCTTTGTCAGACAAAACTATCAACAAATTATTAGAAAAGTTAGAATCTTATCAACCCCGTGTAATTGGGTTAAATATTTACCGCAATGAGCAAACAAATTTAGGCACTGATCTCCAAAAGCAAGATAACATTATTGGTACTTGTTTGTTAAGTAATTTTGGTAGATTGGAAGTACCGCCACCACCTAACTTTCCTATCGAAAATATTGGCTTTGACGATGTAGTAACTGACAACTTTAACGACCAAGTTATTCGACGCAGTTTATTATTTACTGAATCTACAAATACAGATTATAAATGTCAAACGCAGTTTTCTTTTCCGGCTTTATTAGCGATTAAATACCTGGAGAAAGAAGGAATTACATATAATTTTAATAACAATCAAGAACTTCAAATAGGTAAAACTATATTCCCGCGTTTAGATCAAAATGCCGGCAGTTATCAGCATACAGATGCAGATGGCTATCAAATTCTATTAAATTATCGTCACCCAAATAATCTTGTTCAACAAGTTACTCTCACACAAGTTCTTGCAAATCAAATCAACCCTAATTGGATAAAAGATCGTTTGGTAATTATTGGGACTACTGCTGCTAGTGTGCATCCTGGTTACTATACGCCTTATAGCAGTTTGTCAGACCAACCTGCGAGAATGCCTCGTGTTTTAATTCATGCTCAAGTAGCTAGTCAAATTCTCGGTACAGTTTTAGATGGAAGACCTCTAATTTATTATTGGACTGACTGGGCTGAATTTTTGTGGATTTGGGTTTGTGCCTTGGTGGGTGCTGTTTTGGCATGGCAATGGCGACATCCTTTGTTGTTATTATTAGTGGCAAGTTTTATTCTTTTCAGTTTGTTGGGAGTTGCTGCTGGTCTTTATCTACAAGGAATATGGATACCATTATTTGCACCTTCTTTAGCGGTGGTTATAAGTAGTATTACTATGATGCTTTACACGAGTTACCGAACTCAGCAGGAAAATCAGGCGATTTTGTTGCAAGTAGAAAAACAACAAGAAGCGATCGCACAATTAAGTCTATTATTTGATCAAGACACAGCATTCCCATCCCAGTTTAATTACCTGACTATCTCGGATATATCCATATCTAAAAACGATGTCTCTCTTTTGGCTGGACGCTACAAAATCTTTAAATCTCTTGGTTCTGGTGGTTTCGGTCGTACTTATTTAGCAGAAGATACCCAACGACAGGGTAATCCTATTTGTGTCGTTAAGCAGTTAATGCCTGCCCGTCAGGATACCAGATTTTTACAAGTTGCCCGTAGATTATTTAATACTGAAGCTGAAATTTTAGCCGTTTTGGGTAAACATCCTCAGATTCCCGAATTATTTGCCTATTTTGAAGATAATCAAGAGTTTTATTTGGTGCAAGAATATATCTCCGGTCAAACTTTGAGTGAAGAATTACTACCCGAAAAAGGTGTTAAAAGCGAAGTTTTTGTAGTTGATATGCTCAAAGAAATTTTAGAAATTTTAGTATTTATACATCAATATCATGTCATTCATCGGGATATTAAACCAACAAATATTATGAGATGTGCTGAAAATAATAAACTGGTTTTGATAGATTTTGGTGCGGTTAAATTAATCCAACCTAGAATAAGTGGAGAAACAGAATTAGCCACAGTAGCTATTGGGACAAGAGGCTATTCACCACCAGAACAATTTGCAGGTCATCCCCGCTTATCTAGTGATATTTACGCTTTGGGTATGATTGCTATTCAAGCTATCACTGGCATTTCACCGCAGGAATTACAACCAAATCCAGAGACCGGTAATATTATGTGGCAACACACAACTACTGTCAGCACAGAGTTAGCGGCAATTTTAGAGAGGATGGTTTGCTACCATTTTAGCGATCGCTATCAATCTGCTACTGCTGTTCTTCAAGATTTAAAATCATTAGTCATTAGTCATTAGTCATTGGTTATTAGTTATTAGTTATTAGACATAGGAGTGAAAATTAAATGTGCGTGACTTTAAAACCTTGTAGAGAGGTTCCATGTATAGGGATTCTTGTCTCGTAAGAATTCAGAATTCAGGAGTCAGAAAGAAAGAGGAAAGGGAGAGTTTTTGCATAAGTCCTAATTTTATCTATGTAAGGATTCAGGATACAGAATATTTGATATAGCAGGGAACTCTTAACAGAAGAGAAAAATATTCTTCTTCCTCCTTCCTCCTTCTTCTTCCTTCTCCTGACTCCTGACTCCTGAATTCTTACCTCGTCTCTACAATCTTTTTCACCAGATGTCTATTGGTTATTAGTATGAAAAATCACTTCGCTGTCATTATTATATATGTAATTTATGAAAATAAATTATGTAAATATTACATAAGCGAATAATTAAGTTGTGCCATTAGCAGCTACGATCAGGATTATTTTTTTGTTAAGGTTTCCCGCAAACTTAAAGTTGAGTAACTTTAAAGACAGAAATAGTATCAAGGACTACGGAAACTACTTAAATAACGTCAAGCAATTGGTGCATAGGAACAAAAACAAGTGCTGAAGAAATTTTTCATGATTGGGGTTTTTACCCTTTTGCTGTTGGGAGTTCCACCGATGGGTAATGCTTTGGCCCAAGCAGCAACTCCACCACCTGATACTGGAGATACGGCATTTATGCTGATTTCGTCAGCGCTGGTATTGTTGATGACACCAGGGTTAGCTTTTTTTTATGGTGGATTTGTGCGATCGCGCAATATCCTCAACACCTTAATGATGAGTTTCGTGTTGATGGCGATTGTGGGAGTCACCTGGATTCTGTGGGGTTATAGCCTATCCTTTGCCCCTGGTTTACCCTTCATCGGTGGCTTACAGTGGTTAGGGTTGAATGGTGTCGGTTTAGAAACAACCGATTATCTGGTAGGTTCAGCCCCTGAAGATGTTGTTTCCTATGCAGGGACAATTCCCCACCAAGCATTCATGATCTACCAAGCCATGTTTGCAATCATCACCCCAGCTTTAATTTCTGGTGCGATCGCCGAACGGATGAGTTTCCGCGCTTATTGCCTATTTGTGCTGATGTGGTCAACCTTTATCTACACACCCTTAGCGCACATGGTTTGGGCAAAAGGTGGATTTTTGGGTTTATACGGTGGAATAGGCGCTCTTGACTTTGCTGGAGGTACAGTAGTACATATTAGTTCTGGGGTTTCTGCCCTTGTAGCAGCGATCGTCCTTGGCCCCCGGAAAAACCATCCAGATCGTCTCAGTCCTCCCCACAATGTACCCTTCATATTGCTAGGTGCAGGTTTACTTTGGTTTGGCTGGTTCGGTTTTAATGCTGGTAGCGCCTTATCTGCCGGCAGCGTTGCCACGGTAGCATTTGTAGCTACTAATACCTCAGCCGCAGCAGGTGCTTTAATGTGGCTAATTCTAGAAGCACGTTTACGGGGAAAACCCACCGCCGTTGGTGCAGCCACAGGTGCAGTAGCTGGCTTGGTAGGAATCACCCCAGCAGCAGGATTTGTCACTCCCTTAGCAGCAATTTTTATTGGTTTTATCACCGCAGTTGTTTGCTTCTATGCTGTGAGTTTCAAGCACAAGCTTAATGTTGATGATGCCTTAGATACCTTTCCGGTACATGGTGTAGGAGGAACCCTTGGGGCAATTTTAACCGCCATATTTGCCACTACAGAAGTCAACTCAGGTGGGAAAGATGGGGTATTGCGTGGTAATTTCGGGGAATTATTCATAGAACTAGCAGCGATCGCTATAGCTTATATCATTGCTGCTGCTGGTACATGGCTGATCCTCAAATTTATTGATGCCACAATCGGACTACGTGTGCAAGAGGAAACCGAAAATCAAGGTTTGGATATCAACGAACACGGAGAAGAAGGTTATAACTCCGAATTTGGCGATCGCATTAACGTTTCCTAAAAGCATCTGATTCTTTCTACTTCCATACTCTTAACTCCGTACTACAACCCAAGCAACAGCGGAACAGCTTTCATCCCGCTGTTTTTTTTATATTGCTAAAATTTGTGGGACTGATGTACATTTAATTTACTCGCTATGAAATTAACTATAGAATTCATTTAAATTTTTAATTTAGGACTTTTAATTTTTTAGTTGTGTCCACTCCAACCAAAACATTTCCGATCTGGGGATTTTTCTTGCTTATCACCAACGGTATCCTGATGTCAGCCGTCATCCTGCTGATTTGGCGACAGCAGAAACTAACTACCGCATTTGCAACCACAACTCCCCCAGAACAAGTTAACCTCGTCCCGCAAACCCAATCTTTAGCACCAGAGTTAGGCCCTCGCCATAAGCTTAGTTACCGACAATGGGTAGATGTCCTCAAACAAGAAGCCGAAGCATCAGCAGAACAACAACCCCAGAAATTAACTGTCCTCGCTGGAGATTCTCTGAGTTTGTGGTTTCCACCTGATTTATTACCCGAAGATAGAAATTGGCTGAATCAGGGAATATCTGGGGAAACTAGCGATGGATTATTGAAAAGATTAGATTTATTTGACCGTACCCAGCCAGAAATAGTTTTTGTGATGATTGGGATTAATGATCTCATTCGTGGGGTCAGCGATGAAGAAATTTTAGCCAATCAACGCCAAATTATCCGTTATTTACGTAGAAAGCACCCCCAAGCAAAAATTGTAGCGCAATCAATTTTACCTCACGGGGGAGAGGAAGCAACTTGGGAAGGACGGGAGAAACTGCTGGCTATTCCCAACAGTCGCATTCGCAATTTGAATGACGAACTACAAGGGATAGCCACTCAACAAGGTATCAGATACCTCAACTTACATCCCCTGTTTACCGACAAACAAGGTAATCTCCGCCGAGAATTTACTACCGATGGTTTACACCTCAATCCTCAAGGCTACATAATTTGGCGGACTGCATTGCAGATTTATAGCAACAGAGAATTAGCAGCCCAGTTTCAGGAAAGGCAAAACAAACCAAGTCTAGATCGGATTTAATAAAGTTAGCCATCGAAATCGTGTCTTCGCACGAGAAAATGATCAATAGTGATTTTAGCCACAAAACCAAAATGGATACGAAAGCATTTAAACGCAGCCTCCAACATTCAGAAAACTACAACCGTAAAGGGTTTGGACATAAAGCAGAAGTCGCTACCCAGTTGCAGTCTGAATATCAAAGTAACTTAATTCAACAAATACGCGATCGCAATTACACCCTCCAAAGAGGCAATGTTACCATCCGACTAGCACAGGCATTTGGTTTTTGCTGGGGTGTAGAACGTGCAGTAGCCATGGCCTACGAAACCCGTCAGCACTTCCCCTCAGAACGCATCTGGATTACCAACGAAATTATTCACAATCCCTCTGTGAATCAACGAATGCAAGACATGGAAGTCAAATTTATTCCTGTGGAAGCTAATAAAAAAGACTTCTCTGTTGTTGATACCGGAGATGTAGTCATCCTACCTGCCTTTGGTGCCAGCATTCAAGAAATGCAGATTTTAAATGATAAGGGCTGCCAAATTGTTGATACAACTTGTCCTTGGGTTTCCAAAGTCTGGAACACAGTTGAAAAACACAAAAAAGGCGAATACACCTCCATCATTCATGGTAAATATAAGCACGAAGAAACCGTCGCTACCAGTTCCTTTGCAGGTAAATATCTCATTGTCTTAAATTTACAAGAAGCAGAATATGTAACAGACTATATCCTCAATGGTGGCAACCGTGAAGAATTTTTAGCGAAGTTTGCTAAAGCTTGTTCTGCTGGATTTGACCCCGACAAAGATTTAGAACGAGTAGGTATCGCTAACCAAACAACCATGCTCAAAGATGACACCGAGAAAATTGGTAAAATGTTTGAGCGAACTATGATGCAAAAATATAGTCCCACAGAATTAACTCAGCATTTTCAAAACTTCAATACCATCTGTGACGCTACTCAAGAACGTCAAGATGCTATGTTAGAATTAGTAGAACAAAATCTAGATTTAATGGTAGTAATAGGTGGTTTTAATTCATCAAATACTACCCAACTACAACAAATAGCTTTTGACCGCACTATTCCTTCTTATCACATTGATTGTGTTGAGCGTATTCAATCTACTAATGCCATTGAACACAGGCAACTAACAGGAGATTTGGTAATTACCGAAAATTGGTTACCCGCAGGAGAAATTGTTGTAGGCATCACCTCCGGTGCTTCCACCCCCGATAAAGTAGTGGAAGATATTATTGAGAAAATTTTTGCATTAAAAGCAAGTTTGTAATTCGTAATTCGTAATTACGAATTACGAATTACGAATTACTGACTCCTAATATAATTTGTCCTGATATTGTCGGTGTTTAAAGTGACTCTCCATCGCTGTTTCACCGTCCGGTAAGTAAGATTAGAGAACTCCACAAAAAGAAATGCCCAATGTCATTCTGTTCACGAAGTGTGACAAGACAGGATCATTTATTTTGTGGCTTACTCTTACCCTTCCCATGCAGACAACATTATAGGACTTACGCAAAAACTCTCCCAAAATCTTATTCCTCCGTGTCCTCTGCGTCCTCTGCGGTTCGTTATTCCGTGACTCATGCGTAAGTCCTATATTACAAGCAAATTCTTAAAATACCCTATCGTGGATTGTATTTTGCTCAATTGCAGGATACAAAAAATTATACCCAGACATACTGCTAAATGTACAGGTTTAAGGATAGGCAAATAATGATATTATTTCTCAATAAATACTTATCCACTTAAATCATAAATGTTGGATGATGCAAGCAAGAGCATTTTTTATGCGTTGTTATCGGCATTTTTTGCAGCCTTGACGACCATTTTTGCCAAAATTGGAGTCGAAGCAATTAACCCCAATTTAGCAACCGCAATCCGCACAGTAGTTATTCTTGTGATGGTTTGGAGTTGGGTTTTAGTTAGAGGAGAATTCGATACATTTTTGGCAATCACTCCCAAAACGTTGTTGTTTCTAGTCTTCTCTGGGTTGTCAACGGGTTTATCTTGGTTGTTTTACTTTCGCGCTTTACAAGTGGGAAAAGCTTCTTTAGTAGCACCTTTGGACAAATCGAGTTTGGTTTTAGTACTGGTTTTTTCAGTACTTTTTCTCCAGGAACCGCTAACGCTGAAAATATTCTTGGGAACATCTTTAATTTTAATTGGTACGCTGGTTGTGATTCTTTGATACCGTTCCATAACTAAGAGAATTTTCAGCAAAACCTATTTAGATATTTGGCATTTTGGCACTCGTTTACAATAGCGGCTTGATACATTACAGAGATTACCAAGATGTTTTTACTAATTATACCGCAGACGGGTTAAACCCCGTCTTTTTTGTTATTTACTATTTGGCATTTTGGCAGAAAATGAAAAACTATCTATGTTAGGTTATTATCAATAGCAGGAATTAATAATGATCAAAACAAATAGCATGGGCTAAATTCCCGTTCTTATTGTTTGTTTCATTTGCAATCCTGAAAACCTATTGAATTTTATTTGTACTATTTTTTTTCATATTCCAAGGTGTATTGCCACTTTCAAGCTATTAGTGCGGACGGAATAACCCCCCGTCCTTTATTTTTTATTTGGAAGTCTCTAAACGTATTCCTAATAGGAGCTGGAGGCATACCACTCCAGACGCAGAGAAGGAAAAGACAAGGTTAGGAAATTCGGCGCAGTCTCATAAAGAAATAGTATTACGTTTATCCTGTCGATTTTCCAGAATAAATATGTGATCTTTAACGATGATGATAAAGATTGAAACTATGTGTTCTGCTCAATTTTGCATAACATAATATTTGTAACTGCCAAAAATCAGATTCCGTTTTTTTAGCAGTCGTATCCTCTCTTATCAGTTCTTAGCCTATTTGCATACATCCTCTAGGAAGATGCTTTAACAAAACAGGACAGGGTAAATTGATTTGGGATGTTGTTATGCACTGGATTTATAGCAAGGTTTGGCTAATCACCAAACCTTTTTTATATTTATATCTCTACCTTAATTTTAACCAAATATCCGGAAAAATTAGTTACATTAAGGGACTTCCAAATAAAAAAACACTCAAACTCTTATTCCTCTTTGTCTTCTGCGCCTCTGCGGTTCGTTAATCTGGATAATTTATTTCTTGGAAGTCCCTAAGTTCATCTGACTAGTGATAGCTCCTGCATATGCACCAAAATTTTATAGCGCAGAGTTGCATCAGCTATAAAACCTTTTTTACTCCCCTGCGATTTTGATGACACATCTTTTACTATAAACAATATTATACCAGCCTGTGTTTTTATAATTTATTTAACACAAATTTAGATAAATTGTATTTTTTTGTACAATGTAAAAATTTAAACTTCATAATCAGGATTTATGCACAGGGTACGAAAAATCAGGGTTTGAAATTGCTTCCTGACCGTCGTTATGACGAAAATACGTTAATCTAGCGTAAGTCCTCATAATTATGGACAATTACCCAAAGCACGAGTATCAAAGTAAAAATACTCAGCCTGAAAAGACTCTCCGCATTGACCGAAAACTAAAATGGCACACAACAGGCGTAAGCTGAAGCCAAAAGCTGCTCGAACTAATCAGCACCGTATAGATGACGCATTGAAAAAGACGAATCAAACATCTCAGAAACAGCCTCGATGGCGCAGTTGGTTAATATCAACTTTAGCGCTGACTATTTTGTTGAGCAGTACTGGTATGATTGTGGGTGTTGGCTGGATTAGCATTCTCTACATACTGAATCCAGAACAGATTAGCTGGCTAAATGAAGTTTTACCAAAATGGGCGCAAATCCCTTTAGGGAAGAAAGATGTCTCCTACACACTCCCGGAAATTGAACTCACCTTAAGTAAACAAAAGCGTATAGCTGGGGAAAGTCTATCTTTAGATAATCAGCAAAAAAAGTTATTTCTACTACCAGTTTTTCAAAAACGGAACAATTGTCAGTCTGATTGTCAAGAACTTGTGGAACTGAGGGTTTATGCGCTATCAAAAGACTTAGAGTTTCAATTTCAACAACAAAAATACTACCATCTAGTCACTCAATTGTCTGTTACTGGGCTTACAGAGTCCTTTGTGGAATCTGGGTTGGGTGAAAATGTTCCAGAGTCAGAAACTCAAGAGGGAAGCATTAACTTAGCTTTAACGGAGATCAAAGCTTTTGAAAATTCGACATCACCAGGTTTCTGGTTTTATTTGTGGGGCGATAGCACACAAGACAATGATAATAAAACTGCTTATGGTCGAATTGTTCACTACAATCCACAAAATCGCAGTTTACAGCAGATATTATCGTGGAAAAACCCTAATGGAACACTACCTAAATGGCAGGAAGTGACTGGTGGTGGTGCTAAAGAGTTAGTGATAGATCAGACAGTAGGTTTAGAGCCGCATTTGCAAGTTTATCAAGTTAAACCTAGCAAATTAGTTAGTAATTCCCTGTTACTGGAAGCAATTAACCTCAAAAAACCAGAAAGTGAAGATTTTGGTTATAAAAACTCTCTGTTACTAGCCCGCAATGGACTGTGGACACCTGCTGATGCTTGGTTGACATCTCTGGTAAAAGAGCGCAAAAAGCCTTATCCAGAAGCAGCACAGGCGCAAATAGATTTAATTCGCCTGCATTCTCAATTTACCAAAATTCAAGCTGACCAAAGTTGGGCTAGTCCTAGTCAACAAGTACTGACATATTTACTTGATGGTCGCTGGGAGCAAGCTTTACAGGTATTGATAGAATCGCCTGAAAAAGGTAAAGAAATTTATACCCTACTCAAAACAGATAAGGGTAAGTTATGGCATCGGACAACGGTGGCGTT
Source organism: Anabaena sp. WFMT (assembly GCF_051781005.1). Lineage (NCBI taxonomy): Bacteria > Bacillati > Cyanobacteriota > Cyanophyceae > Nostocales > Nostocaceae > Anabaena > Anabaena sp. WFMT. The sequence goes on along the minus strand of NZ_JBPWOA010000017.1, from coordinate 143,246 downwards.
GCGGCTCAATCCTACTAGACGTGCTGTGTTAGCTTGGGCATATCTGATCTTCGCTGTGCAAAGGGGAGAAGATCGTGCTGATTCGTGGATAGAAGGACAAGCAAATATTACTCAGGAAACTCTACCCTATCTTCAAGGTTTGTTCACTAAACTCGATGAGCAGGTAAATAATCCTCATGTTAGTCAGATTGTTGGTGGGGTGAAGAAAATCACCCAAGTTAATAATGCTGATTGGCTATTAATAGATCCTCAAGCCGATTTTAAAATTACGGATAAACAAGTATGGTATCAGGTGGAAGTGAGCGCATTTCATAATGGTACAAGTTGGTTAAGTTACCCGTTTTCTGATTTGCGATTACCAAAAACTCAGACTAGCCAATTTTGGACGAGAGTTTTGGGAATGAGGACTGATAACTCTATTCAGATAGTTGTTTGGGGAAGCAATGGAGAACAGCAAATCAACGCTGCTACTATCAAAGCCGTACAAATGCGAGGCGGGGTGTTGCGACTTTTAGCGGTTGGTGATTCTATTCCCCAAAATGAAAATAGTTCTATTCAACCCAAACCTCTAGCTTTGACTTCGGCAGCATTAGAATGGGTGCAACCTTCGCCGATCGCTATTCAAGAACTGAATCGACAGAATCCTCAAGGATTACAAGCAATTTTACCGAATGTATGGCGTGCTTTGCAGCAGTCTGGGGATATTCCTTCTGGTCAGGTTCTTAGCTTGGAGAAGATGAAAGCACAAATGGGTAGTTGGCCTGTGCAGATGGTTGATGTCACCAATGACGGTAATCTTGATGTGGTGTTGACTATTTCTGGTTCTGCGATCGCTTCTTTGACTCAGCCAGAAAATGAAAACTTGGGGAATGAGGATGATAAAATTCGCCCCCGGACTCTGATTTTTAGAGCTAATGGCAAGATCATATATAACGATTTTATCTCCAAGTCAGAACAAAATCTGACTGCGATCGCTAAACTGTCTAGTGATCAATCTCTAGCTTTATTGGTGGAAAGTGCTAATACATATAACTTAAAGCGCTGGTCAGAAACTAATCAGCGCTTTGAGTAGTAAGCAAATTTTGGGGTTTATTATTCGTGGCTGGAAGATTCTGTCTTTTGGCTCTTCAGGTTCTGTAACTGTTCGAGCAGGGAATCTACTTCGGCTTGCAAATCCATAAATTTCTCTTGCTGATCGTCTCTATAGTAAGCTTTGGTAAGCTTTTTGACTAGTTCGCTATGGGATTCGCAACTGGCAACACTGGATGACAAAGTGGACATAGTTATACTCATTTGCAAACTTAACTCACACCATTGGATATATTATAATAATGTCATCTTAATCTTTCTTAAAACATTGTATACTTTCCATCACATAGTCTGATAGGTTTACCCTTTAGTCATAAGAGACTACGATGATAGCGACTCTGTTCCAGAGATAACAAAGCCCTCAGCGTGGTAAAGTTATTGACACTATAAATAAAATCCCATTTTTCCAATCCCAAATCCTTAGTTAAGAAGTTTAGAATCCTGTGACTTTGAGCTTGTCTGTTGCTAAATCTCATTGCCAACCTTGGCCCGGACTGATAGAAGCCTATCGTGAATATTTGCCTGTCAGTGAAAGCACGCCAGTTGTTACTCTATTGGAAGGTAACACACCTTTAATCCCAGTGCCAGCGATCGCAGAACGCATTGGAAAACAGGTCAAGGTATTTGTTAAATATGATGGTCTTAACCCCACCGGCAGCTTCAAAGACCGGGGGATGACAATGGCAATTTCTAAAGCCAAGGAAGCAGGGGCTAAGGCGGTAATTTGTGCTAGTACAGGTAACACTTCCGCTGCCGCTGCTGCTTATGCTCGACGTGGGGGAATGAAACCTTTTGTGTTGATTCCTGATGGTTATGTGGCTTTGGGTAAGTTAGCGCAAGCCTTACTTTATGGCGCAGAGGTATTAGCTATTAAGGGGAATTTTGACCGAGCGCTGGAAATTGTCCGGGAAATGGCAGATAGTTATCCCATCACTTTGGTGAATTCTGTCAACCCCTACCGCTTGGAAGGTCAGAAAACAGGAGCTTTTGAAGTTGTCGATGCCTTGGGTAATGCTCCCGATTGGTTGTGTATTCCGGTGGGGAATGCGGGAAATATCACAGCATATTGGATGGGTTTTTGTCAATATCATCAAGATGGAAAGTGCGATCGCTTGCCGAAAATGATGGGTTTCCAAGCTGCTGGTGCTGCACCTTTGGTAAATGGTAAACCTGTCGCGAATCCTGAAACTTTAGCCACAGCAATTAGAATTGGTAATCCTGCTAGTTGGGATAAAGCGATCGCTGCTCAATCTGCAAGTCAGGGAAGCTTCAACGCCGTCACAGATGAAGAAATCCTCGACGCTTATCGACTTTTAGCCTCATCAGAAGGGATTTTCTGTGAACCTGCTAGTGCGGCTTCTGTAGCCGGGTTGTTAAAGGTAAAAGACCAAGTTCCCACAGGTGCAACTGTGGTTTGTGTCCTCACTGGTAATGGTTTGAAAGATCCAGATACAGCAATTAAACACAGTCATGCCCAATTTAAACAAGGTATCGCAGCGGAAGTTAAAGCCGTAGCTGAGGCAATGGGATTTTAAAGGTGACAGGTGACAGAAGTAAAAAGGTAATTATTGCTCCCCTGCTTCCTCTGCTCCCCTGCTCCCTTGCTTCCCCTGCTCCCCTGCTGCGCGTGCTTTGGTTAAACTGTCAATAGCATCACCCAAGGCTGTGGTTAGGCTGTTACGGGTTTGAGCGTGGTTGTCTTGCTCGATTTTCAATGCCTGAATTAAGCGATCGCGCTCTTTAGTCACAGCGATGAATTTGGCTTGTAATTCCTCTACAGATTTTGGTTCTGCCAATTCTGGCTCAATCGTCGTTGTCGCACTTTCAGCAATGGTATCAGCGTTTATACCTTGCAATTTCTGAAGTTCAGCTTTTACAGATGCGATCGCTTGTTGGTGCATTTTGGCATCTGCACGACGTTGTTCTGATTCAGTATTATATAGTTGTCGCCATTTTTGTGAACTCTCCCAAGCCTCATCACGTTTTTGCTGAAGTTCAGTTATCTGCTGTTTCAGGGCTTGAATTTCCGCTAACCATTTTTGTGTTAAATCTTGAGTCATAGAAGGTTTTTGTAGTAATTGTATTTAATCTTTTTAATACAACCAATAGTAAGAATTCAGGAGTCAGGAGTCAGGAGTCAGGAGTCAGGAGTCAGGAGTCAGGAGTCAGGAGGAAGAAGAATATTTTTCTCTTCTGTTCCCTGCTATATGAAATATTCTGTATCCTGAATCCTTACAACCAATAGATTAGTAGACTAGAGAAAAAATTGCTACTGCTATTACAGCACATTGTAGGTAAATGAGATCCAAAGTTGAAATCAAAATATGGCGTATGCCATGCTGAACTATCAAGCATCAAGCAGCTTTCATTCCTGTAGGGGTAAAGCGCAGTGCTAAACCCCTACTCCTGACTTCTGCTGTATATTGTTATTGTTACTGATACTCAAATCTAGTTAGCAGTTAAATTATGTTTAGACAGTGGTTTGCTGATAACTTGGGAATTAGTCAAGCTCGGAAGGAACAAGTATACCTGGATCTATGTAGATCAGTAACTCTGGAAGATGTCAGTTATTGGATTCAGGTTTTATTTGCTGCGGGCATTGCTACACTAGGATTGGTCTTAAACAGCGCTGCCGTAATTATTGGTGCAATGCTAATTTCTCCATTGATGGGGAGTATTCTGGCGAATGGACTAGCACTGGCTGCGGGTGATGTCATCCTTGCTATGCGATCGCTTTTTAATCTTGTCCTCAGTTGTATAGTTGCCATTTCCTTTGCTGTCTTCCTGGTGTCAGTATTACCATTTAAGGAAATGACTACTGAGATTGCAGCTAGAATTCGCCCCAATATCTTAGATTTAGTAGTCGCTTTATTTTCCGGTGCAGTTGGTTCAGTGGCAATTTGTAAAGAAGCAAAAGGAGTAGCAACTTCTGTCCCTGGTGTGGCTATTGCAGTGGCCTTAATGCCGCCCTTATGCGTTGTTGGTTATGGTATTGGTGTCGCAATTAGCGTGGATTCTGTCAAAGGACTACAGGTAGCTAGTGGTGGGGGATTACTATTTTTGACCAACTTAGTAGCAATTACGTTCACCGCCATGCTGGTTTTTTTAAGTTTACATATTGATAATGATCAGGTAAAACAAACAGTAAAAGCATGGCGGACAACAGATAAAGAAAGTTTGCGGATGCAGAGTATTTTAGAAAAATTACCTGCATACAATAAACTGAAAAAGGTGGGAGGTCTTCCTGGCAGATTTTTGTTGATTTTTACTACCATTGGTATAATTAGTTTTCCACTCAATCAATCTCTCAGCCAACTCAGGCGTGAAATTGCTTTGCAGCAACAGGAAAATAAAATTCGGAGAACAGCGACTGAAGTATGGCAACAGGAATTTGAAACTTTCCCTAGTGGTGAAACACGTTCTTATATTAGTAATATTTCAACTTCAGAAAAAAATAATAGGCTGACAATTCAACTTCAGGTATTTAGCAGTAAAGAATACACGAATGAAGAAAAAAATAATTATATCCAAATATTGGCTTCTCGTTTGCAGAAATCACCAGAATTATTAGCATTGAAACTGATTGAAATTCCGACAGCATCAAATGAACTTGTCCGCCAATTACCTGCGGAAAAACCTGTTGAACAAGTTGTTAATATTGCTCAGTTGCAAGCCAACTTTTTTCAAGAAGTACAATCTTCCTTAAGTGATATACAACTTCCTCAGCCAGCAAAATTAATTAATTACGAATTAATTAGTAGTCCTCTGCAACCATTAAGTATTCGGTTAATCTATTTGAGTGAAAGAGATATTGATAGAGATGCTCAAATGCTCTTGGCAGATACTATTAAAAGTAGGCTTAATTACCAGTCTGCGAAAGTGACAATGCAGAGAATAGGAACTGACGTAGGAATTATTTCTTTTGAAAAAGATCAATCAGTAGTGACACCAGCTAATGCTAAGTTGTTAGATCGTGCTGGTGAAATTTTACAGCAACAGCCTAATTTAAGCTTAGAGGTGATAGTTAACCAGGAACTAACCGAGCTACAAGATATCACTCAAGCGCGATCGCAAGCCATTCTAGAATACCTACAATTAAAATGGCAAATCAGTGACCACAGGATAGATACGCAAATAGGTACAGAACCTAAACCAAATGCCAAACTCCAAATTGCAGTAGAATCACTGAAGAAGCCACCACAGGAAACTCTGCCAGAACCGCGCTAATATGTTTAAAACTCGTTTTATCAGATTCTTTCGCTACCTCAATGGGCGAACACTGAAGAAAACTTTTGCCAGGACGATGGAAAGAAGACTTTTAGGACTGGCTTCAGAAATTGCTTTTAATGCCATGTTATCCCTATTTCCGGCTGTTCTTGCTGTACTGACAGCCATTGGATTAGCAGGAGAATCATTGCAAAACACCTTTATTCAACTAACAGTGCAACTGAGTCAGATTGTACCCGAAGATGCGTGGATTTTAATTAGCGACTTTGCGACTACAGAGATTGCTGAGTCTAAAAATAGGGGTTTGTTTTCTGCCAGTTTTGCGATCGCACTTTGGACAGCTTCTGGTGCAGTCAGTACCGCTATGACTGCTTTTGATCAAATTGAGCAAATTCCTCCAGAAGATATGCGTCCCTTTTGGAAAGCTAAACTCATTTCCCTGGGATTAACAATTGGTACAATATTGCTTTTAATGCTGGCTTCTTTTTTAGTATTTATTAGTGATTTACTTTTAGGAATAGTGGTAAATAGCAATCCTTATTTAGCATTCTTATTACCTCTTTGGAAACTGTTACAGTGGCCTTTAGCCTTAGTTATTGTTTCTGCTACTTTTAGCTTAGTCTATCGTTATGGACCAAGCGTGTGGAAACCAGGTATACCATTGATGCCAGGAGCAGTTTTAGCAGCTATATTTTGGGCATTAGTTTCTGCACTATTTCGGCTTTATGTCAGCAATTTTGGAAATTATAATAAAGTTTATGGTACGGTAGGAACTTTTATAGTACTAATGTTGTGGTTGTGGATGAGTGCCTCTGTTCTCCTGGTTGGCAACCAATTAAATGTAACAGTTGGTGAATTTATACAGACAAAAAGGGAGCAATTTGACAAAACAAATAATATGAATCAGTCAATATAAGTATTAGAGGATGTTTGAAAAGTCTATGAAAGGTATAATTCGTCATTCTGTTCACGAAGTGTGGCGTTAGCCATACGGAACGAAGTGCAGTGAAGAATCCTGATTTGGCGTTAAATTATGAGATGCTGAAGCCTCCGGAACGCTCCGCGAACACTACGCTGGCGCTTCGTTCAGCATGACACTTTATACTTTTCAAACACCCTCTTAGGTAAGAATTCAGGAGTCAGGAGTTCAGGAGAAGAATCACCAATCACCAATCACCAATCACCAATCACCAATCACCAATCACCAATTACCAATTACCAATCACCAATCACCAATTACCAATTACCAATTACCAATCACCAATTATCAATTATCAAAAATGTCTAATTCTCCTGATCGCTTTTCCATTGAACCTGATGGATATGCACCTAGATTAAAGCGTATACGTCAAATTAGTAGACTCTTAGATAATGCTATTACAATTCCAGGCACTCAGGTTGGGATTGGGTTAGATCCAATTCTCGGATTAATACCTGTTGGTGGTGATGTGTTGTCATTGATAGTTTCTATCTACATTATCATTGAATCAGCACAGATGGGTGTGCCTAGAGCTACCTTGATCCGAATGGTTGCAAATATCATCATTGATGCTTTAGTAGGTGCTATCCCCATGTTGGGAGACTTATTTGATTTTGCCTGGAAAGCAAATAGTTATAACATCAAGTTATTAGAAGATTACCTACAATCTCCTGGTGAAAAAAAGAAAGTTGACCAGCTATTTATTATTATCCTTTTTGCTGGATTGTTTTTGCTTGCCATTGTCTTAATAGCATTACCCGTGATATTAATAAGAATGCTATGGAACGCCTTAACTGGCGGTTAAATTAATTATTAATTACACAATGCAAAACTGGTGGCAAGTTAACTTTCCCAAAGGGCAACAAAGTCTGATTATTCCAGATGGTGATGGATATACCGCACAAATCGCTTATGGCGAAAAAGGTACAGGTAAGCCGCTAATTTTATTACATGGTCTGGGCAGTTGGAGTTATAATTGGCGGCACAGTATCAAACCATTATCTAAAGATTTTCGGGTTATTTGTTTTGATGCTAAAGGTTATGGTTTTTCTGAAAAAAATCTGTCCCGCCGAGAAGAAACTGGTCATCAAGTAATTGAATTAGAACAAATTATTCAGGCTTTATGCGATGAACCTCCTATCATTGTAGCAGAATCTTTAGGTGCATTAGTTGCTTTAGCATTAGCTGCAAAAAATCCCCGATTAATTGGGCGTTTGGTAGTTATTAACGCGCCAATCTTTGTTGAACAGTTACCTCATTGGGCTATGGGATTACTTGCCCAAACACCGCTGGAACTCATACATACAATTGACTTTTTACGTCTAGCATATTGGTTTGCACCTATAGTTAGAGAGGTAATGGGTATAGAAAGACGTAAAGTGTTATTTGATCCTTCTATTCTCACAGAAGAAGATATTTATTGGATAACTTATCCGTTTATTGAAATTCCAGGAACTTTGGTAAAGGTGGCTGAAGAGTTACAAATAGCAGTACAAGAAATTGAAAATTTCCAAGCTAAAAAGCCCAATATGCTTAGTCAGATTCAAAGTAATCTTAGCAATATTGAATGTCCTACACTAATTTTATGGGGTGATCAAGATAGTTGGTTTCCTCTTAGTCATGGAGAGAAATTACATCAACATATCCCTAATTCGCGCTTTCAAGTTTTGCATAACTGCTATCATGATGCCTCAACTGGTGCTTCTCAGGTAGTGAATTCAGAGATTATTAAATTTTTGCAGGATACAGATTTTTGTTAGAGGATGTTTGTAAAGTAAGTACACACCGTAAATTTAGGATAATGGTGGGTTACGCTGTCGCTCTAAGCGTAGCCATGCCCGCAAGGGCTTTACCCACCCTACAGATTTTTTATGTTTAATGAAGTTGATCCCAATTATCCATAAAAGAAGAGTGGGAGAAGGCATACCAATCGCCTTTAATCTCCCACTCTGCATTTGCTGCTGGAGCGTTCAGGAATATGTATAGACGCTGCCCGTTATTTAGGGGGGCTAAATTGTACGTCAACGACAGCGCCTGTATGCTGTGAATATTCCTTTGCAGCAAATGTTAAACTTGATTATTATTTTTTTTGCTGAACTCATAGCCCAGAAAAATGTAAGTAGATTGCTTTTTCTCCCTAAGAAAGACTTTTTTAAAAAGCCTTTATAAGACTGATTTATTAATAGTAGTTGCCCCTGATAACAACACCCTTTAAGTCGTTTATCTTTTATTAATTTAACTGGGTTATTTACAGATTGGTTGCCAAGTTGGCACTTTTTATCGGTTATCAATTTGAGAGGATGTTGTACAAGTATTCTGATTATTCTCAAAACCTTACACCCTATACATTTCTTCAACCCCGTTATGGAAGTTTGAGTAAGCGAAAGATTACCCAGCAACCAGCAGCACAAGTCAGAGCGATCGCAATTATTAACCATGAAGGTGTAGCATTACTGGTATCAGTGAATTTTGTGATTAGTTCCGCACTGACTACTTTTAAGGGTTTTTCTGCTTCCTTTTTTGGCACATCCCCAATATAACTTAGTTGATAATAACCAAAAATTGAGACTCCTACAGAAATTCCGAACAACCCTACAAACAAAAGCCAAGAATGCTTTAGCAACAGGTTTTTAGCTGGGGGTGTATTTTTTGATGCTTCTAGACTAGTTTCTGTTGATTGGTTTGGCTTTTGCTTTACATCGTCACTATTGTCCATAATTAATATCACGCTTATATGCTCTAGTAGATTATTGTACTAGAAGACATAAGTGTTATGGCAGGAGTCAGATTTATACTGCAAACGGTTCATAGTTTAACTAAATATGGAACCCCTCTCCATTGACGCGTTCGCGAAGCGTCTCGAAGAGTACCTCTCCCCGTTCACGGGGAGAGGCTTTGAACTTGTTATTTAGTATTATCAAAAAGTCAAATTTCTAGCCGTTTTGAGTATACTCAGCACTCACTACTCTTTAGTTGTCCGTTGCCATTATTTTAGTTCGTAATTCAGTTTTGTATTGGCAAAAATAGTTTTTTACCCAAACTTTACAGAAAATTGAATATCATACTAATTTTTGCCAAATATCTTGGAGGAGTGAGATTATTTCTTTTTTACTCAGCAGTCGTTACTCTTTAAATGTCTTTCAATAGCTAATTGAATTAATTCGTCTACTAATTTGGGAAAAGAAATGCCAGTATTTGCCCAAAGTTGAGGATACATACTTGTGGCTGTGAACCCTGGTAAAGTATTAATTTCGTTAATTAAAATTTCTCCGGTAGCTTCGATATAGAAAAAATCTACCCGTGCTAAACCAGCCGCGTCAACAGCTAAAAAGGCTTTTAATGCCATTTCTTGAATTTGCTGAACTACTGATTCTGTCAGATGTGCGGGAATAAATAAATCAGCTTTACCTTGGGTATATTTAGTTTCGTAATCGTAAAAATCACTATCAAACGTAATCTCACCAATAACAGATGCTTTGGGATTATCGTTACCTAAAACGGCACATTCTACTTCTCTAGCGACAACACCGGCTTCGACTATGATGCGTCTATCATAGGTTGCGGCATTATCTAAAGCTGATTCTAACTCTTGGCGCGATCGCACTTTCGCAATTCCCACCGATGAACCCAGATTAGCCGGTTTAACGAAACAGGGATAGCCTAAAGTTAGTTCAATTTCATCACATAATTTCGGAAAAATACAAGGATTTGACCAAACTTGCGCCCTAGTTATCGCTTTATATTTTACCTGGGGTAGTCCAGCTTGAGCAAAAGCGGTTTTCATGCCGATTTTATCCATTCCCGTAGCCGAACCTAACACCCCAGAACCCACATAAGGAACTTGCATTAAAGTGAGTAAACCTTGAATCGTACCATCTTCACCATTGGGGCCGTGGAGAATAGGAAACCACAAATCAATTTCTGCTGTTTGTGGTGGAAACTCCCATAAATTAGGGGTTACGGCTAGATTTTCTCTAGCCACACCAGATGATAAAACTTGCTGTGCAACTTCCCCAGCTTGCCAAAAACCATCCTTTTGGATGTAGAAAGGCACTATTTCGTACTTATGACTATTTTCCTCTGCACTTAAAGCATTAGCGATCGCTCGTGCAGAAATTATTGAAACTTCATGTTCTCCAGAACGTCCACCAAACAGCAATCCCACCCGCAGCTTAGACATCTTCTGTACCTCGACACTATCTAAAGCAGATAGCGTACCACAGGGAATGCAATCTTAACCGATTAGATTTTCAAGAAATATACAGCAGGAGTCAGGAGTCAGGAGTACAACTGGCCAAAAATCTTACAGCTTAATTGGCTGCTTCTGTTCTGTAGTTGGGGAAGGACTGCTATTATTAACAGGTGTTACTTCTAAAAAAGCCTCTTTACCTGTAATCAATCTAGAGCGTCGATTACGAGTAATATAATTCCATGCCCACTGAAATACTACTACCAATTTAGTGTCAAACTCAATTAAGAAGTAGATGTGAATTATTAGCCAAAATACCCAAGCTAGGAAACCAGTAAGTTTGATAAAACCTAAATCTACAACAGCTAAATTTTGCCCAATCATCGCCAAACTACCTACATCGGTGTAATGAAATTGTGGCAAAGTATGACCGTGAAGACGTAGTTGAATCAGTCCACCGACATATTCTCCTTGTTGTTTAGCTACCGGTGCGACACCAGGTAAGGGTTTACCATTTTGATGGGAGAAATTGGCTAAATCTCCAATTACGAAAATGTTTTTGTAACCCTTGATAGTCAAATCTGGTTCGACAATTACTCTTCCAGAGAAATCGCATTCTACATCTGTTCGTTCTGCTAAGACTTTCCCCAGTGCCGAACCTTGAACACCTGCTGCCCACAATATAGTTTTTGCGGCAATGTCTGTCAATTCATCGTTTTGCTTGAAAGTAACTATGTCATTTTCAATATTTGTCACCCTAGTGAGAGTGTGGATAATCACTCCCAATTTTTGCAAAGATTCTGCTGCTACCTTGGATAATTCTGGCGCAATGTGTGGGAGAATGCGATCGCCCCCTTGCAATAGCAAAATTTTCGCTTCTGAGGTGTTGATGTTGCGGAAATCTTCTTTGAGAGTTTTGTATGCCAATTCTGCGATCGCACCTGCCAATTCTACACCGGTAGGACCACCCCCCACAATCACAAAAGTCAAAAAAGCACGACGTTTTTCGGGATCAGTTTCTTGTTCTGCCGCTTCAAATGCTGAAAATATCCGCCGACGCATTTCTATGGCATCTTCAACAGTTTTCAAACCAGGAGCAGTTTCTTTCCAGCTATCTTTACCAAAATAGGAATGGTTAGCACCTGTGGCAACAATTAATGTATCATAAGGTACTATTTGATCACCCAAAATAACTTGTTGCGCTTTTGGATCAATAACACTTACTTCTCCCAGCAATACTTTTGTATTCTTGCTTTTGCTGAATACAGATCGCAATGGTGCAGAAATATCAGCAGGTGATAACGTACCTGTTGCAACTTGATATAAAAGCGGCTGAAATAGGTGAAAATTCCGTTTATCAATGAGAGTAACATCTACATTTGCGTTACCAAGAGTCTTTGCTGTATACAGTCCACCAAAGCCACCACCAACAATGACAACTTGATGTAATGGCTTTTTCTCCAGTGCTACCATAAGACATATTTCCTTTTGTTAAGATTCCTGTAACCTTTCTTAACAAGAATGTAACAAAATCATAATATATTTTGCCGTTTATTTAGAACACTTGAAAAAATAATGAAAGTAGTCAAAGTTACTAAATAAATCATTATTAAAAGGGAACTTGCAACCCAGTTGGAAGATATCTCTAAGATACTATTTTCCTCTGCACTTCAAGCATTAGCGATCGCACAATAACTCACTCCTGTTTTACTCTCTGCGACTCTGCGCCTCTGCGTGAGACTTACTCCACAACATCAAACCAAACAGGCGATAAATCATCAACCTGCCCATTATAATTAACAGTAATTTCTTCACCTGCTCGAATATCTTTATGAGCAATAATTTCAATTACATTTTTAGAAAAATTCTTAACATAAAGCGCATTGGGATGATAAGAATGATTAAAAAGTGACGCAAAGCCCAAAGCTATAGCTCCACTTTCCCCATGCCAACCAAAATAATAATTTAATAAAACCGTTTTGACAATTAATTTAACTTGTTGCTTAGGGATAACAATCACTGCTGCTTTTTCAATTACCTCTCCTTTAGCAAAACTCTTCTGAGCAAATATACCTCTACCTTTAGAGTCTGTATCACGAAATACTAGCATATACAATTCTGTCTGATGGGTGAGAAATATTGTGTAGGACTAATCACGCCAAACGCAGAGAGAATAAAGATTTTCGTGCATGACTTACGGCTGCTATAGCCACTATAAAGTTAATAATCAAAGATATAGTCAAAATTTCCGTAAATATTAATTTTTCCGCGCCGATATAATAAAAATCATGTTATTATAAATATCCCATGCTAACTATCATTGGATGTGGAAATCTCAATCGTAATGACGATGCTGTAGGCGTAATCATCGCCCAACGTTTACAGCAATATCTCGCTCAAAACCCTCACCCCAACATCCGCATTTTTGATTGTGGTACTGCGGGAATGGAAGTGATGTTTCAAGCGAGAGGAAGTGAAAAATTAATTATTTTGGATGCCAGTTGCACAGGTTCCGAACCAGGTGCTATATTTAAAGTCCCAGGTAAAGAACTAGAAGCACTGCCAGAACCTAGTTACAACCTGCATGATTTTCGTTGGGATCATGCTTTAGCAGCCGGGAGAAAAATCTTTGCAGATGATTTTCCTCAACAGGTGACAGTTTATTTAATTGAAGCCGCTAACCTTAATTTAGGCTTAGAATTAAGTCCAGTTGTCCAACATTCAGCCGATTTAGTTTTTGCAGAACTAATCACAATTTTCAGCCAGAATGTTATGGCTTAATTAATAATCCAAAATCCCAAATTTAGCTTATGCCCAATCACGATAAACTGATAATTCATCTACCCTCATTTCAAATGGTATGCCATTAGTTTCAGGGGGACATACGCGAATTTTAGCACTGCTGACAATGCTGTAGAGTAGACTTCCCATTGGTACGATTTTTTGCAAAACTCGCCAGTTAGTAACTTGATCAGGGCATTCGATTACCAATGTTAAAGCACTAGCATGGGTTGTCACATACCAACGACAATCGGATAATAGACCTTGAATAGTGCGATCGCACCCGTCATAGAAGTACCTACTAATAGAATACTCTAATTGTTGCCGCAAAATAATATCTGCTGATGTTGGCTGCATAGGGTGCTTATCATCAGCATGGGAATCAAATTGTCTTCTAGCCATTTCTCTTGATTTTCCTATTTTATTTACCAATTGCCATTACATAAAGCACATCCTTATTGGTTCCTAGAAACTCTTGGGCTTCATCATCATAAAAAGCACCAATCCCGCTACAATCTATGCCCCAATAATTGCTAAATAGATACACTCTTTGTCCGATAAAACCAGCTAATTGCATAGCAGTTTGATAGCTGAGATAATCGGATACAAAAAACAAAGTTACAGCGCAATCTTTAGCCAGCGCCTGATTAATACACAAGTAACCTGTATTTTCGCTAAAATCACCCGAATTTATGAGATTCCTACCGTTATATAAACCGGGTGTCATTCCCTCGACACGATGCACCACCGAGTAAATTTCTATTTCCTCAAAATTCTCACTTGGTATTGGTTGTTGAACATCTTGCAAAATTTGCCAATAGGTTTGTTGGGAAATAGACTGCTTTTGAAAACGTCGAATAGAACGCCTATTCCAAACGTTCTCAGAAAACCTTTCTCGGTGAAAATTAAATTGAGGATGTTCTAGATGTTGCTGGTGACTAGGTTGCCATGATGTTGCTTGATAGGCATCTTCAATGAATTGATTAGCTTGAAAATAATCAGTACCACAAACAAAAGGAACTGGTAGTCTTAAGCGTCTGACTGACTTTTCTTGCGTTTCTCCCGATATCACACAACTAGTAATAAACTCCTTATTCTCAAATCCTAAATCAGCATTGAGAGAGAGTTTATCAAAGTCAAAGATTAATTGGATGTTTTTTTCGTGAAGATATGCTGAAGATGCGATCGCACCCAAATGGTGTCCGCTATCCAAAAAGCAATACCTCATGCTCCTGTCTTGATATTTCCAGCTAGACCTATAATAAACACAACTAACTAAAAAAATGAATCCATTGATACGTTTATTTGGTATAACATAACTCTCCAACCCATCATCAATTAATTCATAGATCAGTGTTAGACAATTATTCTCAACTTCCAGATGATAGATAGCATCTATAAATCCCTCAACACCACGTATTTGAATATAAACCTCCGTTGGGTATAACGCGCCTGCTGAGGGATTTACCCGGAGTTTATAAAGACCATCCTTGTAAATCTTCTCAAAAGTAATGGCGCTTGTTAACCTGATAAAAGCATGAATTGGATTATCGACAATTAATTTCACTCGCCGATAAAATTTTGGATAAACTTTAAAGGTGTGAGGTTGAGTTGATGCATCCACATAATTGGGATTCATCTGCACTGATAGGTAAGAATGCTTGGTAGCCTCGTGACAGGCTTCTTTAGAAAGCTTACTGTGTGGCATTTTTCAGTAACCTTAAAACTTCTATATTGCTGGCAAAGTCAATTGCTTTATAGTCGTCCAAATTTTGTAAATTCATGTTAGGATTGTGTTGTAATAGCAACCTTACTACTTCTGTCTTTCCAGCCGATGCACCATACATCAGGACAGTTGCACCATTATCATTTTGATTGTTAATATCAATGTTGACTGACAGCAGCAAATTCATTAAATCGTAGTGATTACCAAAACAAGCGAACCATAAAGCATTATTGCGATCATTGTTTCTGGCGTTAATATCTACACCCGCATCTATCAGTTCTTTGACAACTGGGTAGACTCCCTCTCTAGTAGCTTTCATTAAAGCTGTATCACCGTTTTCACCACGCTGATTTAAATCTTCAGTATTGTAACCATTTGCTATTAGCCATTGGTTAGTTTCTGCGCTCAATTTTGGCTGATTTGTTTGACTCATAATTATTACTGTGACGACAACTAAAAACGTAATGGTGAGCATTGCTCACCATATCTAAAAACACTATTTCAATTCTCATGAGTTATTAGTAGCTGACGAACACTTTCTAATTCTTATAGAGCAATCCTAAATGATTTGGAAACATCAATTTTTTGGGAATTAAGATTTACGCAGTTTCTCTATATTTTTGTCTAACTTTCTTACTTTCTACCTTTGTTTTAGCTTAATCAGGAATAACGTAAGAATATCTTTGATAACTCTATAATGGCTTTTTGTTGAAGTAATGGTTCACTACCAACAATTTAGCTTATTTATATATTATCACTCTGATAAGTTTGAATTATAAATCATTTATTAAAGATTACCGGATTTTTAGCATGGTTAAACAGGAATCACATTTCATCTTTTTTTCAAATATTTGAAATTAAAAATCCATGATAAAATTTTATATTAATTGCCATTAAAAAAGTATAAAAATTATGATTTACAACTGTTTGTAATTTCGTATAAATATAATTGCAGGTTGTGTCATCCTACTCGATAGACTTGTTAAGAAAATCTAAAAATTCACCACTAATATATAAAATTTGTTAGTTTATTCAGTGTAAATAACTAAAAGGAAAATAAAAATAATGGAAATCAGCGCCAGAAATACATTCAAAGCAACTGTGAAAAAAGTTACTCCTGGTTCAATTAATACAGAGGTAACACTAGAATTAGCACCTGGTGTAGAAGTAGTATCTGTCATCACTAAATCATCAGCAGAAAAGCTGGGTTTAGTAGAGGGTAAAGAGGCTTATGCTGTAATTAAGTCATCGGATGTACTTGTTGCTGTTGACTAAAAAATTTAGCGACTTGTAAAGTGTAGGATGGGTAATGCGATTCCTACAGAGCGCTGTATTCTGCTAGACTCAATTGACTTTTTAAGTGCTTTTGATAGAATAAAGGTATCATTTTCATTAGATAGGTCTTATTGACAATACTTGACCTATCTTTTTTTACCATAAATCGTTATATTCTTTACACTGTCTTGTTTTCAGCCTTGTTTGTCTCCCCGTCAGAACAAATTCCCAATTTGACCTTAGCAGGATTTTCTCGTTTAGCTCCCCATACACATATTCAACCCCACACAGGCTGGGCAAAAAATGAATTTCGCTTGCATCTTGGTTTAGTTGTTCCAGAAAAGTGTAGTCTGCGCGTTGGTCAGTCCCTAAAACATTGGCAGGAAGGTGATTGCTTAATTTTTGAAGATACAACAGAACATGAAGCATGGAACGACTCTGATTTACCACGAGCAGTATTACTTCTAGATTTTATTAAACCAGGTTTAGAGCATAGTTCTGATGAGATATCAGGGGATGCTTTGCAGTATGCGATGGGATTACTTGAACAACCAAATACCTACGTATAAAACAGAGAAAAATCTATGAATGACTACATTGATCTTTACTGTGAACGCATCATTCCTGGTTTATGGAGTGAACCATTTAATGCTATATCTAATATTTCTTTCTTCATTGCAGCAGGGGCTATTTGGCAATTAGCACGACGACAACAAAAAATTACAAATGGTATTTGGATACTGATTATTTTAGCAATTTCAATTGGTATTGGTAGCACTCTATTCCATACCTTTGCAACAGAATGGGCGAGCTTATTAGATGTTTTGCCTATTATGTTTTTTCAATTTTGTTTTATATGGCTTTACAGTCGTCAGGTAATGAAGATGAAATATATTTATAGTGGATCTTTGATTGTTGTTTTTTACTTTGCGAGTGATTACAGTAAACAATTCACAAATATATTCAATGGATCTCTTTCCTACGCTCCTGCATTTTTGTTTTTACTGGGACTGGGAATTTATCATTTTCAACAACAAAAACGTGAGCGATTTATATTATTAGGAGCAGCAGGGGTGTTCCTTTTAGCTTTATTATTTCGGAGTTTAGATCAGATAGTTTGCCCTTATTTCCCAATTGGCACTCATTTATTTTGGCATCTTGTCAATGGAGTTTTACTGTACTTATCAGCAAGAGGACTAATCTTAAATTGGTCAATAAAGGCAAAAGCTGACTAAAAAATTGAAAATGTATACGGTGCGTCAGATTTTTAATTTAATCATTTTATTACTAGGTTATTTGTCTGACGCACCCTACTAGTTATATGAATCTTCTCAAATATCAACCACACGAACATAAATAGCGCGGGCTGTTTGTCGATCTATTGTCATAGATATATTATTAAATTTAACGATTAAACAAGGAAATTGCTGTTCTAAACTTATACTATTTCCTGTTGTTATTCCCATAGAAATGATTTTTTTACGAATGCTTTCATCCTGAGTTTTACAAGAAATAATAATTCCTTTTTCTCCTGGCTTGAGCAATTCTAAAGAGCAACCTGTAAAACTAAAAGAAGTAAACATTGCGGAATAAAAATGAAAGGTTAAAATTAAAAGAATGAAGGATGATTAACATCCTTCATCTTTATACAAGCTAAGACATTAAAATTTTAGACTAGATAAGGCTCTTGATGGGTTTTAATTGTGCAGTTAGAGCGAGGGTATGTAACACACAATAGAGCGAATCCTTTAGCCATTTGCTCATCATCCAAGAAGTTTTGATCATCTTGGTTGATTTCACCTTCTACAACTTTACCTACACAGCTAGAACAAGAACCAGCGTGACAAGAGAAGGGTAATTCAATACCGGCTTCTTCTGCTGCATCTAGAATTGTAGTTTCTTCGTCACATTCAATTGTGGTGTCAAGGTTGTCCTTTTTGTTCAACAATCTTACTTGATAAGCCATTGTTCGATTCTCCTCAAACGTGAATAAAGTTAGTTTTGCTGACTTGGTTAAGTCTCCCTGGTACAATTCAAAATTCAAAATAAAGGATCGAATTTTTGAACTTTGAATTTCCTAGCTGCAAGGTACACCGGTAGGCGTACCATCATCTGTTTTAAAAGACTTTCCACAACCGCAGGTATCAGTTGCATTGGGATTGGTGAACTTGAAACCGCTGTCCATTACTCCCTCAACAAAATCTATGACAACACCTTCTAATAACGGCGCACTTTTAGCGTCCACGTAAAGCAACACATTTCCTTGTTGAGTTACGACATCATCTGGTTGAGGCTGATTTGTAATGTCAATTCCATATTCATAGCCACTACAACCACCATCTTTGACAGAGATGCGGACACCTTTTTTAGCTTTATTAGATTCGTCGGTTGCGGAACCTCTTAAAAATGCCCACAGACGAAATTCTGCTTTTTCTGTTAAAGTAACAGCCATTTTGTTTCCTGTTCTGTAGCGATTATTCTGATTTTTAGATGTGGGAAATTGCTTTTTTGGCGGAACGGAATTTCACACCGTTAACGGTTGAGATTGGGAGTATCTCCAAGGTGCAGTGTTACCGCAGACGGGACAATTGCGATCGCGGTGAGAACGACGTTTAGCAAATTCCATTCTGTTCAAGTCAATCGTCAGTAGTTCTGACAATAGCGGTTGACTAAAACCGGTAATTAGCTTCACGGCTTCTAAGGCTGTTAAACAAGCCAAAGTCCCAGAAACCGCGCCCAGAACGGAAAAACCGCGCCGATCCCAATCAGGCTTTTCTGGAAATAGACAGGATAAACAAGGGGTGACACCAGGAATAATCGTGGTGAGGTAAGCCTCCATCCCGTCCATAGCTGCCTCTACCATTGGCTTACGCGATCGCACACAGGCTTCATTTAACAAATTGCGTTCTGTGAAATTGTGAGCGCAATCCAAAGCCATATCCGCTGATTGCACCAATGAGTCCACATTTTCGGCGGTAATGTAATCGTGAACTACGTCCACTTCGACATCAGGATTGATGGCTTTTAGTGTTTCTTGGGCTTTGAATACTCTCGGTTTACCCACCCAGTCGTCAGTCATCAAAATCTGACGATTCATATCATCCAGCCGCAAATCACCACCCCGGACTAAGATTAGCCGCCCAACGCCTGCTACTGCTAAGTAAAGCGCCGCCGTACCGCCTAATCCCCCCACACCCGACACCAGAACAGTCGCTGACTTGAGGCGTTTTTGAGCCGCTTCGCCAAAATTTGGGAGCATCATTTGGCGACTATAGCGTTCTAATTCGGTAGGCGTTAGGTTGATCAATTTATACCTCCTAATCAGAAGTGATTTCTGTCAGCGTGACTACATTCTTTGGCTTATCGTTAAACACTTTGAACAGCTTTTGTTCGTGGGGTGTTGATTCTAGAAAAACTTCATAAGCTTTTTGCAAAGCTAAGGAATATTGAGTTAATTTTTCTGTATCACTCAAGTTAGGAGAAGTATTATCAATCTCTTGCATATATTGAGAGAATTTTTTCAATATATGGAGACGATTTATGTTTACAAATTGTTGGTCGTAGGGCAGTTGAAAGAAGATAAAATATTCTTCTGCATCTGCAAGTTTGTTGAATTCTTGAATAGTCCCGGTCATTTTGCACTCTCCAGTTGTTTGAGTTGCTGCTTGAGTTCATCTAGTTGTCGGTAGATTTCGTAAGTTTCAGCGGCAACATCCATCAATGTTTTGTAATCTGCTGGTAGTCCTTCAGCTAAATCGTGCAGATCCATTTTCATTTGACCTGCTTTGCTATTTAGCTTTCTGATTTTTGTTGTGAGTTCCTCAATTGTCATTGGGAATTGGTAATACTTTATTCGTACTAGGAGAATATGGATTTAATGAACCGCGAAGGCGCGAAGGACGCGAAGGAAGAAGGAAGAAGGAAGGAAGTAGGATAATTGGTAAGGATTCAGGATTCAGGATACATAATGTTTGATATAGCCGGGAACTCTTAACAGAAAAGAAAAATATTCTTCTTCTTTCTCCTGACTCCTGACTCCTGAATTCTTACGATAATTCTTTCCCAGTTCCTATTACCAATTTGTTAAATATTTCCTACTTCGGGGAAACGTTTAGCTAAATCAATGCCTTTGTTGACGAATGATTCTCCTTCTTCGGCTAGTTTTTCTAGGGAATCAAAGCCGTAGCGATGGGCATCGCGTAAGGTTTTTACAGCTAACAATAAACGACCTGAAAAGACTAATGCCCAACCAAATCCTTCATGACCTAAGTCAACTACAACATGAGAAATTAATCCGGTTTCTTTCTCGATGCTGGAGGCTACAGCCCGGAAGAAGGCGTTGATTCGTGATATTGTTGCTAGGTCTACTTCACCTTCAATGGAAATTTCTCGTTTCTTTTGTTTGGTGACAATAAAAGGTTTGAGGATTAATTCATCAGCCCAATTCCGGTAAGTTCCATAAGTATCTTGCGCCCGGATTTGTTGAACTAATGCTTTCAGGAATGCTGAGGTTATTGGTGTGCTTGTAGCGGTTCCATTGACACTGTTATTTTCACTCATACGGCTGCTTCGTTTTCTACTTCTTCTGCAAAGTTTGACTTGGTTTTATTCAAGGCTTTACGCAACCAAGGTGGGGGGTTTCCTTTGAGAGTTGTTACTAATTTATTCAGAATTTCTTCGATTTTTTCTTCTTCTGATTTAGCCTTGACTGGTGTCACACCTTTTTTGATTAAACGAGCGGCTGCGCTGCCACCTATGGCGACTACATAAACGATTGTACAATCATTTAATGCCTCAAGTTTAGGTGTGATTTTATCTTCGTTACCATCTTCTTTGAGGTCGCCTTCAAATTTCAGAGTTTGTAGGAATTCATATCCATTATCTGAAATTTCATAAACATCAATTTCTTTAGCCCAACCGAAGTGAGCATTAACATGAATTCTGTCTGTTGTGGTGAAGGCAATTTTCACGTTCATTTGTCCTTTGTCGGTTGTCGGTTTTCTGTTGTAGAGGTTTAACAATCTTCTTTGGTGTCAACTTAAGCTAAAAATCGCTTATTTGTTGGCTTCCACACCCGCCCAGAAATGAATTTCCGGGCTAATAGCCAAAGTTTACTGAAGTAAACTAAAGAATTTTGAGATTATTTAGTCATCTTTAGATGACTTCAGCTATGAGACTGGGAATTCATTCCCAGGCGGGTTATGGCTTTCACTGTCACCTATTCCCTATTAATTACTGATGACCAATGATTGATCATTAATGTCTCTTCGTGTTCTAAAAAGAGGTTTCCCATACCAAACAAAACTTCCATTGTGCCGCGATAGCCTACTTTGGTGAATAAGCCATTTCCTAAACGGTCATAGATGGGAATTCCGAGACGGTAGAAGGGGATTTTGAGACGTTTAGCGATCGCATTCACGTTGGAGTTACCAATCAGCAAATCTGAACCTACAGCTAACCCTTCTAAATCTTCCAAGTCGCCAATAGTAACGCTTTTGACTGGGAGATGTTCTAATAAATGCGATCGCGTGGTTGTCACAGCAGCGTGAACAGAAGCCCCCATTGACTGTAAAAAATGCACCATAGACCAAAGTAAATCCGGTTCTAGTGCCAAAGATACCCGTTTTGCACCGAAGTAAAAATGAGTATCCAACATTGCATCTTGCAACTGACGACGTTGACGGCGATATTTTTCCGGTACGGGATTACCACTCAACACCGCTAACGCTTGCAGGAACTCATCCACAGGTTCTAAACCCGTCAAATCCTTAAATACTTCGTAATCTGTGCCAAAACGCTCTTGCAGAATCTTGGCAGCACCGCGCATACTTTCACCCAAAGCTAAGGTAAAAGCCGAACTACCCAAAGAACGCAGTTGTTTGAGAGTTGTCCCGCTTACCGTCACCGCGCTATATTCATCCTCCAGATGTCCATCTAGAGAAGCACCCAAATCAGGGACAAAAATCGGTTCAAATCCAAAAGCGGTGACAATTTCTCGAACTTCCTGCACATCTCCAGGAGTGAAAGCAGAACCAGCCAAAATCGTGACTTGTTCAGGTTTAATTCCCCCCGCTTTGGGAATCTCCTTGACAATGCTTTCCACCGCTGCTGCAAAACCATCTTGCAACGCACCTTTAAAATCTGGAGTCGGGGCAAATGCGATCGCTAAATAGTCAAGTTCAGGATGACGTTTGCGGATTTCCTTCAAAAAACCCTCAATATCATCCCCCCTCGTTTCCGTTAACCCAGTCGTACACAAACCGATAATTTCCGGTTTCGCCTTTTCCACCAAAGTCAGAATAGCTTGCTCAACATTTTCCTCACCACCCAAAATAGTAGTGACTTCCGTCATAGCCGTAGTAGCCAGAGGAATCGCTTCCCGAAAATGCCGCACCAACACAACCTTAGCAAAAGCAGTACAACCTTGGGAACCGTGAAACAGAGGCATTGCACCCTTCAACCCCAAAAAAGCTAAAGAAGCACCCAAAGCCTGACTTTGTTTCAGCGGATTAACAGTAAGAGACTTGTTCGGAGTATTAACAATTGCCATAAATTAATCTTTCATAAATTTTAAACTTTCCTCTCGTTCCCTGACTCACGTGCCTACGGTGTACACACATCCTTCCCTAAAAACACGATTTAACCGAAAATCCAGTCCCCCTCCTCGCTTGCGGGGAGGGGCTAGGGGTGGGGTGTTATGTATGGCACAAGAGCAATTACACGGTAGGACTCTGAAAGCAAAGCCTCCTGGAAACCCCCATTAAACTTCCTCTTCATCCCAAGGAGCAGGCTTACGTATTTGTTCCCAGACAGGACTGTATAAAGCCTCATACAACTCCCGCGCCATTTCCACCATCCCCACATAACCCGCATAAGGATGGTGACGTTCTTGGTTAATATCCAGAAAAGGAATCCGCGCTTTCAACGCCGTATATTGATTCCGTCCCCCAGCAATAAGCATATCTGCGTTAGTATCTCGCACCAACTTCAGTAATTCTTGGGCGTTACCTTTCTCTAGCATAATGCCATCATTGCCCAACAACTTCTTGATTTTCGCCTTATCTTCCTCTGTACTTTTACGAGTACTAGTAGCAACAACTTCAATTCCTAAATCATTAGCTGCCGAGATAATTGACCAACTTTTCACACCGCCAGTATATAAAACCACCCGCTTACCTTTCAGGCGTTCTCTATAGGGAGCTAGGGCAATATCCAAAGCCGCAGTTTCATCAGCAATTAACATTTCTGTCCGTGCTATTAAATCAGCATCACCTAATTTCTTAGCAACAGTTCTTAGACAACGGTTAATATCATCAATACCATAAAAAGACTCTTCAATGAAAGGAATGTTATAACGTTCCTCCATTTTCCGCGCCATATTTAATAGCGCCCGTGAGCAAATCATTACATTTAACTTAGCCCGGTGAGCATAACGAATTTCTTCATAACGAGCATCACCAGTAATTTTCGATAAAACGCGAATACCTAGCTTTTCAAATAAAGGCAAAACGCCCCACATTTCGCCAGCAATATTGTACTCACCAATTAAATTAATATCATAAGGTGTAGTATATTCTGGTTCAGCAGTTCCCACTACATATTCTAGTAAAGCTTCACCACCAAAGCGATTACCCAGATTTTTACTACCAATAAAACCCGGAGCAATCACAGGAATCACAGGAATACCAATCTTCTCAGCCGCAACCTTACAAACTGCATCAACATCATCACCAATCAGAGCAGTTACGCAAGTTGCATAAACAAAAATCGCTGCTGGTGTATAGCGTTCCTTTAACTCCAAAATTGCCTTATAGAGCTTTTTCTCACCACCGAAAATAACATCATTTTCACCAATATCAGTGGTAAAACCAGTCTTATAAAGCATTGGGCCAGAAGACAAACTCCCTCGACTACCCCAAGAATTACCAGCACAAGCGATCGGTCCGTGAACCAAATGAGCAGCATCAGTAATAGGTACTAAAGCAATCATTGCTCCATCAAAAGCACAACCCCCTTGAGCCGCACCTGGTTGAGCTTGTTGTGTACAAGACTTGTTTTTCTTTTCTTGTTTCTTTTGATTATGTTCGCATCCTGACTCACTAAGTAACTCGTTAATTTTGCCTTGGGTAATTTTCATCTGTCTTCTCGCGTTAGATGGAAGTTATTAATTGAAATATGAGCAAACCTGAATAGACTTCCCGCAAAATTCCTCTTTACACAATATTTACACACATAAAGTTTCAGAAAAGATATCTATTTAGCCGTACCTGAATTTTCATAGTCCATTCCCAATATAAAATTACCTCTCTTCTTCCTTCTTCTTCTTTCTTCCTTCGCGCTCTTTCCTTCGGAACGCTGCGCGAACGCGCCTTCGCGGTTCATTAAATCCATATTCTTCTATTGACAAAAAATAAAACCTTCACGAAAAATAAAAGAAATCATCAAGTACAAATTCCTACTCTATTATTGGTATTGCTGAATTTAAGTATAAAAAGCTCACTATTTATGTTGCGATTCCGTGTGATATCTTTTTATCTTAATTCAACAATACCCTATTATTTGTAGATGAAATGAGTAATCAGAAAATCTAGCAAATGTACCTTGTGACATCTTCACCACATTCATCAGCAAGGTAAGACAAAGCCCGAAATCTTAAGTAAACAAACTCATCATACAACGGATTGAGTTTGCATAGTGGTGGAATATGTAAAGTCCACCCAAATAAATTAACATCTCTCTCAAAAGGACAACAGCAAGGAATTACTTGACAAAGTATATGAGCAATGCGGAAATTTGTAACTTTAATTCCATCCACCCATCGTCGCAAAGGCTTCAGAAGACCGAAAGAACCAGAATCTTCTTGATCATTAGGTGGATGGTAATTAGGCTGAGGATGTGGATGAGTGTGTGAGTGAGTTGTTTCCATATTAGATATCTCAGGTAAATGCCATGAAAAAAAAGAAAAGGGAAAAGGAAAAGTTAGGACTCATTCAATTTGCAAAACTCATAACTTTGAATTTTGATATTTGAATTGATTTGTCTTTTCCTGACCCTTAATTGACAAGTGATAATTACTACAATTCGTTATCTATTTAATGAACATTGTCGGGGCGGGGTTTCCCCGTCCCCCAAAGACATTCTTAACGAATCAAGTCGTAGGAAATATCTGTCTTAGAAGGAATATTGGTGTGTTGGTCGATATCTTCAAAGATTGTGTTAACAATCCAGTTGAGGAGGTTGATTATACCTTTATAACCAACAGTAGCGTAACGGTGGTAGTGGTGACGATCCATGATAGGATAGCCAATTCTTACCAGGGGAACCTTACAATCACGCCACAGGTACTTACCGTAGGAATTACCAATTAACAAGTCTACGGGTTCTGTGAACAAGAGTGATCTCATGTGCCACAAGTCCTTACCACCCCAGATTTTAGCACCCTTACCGAAGACGCTAGAATCTAACAATGCTTGCAGTTCTTTCTCGAATACATCGTTGGTGTTGTGAACCAAGATATGTACAGGTTCAGCACCCATTTCCAACATGAAACCAACTACGCTGTAAACTAAGTCAGGATCACCGTAGATAGCGAAGCGTTTGCCATGCAACCATGAGTGGGAATCGGTCATTGCGTCAACAGCACGACCACGTTCAATTTCCAACTCTTCAGGAATAGCCTTACCAGTCAATTCGCTGAGTTTCATCAAGAACTCATCAGTTCCCTTGATACCCCAAGGACGAGAAACGGAGACATCTTGCTTCCATTCCTTAGCGATGTATTCACGGGTTTTAGTAGTGGAGTAAGCTTGCAGAGCAACAGTAGCCTTAGCGTTGATGGAATCTGCTGCATCTTCCAGCTTAGTACCACCTGGGTACATATCAAATTCACCAGTGTTGGGTGAATCAACATAGTCACTGTTATCAGATAAAACAGTGTAGTCAATACCCATCAAGTTAGCCATCCGCTTGATTTCGCGGTTGTTTTCTACGTAGGTATCAAAACCAGGAATGAAGTTGATTTTACCATTGCTCTTAGCTTTCTTCTTACCTTCGGTCAAGGTAGAAAGAATTCCCTTCATCATGTTGTCATAACCAGTGATGTGGGAACCGACGAAGCTAGGTGTGTGAGCAAAAGGTACTGGGAAATCTTGAGGAACTGAACCAGCTTCCTTCGCGTTACCAATGAATGACTGTAAGTCATCACCGATAACTTCTGCCATACAGGTGGTGCAGACAGCAATCATTTTTGGCTTGTAAAGGCTGTAGGAGTTAGCCAAGCCATCGATCATATTTTGCAGACCACCGAACACAGCAGCGTCTTCAGTCATAGAAGAAGAAACGCCGGAGAATGGTTCTTTGTAGTGACGGGTTAAGTGGGTACGGAAGTAAGCCACGCAACCTTGAGAACCTTGAACGAAGGGAAGAGTACCTTCAAAACCTACAGCAGCAAACATTGCACCTAGAGGTTGGCAACCCTTAGCTGGGTTAACTGTTAAAGCTGTACGTTCAAAGTTCTTTTCACGATATTCCCAGCTTTTTGTCCATTCTGCAACCCGTGTTACTTCTGCGGGGTCGTGACCGTTTTCAAACTGTCTCTTGTTTTCAAACAGTTGTTGGTATTCTGGCTGGTGGAATAACTCAACGTGATCCTTAATATTTTCTGGATTCTGAGGCATTTTGTGTATCTCCAAGCTTGCTGTGTGTTGTGTTTGCTTTTGGGGCGGGGTTTCTCCACCTTTGGGGGAAGTCGGGAATGTGGCTCAAAATTCAGAATGCAAAATCCAAAATCCGAAACTTTGAATTTTTAATTTTGAATTTTGAATTTCCAACTCCCCCCTGGGGTAAACACCCCAGGCTATCCCTGTACGGGCAGGGTTGCCCCTACTCTCTGGTGTTTCTAGACGGAAGCTTTAGCCTTTGCTTTAGCTTGAGCTTTTTTGTTCCAGGGAGCGCCGATTAATCCCCAGGTTGGGCTGTTTAGCGCCAAATCCATGTCACGAGCAAAGATTGCGAATCCGTCGTAACCGTGGTAAGGACCGGAGTAGTTATTCTAATGGTTTAATAGCTTTTCACTCCGCTATGTTTGCAGTGAGCAATGTCAGCGATAAACAATGTATGCAGATAACACATTTATTTTTAGTCTAAATATAGGCTAATACCAACCTCTCGTTCCCTGGCTCAGACAGGGAATGCCTCAGTTAGAGGCTCTGCCTCCGCTGAAGATAGTCGAGGTAGAACCTCGTCATCTGCATTCCCAGCCAGAGTCTGGGAACGAGACAATTCTCAACTCTTACTCTCTGTGACTCTGCGTGAAATAAATTCATATTCTTAATCAGCAACACCAAGGATGATGAAAGAACAGCTACTATGGGAATTAGAGCAGGTAAATCTGCGTTTGAAGTCTGCGAAGGCTAGGGTAACAATTCGGGAATCAAATGGATGTCTGCAATTACGGGCAACTTTACCCATTAAACCGGGAGATCAGGATACAAGGGGAACGGGAAGAAAACAATACAATCTCACTTTGAATATTCCCGCTAATTTGGATGGACTGAAAACGGCTGAAGAAGAAGCTTATGAATTAGGAAAGTTAATTGCTAGAAAAACATTTGCCTGGACTGATAAATATTTAGGAAATGAGGCGCTTAAAAAGGATTTAACAACTATAGGAGAATTACTCGAACAGTTTGAAGAGGAATATTTTAAAACTCATCAACGCACTACTAAAAGCGAGCATACTTTTTTCTATTATTTTTCCCGAACAAAACGCTATACTAATCCCCAATATTTGGCAACTGCGGAAAATTTGATTACTTCAGTTGAAAAAATAGATAAACAATGGGCAAAATATAATGCCGCTAGAGCTATTTCTGCTTTTTGTCAGACTTTCAATATCGAAATTGATTTATCTAAATATTCCAAAATGCCTGAGAGTAATTCTCGGAATATTCCTACAGATAAAGAAATAGTTACAGGATTCTACAAGTTTGATGAATATCTGAATAACAGAGGTAAGCAAGTTAATCAAGATGTGAAAGATAGCTGGCAACTTTGGCGCTGGATTTATGGAATGTTAGTGGTTTTTGGTTTACGTCCCCGTGAGCTTTTTATTAATCCTCATATTGCTTGGTGGTTAAGTAATGAAAACATAGATTTAACTTGGAAGGTTGATAAAGATTGTAAAACTGGTGAAAGGGAAGCTTTACCTTTATATAAGGAATGGATTGATGAATTTGATTTAAGGAATCCGAAATATTTAGAAATGTTAGCGATCGCAATTAGTAAAAAAGACCAAAATAATCATGCAGAAATCACGGCTTTAATCCAAAGGGTGAGTTGGTGGTTTAGAAAAATAGGTTTAGATTTTAAACCCTATGATTTACGTCATGGTTGGGCAATTCGAGCGCATATTTTGGGAGTTCCTATTAAAGCTGCGGCGGATAATTTGGGTCATGGTGTGCAGATTCATACGAAAACTTATCAACGTTGGTTTTCTTTGGATATGCGAAAGTTGGCAATTAATCAGGCTTTGAGTAAACGGAATGAGGTAGAGTTGATTAAGGATGAAAATACAGGGTTGAAAATGGAGAATGAAAGGTTGAAGATTGAGATGGAGAAGTTGAGGATGGAAATGGTTTATAAACGCAGTTAAGTTTGGTGAATCAAGAATAATATTTTTCTGCGATGTGGTATAATTTAAAAGTGAACAGTTAACAAGGAGTATAAATTATGCAAATAATGATTGAAATTCCTGATAATCTTGCTAATCAATTACAACTACAACCGAGTCAAATTTCCCAAAAGGTGTTGGAACTTATTGTAGCTGATAATTATCGTCAAGGTCTTATTGGAGCGGGAGAAGTTCACAAAATGTTGAATTTTTCTTCTCGATGGGAAACATATCAATTTCTTAAAGATCAAAAGGCTTACTTACCCTACACTGAAGAAGACTTAGAAGAAGATGTCCAAGCAATTCGTAATCTGTTAGGTACTAAATGATTATTGTTTCCGATACTTCTCCTATCAACTACCTCATTTTGATTGGTCAAATTGATCTTTTACCTCAACTGTTTGCTCTAAAACATCCAAAATTAACGTATTAACACTCTCTTTACTAAATAATTTAAATATAATAATTTTTAATGTCTAGAAAGGTATTTCATAAATAAGAAATATAGGTAATAACTCCAATTAAGATAATTAGATTGAAAATCACTGTATAATATGGGTTATCGGTAAAAATTATGCTGAATTGAATACCCATAATATGAATCAAGACAACGAAAACAAAATTCTCAATCTATATCCTGTTGATTATCCGTTTGAAACGTTATGTACCCGCATTACTGCAAAGCCTCCAAAACTGATTTTAAATCCTGACTTTCAGCGAAAGTATAAATGGGATAAGGACGGCTGGGAGCGGTCATCAAAATTTATAGAGTCCTGTCTAATGAGGATACCTCTACCTTCTTGCTATTTTGCAGAAATTGAAGACGGGAAGCACATGGTCATTGACGGTGTGCAGCGTCTTACGACTATTGTTCGTTTTTTTGATGATCAATTTGCTTTAGAAGGACTTAGTTCATTCAAAGAATTAGAAGGAAAAAAATTTTCGGAGATTGGTCAATATAAATCAGAATTAGAAACAACTACAATAAGGTGTATTATCCTCAGAAAAGAAAATCCTAAATATCTAATTAGAGAAATTTTTTCGAGACTCAATCAGGGAGCAGTCAAACTGTCAGATCAGGAAATAAGACACGCCATATATCCTGGTGAATTTGACAATCTCCTTTCTGTATTAGCTGAACTAGAAACAGTTAAAAACTTTGGTTTAGGTGAAGATAGTGAAAGAGTTAAAGATAGCCTAGAGGCTGAGGAGCAAGTTCTCAGATATTTTGCACTAAAAGGACAACTTGACCGATACCAGGATAGGTTATCCAAGTATCTCGATGAATACATGGTGTCAAAACAGGATATAACTTCGGAGGAAATTGAATTACTTAGAAATGAATTTAATAGTACCCTAGATAAGTGTGTTGCAATATTTGAGAACGATGTTTTTATAGATACAACTAAACAGAGACGACGGCAAAGCATGGTTTACTATGATCTGTTAATGTACAGTTTTAGTGATATTGACAAAGAAACTCTCATTCAAAATAAGGAAAATATCCAGAATAAGTTTAAAGAACTTTGTGGATTAGATGATTTTCAAAGAACCTTAAGTGGTGGCTTGCAAAATAAAAGCTCAATTTTAAGAAGAAGACAATTATGGAGGGATCTGCTGGAGGCTGCAATTAATGAATGATCAAGAAATTCACGATAAATATGTAACCCTATTTGATCAATTGAAGGAAATTATACAACAAACTCAAAACAGAATAATTTGTGCAGAACCAGATCCATTCTTTGAAAATAATGTGAATTTCTTCGTTAAGTCATTCCTGATTAGCATTTGTGCATATTTAGAGTCATATCTTAAGGAAATAGCTTTTATACGCATTGAAGTTATTAACACTAAGCTTTCAAGAATTTCAATACCACGTAATTTAGTCCAATGGGATATTCTGCGTCATAAAGAAATCAAAGATAATGATTTTAAATTTGAAGACCTGAAGATAACGATCACAAAAAAGGATTTAGATGAACATATTTCAGGAAATCCATACAGAACAATAACTCTCTTTAAGAAAATTGGTATAAACTTAAATGCCATTGATAGTTTTGTCTATAAAAAAGACATTGTTAACGCTATTGTTGTCAAAAGAAATAACATTACTCATCATAATAGTCAGGCTAATGACGTTTCTATGGCTGATTTGATTATTTACATTGACAATATTATTGATTATATGGACTCAATAACTCAAGCCATTAAGATAGAAAACACAAAGTGAATATGAAACGAATAATCTTATTTGCTCTGTAAGTGTCTAAAGACATAGCAATGCTCGAATAGATATTTACTAGTATGATCGCATCTTCCCAAACCCTAACGAGCGATCGCACAATTATAAAAATTGTGGAAAAATAGAAATATAAAATTCTCTCTACTATGACAATTATGAACGCCATAGAACTATTTCCTACCCTGCGAAATCTAAATCGTGCAGACAAACTAAAAGTAATGCAGTTTCTAGTCTCCGAATTATCTAGGGATGAAGAACCATCATTAGAACAGGGAGCAACCTATTCTATTTTATCCCCGCTTAATTCCCATGCAGCCGCACATCAACTTGCTCAACTACTAGAAGCGGACGATCAAAAGCACAATGGCTAAAACTCAAAGATTTGCCTTTACAGAGGGATATGATACCTTTGGTGTTCCTGATGCTCTGCCAAAGTTACCATTAACACTTACTTATCGTAACTCATCAGTAGATGTTTCCGGTTTATTGGATACTGGCGCAAGTGTTAACGTTCTCCCATACAATGTAGGTATTCAGCTAGGTGCAATTTGGGAGGAACAAACTACTTCCGTGATATTGGCTGGCAATTTAGCACCAGTAGAGGCAAGAGGTTTACTGGTATCTGCCCAGATTGGATCATTTGAGCCTATTCGCTTAGTTTTTGCGTGGTGCTTATCTGATGATGTACCTTTATTATTAGGGCGTATGAACTTCTTTTTAGAGTTTGATGTGTGTTTTTACCGTGCAGATTTGGCTTTTGAGGTACATTCAAGAAAAAAATAATGCAAACCTTAAACATCAATCAAACTATCACAGCTTGGTCATCCATTGCCGAGAATGTTTTTGTTCCTCACACAGAAGAAGAATATGAACATTTAGTTAATATACTTGATGCGCTCATTGATCAAATTGGTGAAGATGAAACCCATCCTCTTGCATCTCTTATGGAAGTAATTGGTGTATTAATTGAAAACCATGAAGATGACCATATTCCTGAATTATTGTGATCTATAAAAATATGCTAGAAAAACTCATACTTCATAATTTCAAAAGCCATAAATATACAGAACTTAATTTCGATAATTCCCGTTTACATGGAATTGTAGGAAAAAATAGTGCTGGTAAAAATTCTGTATTGCAAGCAATATATTCCCTAAGTATGCTTATTTATTCATCATCTACACAAATATTTAAAAAGGAAAATTTACCTCAATTTATTACAACAATGGGTGAAAAAAGGATGTCTATAACTGCGAGTGGTTATTGGCAAGATAATATCAGGAAAAAGTGGAAATTTTTCTACAGTAGCTACGCGATCGCATTTCCCAAACTAACTTTTATTCCCAGCCCAAAGAATAGCAGTATCTTGATACTCTTTAAGCATTAAATCCGCAGTCACAAGCCTCATACTTTCCATCTGTGCTTGTGCAATGAGCATTCTGTCAAAAGGATCTCTATGATGCAAAGGTAAAGCCACCGTTCTGAGTGCATGGGAAGTTGTAATTTCCAAAGATTTCGCCCCCAATTTCATCATGCGGCTAGAAATGTAACTATCCAGTGCTTCTGGTAATGCTAACTTACCAATTGCAACTTTTATCCCCATTTCCCACACACTAGCAACAGAAAGCCATAGTTCATTGCTTTCATCAGCAATATGTGCGATCGCTTCTTCATGCAAACGCTCAGGTTCAGCAAACCACCATAAAAAACACTGTGTATCCAGTAAAAGTCTCACTCCTCATTACCCTCAAACGCTGCCAAAATGTCATCTGGTAAAGGTGCATTAAAATCTTCTGGAATTACAAATTTTCCTCGATCTTGTCCTAAGCTATCTCTGCGGTGAGACGAAACACTAAACGGAACTAACTTAGCGACGGGAACACCCCGGTTAGAAATAATAATCTCTTCTCCATGTTCTACACGGGATAATAGACGTGAGAGATTGGTTTTAGCTTGATGGATATTTACAGTTTCCACAGTTTTCTAGCTAAGTCTACAAACTTAGTCTACTTTGATTTTCAGATTTTGGCAAGAATTAAAAAGAAAATTCATAGCAAATTACAATATGCTACATTTGAAACGGGATAGTAGTAAAGTTACAAAGCTATAGTTTAGGTTCTATATACCTAACTGGTGCGCCAAACTCTAGTATGAGCGTATACCGCCGAGTACTCCAACCTATTCTATCGTTTGATTAGCTCAGTTTGGTAGAGCAGTTGACTTATAATCAATGCGTCACAGGTTCAAATCCTGTATCAAACTCCAGGAAGTTAGCTCATTTGGTAGAGCAATCGACTTTTAATCGATCTGTAACAGGTTCAAATCCTGTACTTTCACCCAACCCTGTCCGGGTTACAGGACACTACTTATGGGAAGTAGCAAATGGTAAAGGAGCAATCCTGCGGTTCGACTCCGTAATTTTTCAGTAACTCTGCGGTGCAAGTGTTCTGCTAACGGTCATTACTCGCAAGAGTAATGTTTAGTAGCTACAGTAAATGAGTAAGCGCAACTGCCTTTCTCCCTAACTTGAGTTTGTCCCTTCGGTTTCCATTAGGACAACTGAACGGCATATTTGCAGGATGTTTTCTTTCCTTCGGTTTCTACGAAGCAACCAGAAAAAAGTTACATTCATCTTAATCCAGTTTTGGCGAAGTTTTTGCCCACACATAAACTGTGAACACTTGCATTGACAGAGTAATATACTGTTGTAGTATAATATTACAATTAGACAAGATAATCGTTTAAATATGCAAATTACTATCTGGCAAACATTTTATATTAAACCCAACGAAATCGGGATTTTATATCACCGCAGCGACTTTAAAAAAGTTTTACAGCCTGGTGAATATACTTATTTTGGTCGTCATTGGCAAATTAAAACTTATGACCTCAACGAACCAGAAGCGGAAATTGAAAACCTAGAATTATTATTGCGAAATCATGGTACAGAACTGCAAAAATATCTATTGATTGTAAGAACCGCATTCAACGAAGCTGCTTTAGTCCGTTTGGGTCAGAATTGGGTAACCATTGCCCCTAATCAATTACGGGCTTTTTGGCGTGGTTTCATAGAAGTAGAATCTCATCTTTTTAACTTAGAAGAAAACTGGGAATTACCTAATTACTTTGTCCAGCAATTACGCTCATTTGCATTAAATGGACTGAAGAAATTCCAAATCTTTGAATCTGAAATTGGTTTACTATATCTCCAAAATAATTTTGTCAGACCTCTAGAACCAGGAGAATATGCTTTTTGGTCAATAGATAAGACTGTAGCAGTGCGGAATATCAGCCGGATTGTCCCTAACCCAGATTTTCCCCTGGAAGATATCTTAATTGAAAGACATCCTGATTTTGTTGCTGCTTACTGTGAAATTGTGGAATTATTGCCTTCACAAGTCGCAATTGTCCGATATAGGGGGAAAGTAATTTCTATTTTACCACCCACCAGCCGCAAGCTATTTTGGCAAGGAGTGGAAGTGGAAATTATTGATATTAGCAATAATGCAAAATTACAATCTCCCTTAGTGGCTGAATTAGTTGAAGGTGCAGCAGAAATAAAATTGCTCACTCGTAACTATTTGCATCTATGCCAAGTTCCCACCCAGCACGTTGGATTATTGTACATTAATCAAGAATTTCAAGGGCAACTCCAACCAGGGGTACACGCTTGGTGGTTGTTTGGACGTTCTTTACAAACAGAAACCATAGACTTGCGATTGCAAAATATGGAAATTTCTGGTCAAGAAATCCTTTCTAAGGATAAAGTACCTTTGCGGTTAAATTTGACTGCTGGTTTTCGTATTCAAGACCCATTAAGAGCCAAAAATGCGTTATCAGATATTACTGGATTTTTGTACAAAGAATTGCAATTTGCCTTGCGTGGTGCAGTTGGTGAACGAACTTTAGATACTTTATTGGAAGATAAAGGCGCAATTGATAGAAGCATCTCTGAATATATTCGCCAAAAAGCCGCAGATTATGGAATTGAAGTAGATTCTGTAGGTGTAAAAGATATTATTTTACCTGGGGAAATTAAGGCAATTTTAAGTAAAGTTGTTGAAGCTGAAAAATCTGCTCAAGCTAATGTTGTCAGACGCAGAGAAGAGACTGCTGCTACTCGGAGTATGTTGAATACTGCCAAAGTAATGGAAGATAATCCGGTAGCGTTGCGTTTGAAGGAATTGGAGGTTTTAGAACGAATTGCTGAGAAAATTGATCGGATTCAAGTTAATGGTAGTTTGGATAGTATTCTGACGGATTTGATTAGAATAAATCCGCAGTGATCACATTAATATTGTAAGATATACTACACCTTTCCACTAAATACTTAAGATGAAATACGAGAAAGGTTCAGAACTTCTTGTGGCTCAACCACAATATCGTTAGAATTTATCGCATCTTGTATTAAACTCTGAAGACTTGGATATAGGGCTGTATCTCCATATGCAGTATTCAACCACTTTCGCCGCCCTTCATCTGAACCTTCACTCTTGAAAAGTCTGGCGAGATAAAGCATACAAGCCACTTCCAGACGGTTTGAGAGAGAAACCTTTCTTTTCTTCAAATGTTTTTCAAAAATTTCTTCAGCTTGGTTACTTGACCAATGCTGTGTCTTGTCGTGAATCACATCCACAACAAAACGTCCGAGTTCAAGTAAAGGATCACCAAAAGCAGGTGATGTTAATACAGCATCCCATGTTCCATCTTTGCCATCCATCATTTCGAGATGGGCGCAAAGTAGTGCAATAGCTTGAAGGTATCCCTTCTGCTCTTTCTTGGCTTGAGATAGCGATAGTAAATGTAACGATTGCTCTTTGAGAGACTCCCAATCATAAGATGGGCTAGGATCAAAACGAAAAATCGCTCTACCTGCCATAGGGCCAGAAGTAGCTATACCCATGAACAAATCTGCTTCTGCCCGATTTTCTGAGATTTGCTCATGAAGGCACTCCACGTAATTGTCTTGGTAGATATCCAGAATGTCTTCAAACCAGTTTTGAGCATATTGAGCTTCGATGGCATAAAGCTGTCCTTCAGGATTTTTCATGCGAAGATAGGCTGGACTACGAAACAGCCTGACCACGCCCTGATCTAATTCTTCTATCCAGGCATGAGAGCGAAGATCCACGGTTTCTTGTTGCTCAATGAACTCCATCACAATAGAACGCACCACGCGAAATAAACCTCGCAGAGTTAAATATGATGTCTTAACCTTCTTACCCTTTTGTTCAACCTCTTGTTCAACCTCTTCAGCACGATATGATTCACTAACAAAGGATTGAGGGAGTAGTCTCAGTGCATGAGAAAAGTCGGATCTCAACTTGTAAGCATTTTGGATACCTTGGTGAATTCTGGAACGTCTCAATGGGGACTTCAAATCACTTTTGGACGCATCATATAGGTTGATAGGAATATGGTCGAGAGCAAACTTGGTGAACCTTCTTGTAGCTCCTGGATGTACAACTTCTACCAAAGCTTTGCGTAGATCATCAGTCCAACTATCATCAATAGGGGAAATACGGTTATCTTCAAAAAGGGTATCAAAAAGATTCCTCTGCTCATTTGATAAATCACCCCAAGTTGCCTGATAGTCTGAATGACTATTTGCCAATGCTTCGATCACAAACACAAGCAGCGAGTAAGCAAGGGTAGGATCACTGGAAAAAACGTGGAGGGCGCGTTCATACGCGGTAAGAGCTTGGCAAATGGTAAGATATTTTTGCCGAGGTAGCGACAACACTTTTTGAAACCAGGGATTAAGAACTTTTATCTCCTCGTGGAGCGGCCTCCTTGTATCAGTGAAAACATCAGGTAAGATTTTCTTTCCTGTAGAACGCTGTGTATTGCAGTGCTGTTCAACCTCTTCTGGTGACTGACCAAAAAATAAATTCATTCGTAGGATCATGAGGAGACGAATTTGCTCACATACCTCATCTACTGGTGTGACAACTGAACCAGCACCGACAAAAATTGAACAATTATTGATGGCTAATGTCCAAGCATAAGCATTAGATACCAGCCCTCCACCGACCATAGCAAAAGCTGGGCTTAAGAAAGTCAGATGAGGAAACTCATGTTTACAAAAAAAAGTCCGAAATTCTTGGGTATTATTGATATGATCGCTTTGGATATGCCCCAACCAATATATCTTTTGCAACATCAGAAACCACTTCCATAAATTAATAACGTTCTGATATTCACCTTTTAGAAAATGATATCAAGAAATTTTCTGTATATTATTCCGATTATAAGCAGAAATTTTAGTTTTGGTAAGATTCCTGTAGTTTTAGAGCGATCGCACTTGGAGTTGGTTTATGGTAAAAATTAATGCCGACTGTAAGTTGCTTTTTCTTAGCTATAAAACTCTACAATTCTTGTATAATATACACAAAAATGTAATATGAATCGCCTAAAATCTAATCCAACAGGAATATTTTTCAGAGCTACCATAATTCTGCTTCTGATCTCAGTTGTAAGTGCTGTTTTGTTCGGGTGGTCAGATAATATCAAGAAGGCACTGATAGGTTTTTGGATTATTATTCCACCTCTATGGTTGTGGTTTGAGTTCTGTTACTTATACGAACGGGGTATTACTGCATTTGCCAATGATTTTGAAAAATTCAAGTATAGCCAAGAACTTACAAAAAACTTGTGGTTGTCTATCTCAGCAATCCTGTTATTGGTCTATTTTGGTAAGCTCCCAGGCTTTTAGAAATATCAGCTTAAAATTATATACAATCTAAGGATGCGTTGCGCTAGGCGATGACACACCCTACTTTTGAGTTTGAATTTGATACTATTAACAAAGCGGCAAAAATAGCAGACTTACAAAAACCACTATGGCCAAGCGGAAGAAAAGCAATCTCCAGTGGATTAAAGAAACCCTAGACTTAAAACCAGATCATCACTGGGAAGGACCTGATGGTTATAAGATTTTTGTAGCCGGGAGGGGTGCAGTTCGCTTTAATGTTCCCCAAAGTTGGGTGTTTGAGCCACAGGAAAAATCATTCAAGTTCATGGATAAAAAACCACCTAAGGATGATTGTTGTTTAGAAGTATCTTATAATCACCTACCACCGAACGACTGGACTCTGTTTCCCCTCAAATCTACTTTGAAGAAAATCATGGAAGATGATAGCCGTGATGTCATTGAAAGAGGAGAAGTGATAACTGTCAAGCGACAAACTGCTCGGATTATGTGGTGTGAGATTAAATTTATTGATACTCAAACCGAACCAAGGGAAGCCTTTTCGCGGACTTGTGTTGGTTTAGGCTCAAATATTCAGTGTTTGATTACCTTTGATTTTTGGGCAGATCAAGCAGAGCAATTAATACCAGTATGGGATGAAGTTATGCGTAGTCTTACACTGGGATTATATATCCGTGATCCTAGAACCGGTTTAGCTTTCCCTGATTGAAATGCGTACTTATAATATGTATGTGGGAAGAAGATATCAAGAAAAGTTGCATTGCTACTAAGTTCGTGATTCAAATCCCAGTTCACAAGGAAAGGGGAAAAAATCATGACTTCAGAAGCAGGGGATATTAACAAATATCAAAAAACAGAGGAATCTCTCCAAGATTCTCAAATAGAACTACTAGCATTGTTCAATGCTATCCATGATGTAATTCTGGTTTTAAATGCAGAGGGAAGATACCTAAAAATTGCCCCTAGCAGCGCACCATCTTTATACAAACCTCCTGCTGAAATGGTGGGAAAAACTATGCATGAGGTTTTACCCCATGCTTTTGCGGATAATTTCCTCAATTGTATTCAACAGACACTTGGTACAAAGAAAACTGTAAAAATAGAGTATAGCTTACCAATTAGTGATCAAGTAGTTTGGTTTGAGGCTAGTATTGCAGCTATGGGAGAAGATAAAGTAGTTGTAGTAGCCAGAGATATTAGCGATCGCAAACGTCTGGAAGATCAACTACGTCAACAAGCACAAGATTTAGAGCAAACCCTTCAAGAACTTAAACTCACCCAAACCCAGATGATTCATTCAGAAAAAATGTCTAGTTTGGGACAATTAGTAGCAGGAGTAGCTCACGAAATCAACAACCCTGTAAATTTTATTCACGGTAATCTGAATCCCCTTCAGGAATATATTCAGGATCTTTTACGGCTAACTGAACTATATCAAAAATACGGACTTAGCAATCAACCAGAAATTCAGGAACTAATAGAAGAGATTGATTTAGAATATATCAAAGAAGATTTACCAAAAACTCTGAATTCCATGACAGTTGGTACTCAGCGCATCCGTCAAATTGTTCTATCTTTGCGAACCTTTTCTCGGATAGATGAAGCAGAATTTAAAGAAGTGGATATTCATGAAGGTATTAATAGCACATTAATGATTTTAAAACATCGTCTCCAGGATATTGAAGTGATTACAGACTATGGAAAATTACCTTTACTAGAATGTTACGCTGGAGAAATGAATCAGGTATTTATAAATGTTTTGGTTAATGCTATTGATGCCATAGAACAACGAAAACTTCAACAAAGAGTAGCACAAATTTACGACAATATCGGCAAAATTAAAGTACAAACGAGAGTAGTTGATTCTCAGTGGATAAAAATTAGCATCATAGACAACGGCATAGGAATGAATGATGATATTCAAAAACAGATAATGAATCCATTTTTCACCACTAAGCCTATTGGAAAAGGAACGGGTTTAGGAATGTCTATTAGTTATCAAATTATAACAGAAAGACATGGTGGTAAATTTGAATGTTATTCAAATCCAGAAAAAGGTACTGAGTTTATAATTCAAATTCCTATCCATCAATGAAAAGGTAATGCTTTTCGTATATTGTCTCTGCCAATAAACACACTCATATTACAAAAATCATTTTCCGATACGAGTGCAGGAATACTATGAATAGACTCGCACATTTTCAACCAATTACCTTCATCTTTATTGTTATCAATATAGCCAAAAATAAATACTTTTATTTAAAAATAGATAAATTTAGTCTAAAAAAATCCCCTGAAAAAAGTTTTCCTATATTACAAATTAGCAAATAATTAAAATTTAACAATTATCCAAAACTAGATA
This sequence comes from Anabaena sp. WFMT, assembly GCF_051781005.1. Classification (NCBI taxonomy): domain Bacteria; kingdom Bacillati; phylum Cyanobacteriota; class Cyanophyceae; order Nostocales; family Nostocaceae; genus Anabaena; species Anabaena sp. WFMT. The sequence goes on along the minus strand of NZ_JBPWOA010000017.1, from coordinate 102,994 downwards.
GAATCAGAACTTTATAATTTGCTGTCACCCAAAAACAATGTTATGATAGAACATAATTAATTAGATTTAGACTAAAAACCAACTTATCTTAATTCACCAATAAAAAAATCCGAATTTAACGCACGTTTCAACCCATATCACTAGGTTCGGAGTAATCCCAAGAGTGCATTTGACGGAAAGGAAGACCCATCTTTTGGAAGACATACTTCTCTTTCACACCAGAAGCAACTAAGTCTGGCTTCAATGCTTTGATGAATTCTTCAAATTCGTAAGCGGTAACGTCGTCATAAACGATAGTTCCGTTTTCGATGTAGTTGGTAGTACGTTTATAGTCGTCATTATGACCGAACTCATAACCAGTACCAATCATCTTCATTCCCAAGTCCTGGAAAGCGGGAACAACGTGACGAGGACGTAGACCACCAACCATCATAGCTACAGTCTTACCTTCCAAACGGGGGCGATATTTATCTACAATCGCATCCATTGTGGGTTGGTACTTAGCAATTACCTTCTCAGCATTTGCTTGGATCTTCGCGTCAAATTTAGAAGCGATTTCACGTAAAGATGCAGCAATCTTGGTAGGTCCAAAGAAGTTATATTCTAACCAGGGAATACCATAAGCTTCTTCCATGTGACGGCTGATGTAGTTCATCGAGCGGTAACAGTGGATGAGGTTCATCTTCACGTTGGGGGTCATCAACATTTCGTTGATTGTACCATCACCAGACCATTGAGCAACAACGCGCAAACCGATTTCTTCTAACAGAATGCGGCTGGCCCAAGCGTCACCACCGATGTTGTAGTCACCAATGATGGCTACATCATAAGGAGTGCCTTCAAACTTTAATGTACCGTCTTTCTTAGCTTGATCTGATCTGGGGAATACCCAGTCACGAATCATGTCGTTAGCGATGTGGTGTCCTAAAGACTGAGACACACCACGGAAACCTTCGCAACGGACGGGAATAACTGGCTTACCGATGGTTTTGGATGTCTTCTTAGCTACTGCTTCGATGTCATCCCCAATTAGACCGATAGGACATTCAGATTGAATAGAAACACCACGGTTGAGTGGGAATAATACGTCTAATTCTTCAATTAACTTGGTGAGTTTCTTGTCACCACCAAACACGATGTCGCGTTCTTGGAAGTCAGAGGTGAAGTGCATGGTACCAAAGGTGTCAATACCTGTTGTACCAATGTAGTAGTTACGACGACCAGACCAAGACCAGTAACCGCAACCTACGGGACCGTGGCTGATGTGGATCATGTCCTTAATAGGACCCCAAACCACACCTTTAGAACCTGCGTAAGCACAACCACGAGCAGTCATTACACCAGGAAGGGATTTGATGTTAGATTTAACACCACAATCAGCCTTACCTTCTTCAAATACGTTTAAGTGCTTTTCGCGCTTTTTAGCAGCTTTTTCGGGGTAAGCTTTCAGAACTTCTTTAACTAGTTCTTTTCTTTGTTCAACAATCTTCTTGTCATCTGGAGGAGTCATATTCTGTCTCTCTTGCTCCTAAGGAACGGGGGATAGGGTTGGGGACTTAATGTCCCCGGTGGGGAATGGAGGGAAAGGAAGGTAAAAAGGAAATTATGTAGTGTTTTCCTTTTTCCTGTTCCTAAATAATCAATTACTACTTAGTAGCACCTGCGGGCTTACCAATGATTTCAGCGTGCTTGGTGTCATCATCAAGAATACCGAATTCAATCAACAATGCTTCCAACTCATCCATTTCAATTGGTGTGGGGATGGTGAGGTTCTTGTTGTTGATGATCTTCTTAGCTAATGCGCGGTATTCATTACCCTGATCGCTATCAGGTGCGTACTCGTTAACTGTCATCCGACGCAATTCTGCGTGTTGAACGATGTTGTCGCGGGGTACGAAGTGAATCATTTGAGTGTTCAAACGTTCAGCCAAGGTTTCGATCAATTCGATTTCACGGTCAACCTTACGGCTGTTACAGATCAAACCACCTAAACGTACACCACCGGAGTGAGCATATTTAAGAACACCACGAGCGATGTTGTTTGCAGCGTACATCGCCATCATTTCACCTGATGTAACGATGTAGATTTCTTGTGCTTTACCTTCACGGATAGGCATAGCAAAACCACCACATACAACGTCACCTAATACGTCGTAAGATACGAAATCTAAGTCTGTGTAAGCACCGTTTTCTTCTAGGAAGTTAATAGCGGTGATAATACCACGACCTGCACAACCTACACCGGGTTCTGGACCACCAGATTCTACGCACTTAACACCACGGAAACCGGTCAACATGACTTCGTGGAGTTCTAAATCTTCAACAGCACCTCTTTCAGCAGCCAAAGAAAGAACGGTGGTTTGAGCCTTGGAGTGGAGCATCAAACGGGTAGAGTCAGCTTTAGGGTCGCAACCTACGATCATGATGCGTTGACCCATTTCAGCCATTGCTGCGAGGGTGTTTTGAGAGGTGGTAGATTTACCGATACCGCCCTTGCCGTAGAAAGCTATTTGTCTAATATTTGCGTCAGTACTCATTGTTCGTTTTTTCCTAGAATTTGTTGGTTGATTGGGGTGTTTGTCTTTTGTCTTTTGGTTCTCACGCCTATTTATCTACGGCAGTGAGCGTGTGTAGAACGTCGCTATGGAGGCGATCGCTCTACAGAAAATTTGGTTGTGTACATGGTGTTTATTGGGTTGTAAGAATTACTGGTTTTTTCATGGGCGAGGAGACCCAGCCCCTACACTGCTTCGACTATGATTTCTTTGTTGATGCGATCGCGTAATCTCGCTTCAATCGCAACTTTCAATGTGGCTGTGCTGCTGGAACATGAACCGCAAGCACCTTTGAGAATAACTTGTACTTTATTGCCTTCTATATCGTAGAGTTCTACATCTCCACCGTCGGCAATTAATACGGGTCGGACTTCTTCATCTAATACTTTTTGAATCAGGGCAATTCTTTGAACATTAGTTAATGGTCTTTGTGTCCCTGAATTAGCAATTTCTGTAGTAGCTTTCACGCCGTTGGTGTTGAGATTTGGTTTGGCGGTTTCCTGCTTTACTTCTCTTATTATATCATCAATTTTCGTTAAACAGGAACCGCATCCGCCACCAGCTTTTACATAATTTGTTACTTGTTCTGCACTGAGGAGATTATTTTGTGCAATTGCCTTTCTAATCTTAGTATCAGTGATACCAAAACAGCTACAAATTAGTACTCCTTCGTCATCATCATCATGGGCAGCTAAAGGAATGCCTCGATAATTATAGATGGCAGCTTCTAAGGCTTCTTGACCCATAACGGAACAGTGCATTTTCGCTTCTGGTAAGCCACCTAAGTAATCTGCAATATCTTTATTAGACACTTTTAGGGCTTCATCTAATGTCAAACCTTTTACCATTTCGGTTAAAGCACTGGAAGATGCGATCGCACTGGTGCAACCAAAGGTTTGAAACCGAGCATCGAGAATCTTATCAGATGCAACTTCAACTTTTAAATGCAATCTCAGAGCATCACCACAAGCAATACTACCTATCTCTCCAGTTGCAACCTTAACTCCAGCTTCGCCTGTTTCCTCAATTTCTCCCTGGTTTTTGGGATCGTAAAACAATTCTAATACTTTATCTGTGTAGTCCCACATAGTTGATTTTGGATTTTGGATTTTAGATTTTGGATTATAAGAAATAATTGAGCGTTGGGTAGGGGTTTAGCAATGCTAAACCCTTACAAGATTTAGGAGACTTTTACCTATTACCCATTACTAATGTACGGGCGTTTACGTAGCGTGCTGTAGGCATCAGCATTCGGGTGATCAAAAGGCTATTCTCCGAATGCTTCGCCCCTACTGACTACTAACTAATGATTGTTGTTGTAACCAACCCGCATTATCATTTTTGAAGGGAGATAAAGCGCGGAGACGTTCAACAATTTCTGGCATAACTGCAATAACTTGATCGATTTCAGCTTCGGTAGTGTAGCGACAAAGACTGAAACGAATCGAACCATGTAAAGTGGTGTAGGGTAAACCCATAGCCCGCAAAACGTGGGAAGGTTCTAGAGAACCAGAAGTACAAGCAGAACCAGATGATGCACAAATACCGTATTTATTTAAGGAGAGCAAAATTGCTTCACCTTCAATATATTTGAAACCAATATTTGTGGTGTTTGGTAATCTATGACTAGGATCACCATTTACTTCACAGTCGGGAATTTTAGCAAGAAGAGCCTTTTCCAAGCGATCGCGCAACTGGCTTTCTCTCTTGGTTGCCTCTTCTAAATTTAGCATTTCCAGTTCCGCAGCTTTGCCCAGAGCAATAATTCCTGGAACGTTCTCTGTACCTGCTCTGCGTCCCCGTTCTTGGTGTCCACCAAGGAGGAAAGGACGGAACCGAACTCCACGACGCACATATAGAACACCAATGCCTTTAGGTGCGTGGATTTTGTGACCAGATATAGTTAACATATCTATGGTGCTGGTCTTCATGTTCAAGGGTATTTTACCTACCGCTTGAACTGCATCGACATGGAAGATAGCGCCGTATTCCTTAACTCTAGCACCAATCTCTTCAATCGGAAAAATAGTGCCGGTTTCATTATTGGCATACATCACGCTCACCAAAGCGGTGTTACCTGTCAGGGAAGCTTCCAGTTCATCTAAATCTAACTGTCCCTTCGCATTTACTGACAAATAGGTAACAGTATAACCTTGGGTTTCTAGTTGTTTGCAGACATTCAAAACTGCGGGATGTTCTACCTGAGTTGTGATAATGTGGCGTTTTTCTGGTTGAGCTAATAATGCACCACGAATAGCAGCATTATCTCCCTCAGTTCCACAACTGGTAAAGATGATTTCCGATTCTTCTGCTCCTAATAAAGCCGCAACTTGTTCTCTGGCTATTTTGACACCTTTACCAAGTTGTCCACCAAAACTGTGCATACTAGAAGGATTACCGTAATAGTCCGTTAGGTAAGGCAGCATTGCCTCTAAAACTGCTGGATCTACTTTGGTGGTGGCATTGTTATCGAGATAGATGCAATTCTTTTGCATTTTAGTCATTAAGTTATTAGTTATTACTTATTGGGAATAGGTAATGGGTAATTGGTAATTGGTAAAAACTTACTTCTTTTCTGTCACCTATTACCTAAACCACTACTTGATGCTTTTGCAACTGTTCGGAGAACTTCTGAGAATAAGTATTCCGCCAACGTTCCCAGTAATCTTGTTTATTTGTTAACTTTGCTAAGACGCGGTTGTAATTAGCAAACCAACCTTCCCAATAATCGCCTGATTGTTTAACGCAACCATGAGCAGTGGGACAACCAGCTTTACATTGAGGTACGGTGTGAATGCTGCCAACACAGTTTGTGCAAAGTTCAGAGTCAATCCAGTGAATACCGTCAACTACTTTAATTGCACCGGTGGGACAAACAGACAAACAAAGCTTGCAGGAAATACACTGGCTAGTAATTTTGTAAGCCATGATTATTTACCTTTGTGTGAATTGGTGATTAGTGATTGGGTACTGGGTACTGGGTATTGGGAAAAGTTTCTTTCCTAGTCCCCCAGTCCCTAGTCCCCAGTCCCTATTCTCCAGTCGCTACATATTGCTCGTAAAACTCTAAAGCAACTTTTTCAATTACGTCGTAAGCTTCAACAGTTTGTATCCCGGCTGCTTCTAGTTTTTCTTTAGGACAGTTGCCGATTTTGGATACCAAGACTGCTTTACAATCTGCGATCGCTTTCATTATATTATCTGCGGTAGCTTCTTCGCTGTAACCACCTTGACAATATTGATCAATCTTACGATGACTGACAAAGCGCACTTCGTTACCATCAACTTCATACACTTGGAATTCTTTAGCGTGTCCGAAGTGTTGGTTAACTAATCCACCACCTTTTGTTGCTACTGCAACTAAGATTTTGGGTTTGTTTTGTAGAGATTTGCCATTGTTACTCTCTACAGCAGTTGCTTTTGCTTTGTCTTTCGCTGCTTTAATTTCTTCTCTAAATTTCTCAATACCTTCGTGAACTTCTTGGCGTGTTTCAAAGTTATATTCTGGAGCCATTTCCAAGAATTTATCTTTGGTGAATTCTTGGCTACGATCTTCTCCTAATAATCCTACCGCATCTGCTCGGCACTGACGACAGTGACGCATCATTTTCATGTTACCAGAACAGTTGTCTTGGACTTCCTTCAGTTCTTTACCTGTGGGTCCCCGTTGACCTGTTAAACCAAAGTGTGTACCATGTTCCGGTGCAGAAATCAGCGGCATGATGTTGTGTAAGAATGCACCTCTCTCACGAATAGCTTTGTTAACTTCTACCAAGTGATGGTCATTAACTCCAGGAATCATCACGGAATTAACTTTGCACAAGATATCAGCTTCTTTGAGAGCTTGCAAACCTTCCAACTGCTTTTCTAGGAGAATTTTTGCTCCTTCCACGCCTCTATAACGCTTACGTTTGTAATGAACCCAAGAATAGATTTGTGCGCCTATTTCTGGATCGATGGTGTTAAGGGTGATAGTAACGTGATCTATATTTAATTGTTTGATGCGATCAACATATTCTGTTAACATCAAACCATTAGTAGATAAGCACAGTTTAATATCTGGTGCTTTATCTGCAATTAATTCAAAAGTACGGAAGGTTTTTTCGGGATTAGCCAAAGGATCACCAGGCCCCGCAACTCCCAAAACTGTCATTTGGGGAATTTTACCCGCAATTACCAACACTTTATGTGCGGCTTCTTCAGGTGTGAGCAACTCACTTACCACTCCAGGGCGACTTTCATTAGCACAGTCATACTTGCGGTTACAATAGTTACATTGAATATTACAAGCTGGTGCAACTGCAACGTGCATCCGGGCGTAGTGATGATGAGCTTCTTCACTATAGCAGGGATGTTTAGAAATGCGTTCTATGAGCTTTTCGTCCATTTCTGGGGTTGTGCTGCTGTCGCAACCACAATTACCAGATTTAGCTGGGGTGATAATGGATTCCTGATTGGAGGAGGTGAGAATGTTTGTAGCAGGTAGTGTCATTGAATTTCGCAAGTTCGGTGGACTAGAGAGCCACTGTGGGAGATGCTTTTACTACTGCCAATGCCTATGAACCGAAGTCGCGTCTTACTCACTTGCCCACAGGTGTTAACCTGGTATTGATACCAAATTTAGATAAGTAGGATGATTTATATTTCTGGAAATAGCCTATTAATCAAGGCTTTTTATCCAAAATCGTTCGACTGAGCGCAGTCGAAGTCCAAATCCCTAATCTAAAATTGATACAAGGGTGGGCAGAAAATTCTTGGGGTTCGGCTGGTGTGTGTCAACGTTTGGGTCTTGGGTAGACTTTGTGTGTACAGCCGCGACTTCCATTCACTCTAGGCATGGTGCTATCTCATCCCTCCACTCACTTTTGGCTTCTAACTTTGTTAAGGAGCATTAAGTGATTGGCGATAAATGATTTATAGCAGCCGTTTCTAGATAGGTGCTTGGGCTGTCTAGGATAGGATTTATTGGATATATTATGTTTGTACTCAAATCTAGAAACCCCAATCTTTGCCAGGGTTACAAAAATTAAATAAAATTTTTTCGGGTAGAGGTTCTAGTGTTTTTCAGTTGGGGTACGAGTATTTTTCGAGTGGGGTTCAGGATTTATTTGTACTCAGTCAAAACCCAATACCTGTAAGGGATTGAGTAATAATTTAGTTTAATTTAAGCTACATTACTCATGTACTCAAACGATCCTCAAATCCTGCTAAAAGCCTTAGTTTGCAAGGGATTTGAAGTGTAAATCTGGAGTAGAAACCATTGTCATAGTCCAGATATCTGCCAGTTTATATTCTGTATCCAACATATCATTTTTTTTGAGATAAAAATGCAGTTCATATTCTTTTAACTTTTCAATGATTAATGATGTGAATTGCACTTCTAACCTATGTTGAATAAGCATTTTAGCTTCAATATTATAATAACCCTTAATGCAGATCATTTGCAATAAATTTAGTTTTTTACAGCAGTTTTTCTTGGTTTCACGTTCTTAAAGCTGTTCGGGAATGATAAATAATGTCAAATTAGGGAATAGGGAATAGGAAAAAAATTAATCGTTCTGAACTTTTGGCATCGCTACACTATATATATGGCGAACAAGTCAAGCAGGGGAAAATGTCATGAAAGCTGTTGTTATCCGTCGCTATGGTTCTGCTGAAGTGTTGCAGTATGAAGAAGTGGAACAGCCAAAAATCAAGCCTGAGCAGTTACTTGTAAAGGTTCACGCTAGTAGTGTTAATCCCATTGACTGGAAAATTCGCCAGGGAATGTTGAGTTTATTGACGGGGAACAATTTCCCCATGATTCTGGGGTTTGATGTGGCTGGGGAAGTGGTGGAAGTTGGTTCACAAGTAACGCGCTTTAAAGTAGGAGATGCTATTTATGGCAGCACTAGTTTTCCTGGAGGTGCTTATGCAGAATTTGCAGCTATCCCGGAAAATTTTGCGGCTCCCAAACCCACAAATATGAGTTATGAGGAAGCAGCTACTGTACCTTTAGCGGCGCTAACGGCTCTACAAGCCCTGAGAGACTTGGGAAATATCAAATTAGGTCAAACGGTATTGATTAATGGGGCTTCGGGCGGTGTGGGCATTTTTGCGGTGCAAATTGCTAAGGCGTTGGGGGCTGAGGTGACGGGTGTTTGCAGTACCAGAAATTTGGATTTGGTGAAATCTTTGAATGCAGATATGGTAATTGACTATACGCAACAGGATTTTACTGAAGGTAATGTGCAGTACGATATTATTTTTGATGCAGTTGCCAAACGAGCATTTTCTAATTGCAGAAAAGTTTTAAAGCCAAATGGGGTTTATGTTTCCACGTTGCCTAACCCGGAAGTGATTGTGCAGAGTTTTTTAACAATGTTTCTACCTGGTCAAAAGGTAAAATTTGTGTTGGAAAGACCTAATAGCAAGGATTTGCTTTATTTAAAAGATTTGATTGAAGGGGGTAAAATGCGAACTGTGAGCGATAGCGAAGCGCTCCGTAGGAATCGCACCTATCCTTTACAAGAATTAGTAGAAGCTCATCGGTATAGTGAAGGAGAGCGTGCGGTGGGAAAAATTGCGATCGTAACGCTTACTACAGGCATCGGTGAGAGAACTTCCACATCAACACCAGATCATGTTTAAATCTGTGACAAATATGAAGGTTTAGTAGAAGCAGATATTCAAGCTTGTTTATTATTTGCCTCTTGCTCTCTGGCTTGATTACCTTGTTTGCCTAACCCACCCTACGATTACTCTGTTTCTTCTCCTGTATTGACTTTTGGCGGTTTCTTATAGGTGAAAGTAAAAGTATCTCCACTTTTAATCACTTGGTTAATTTCACTATAAAAAGGATAGTCACCAATTCCACTCATACAAGCCCAACCTCTCGATCTTGTTAATGCAACAAATAGCTGATTTCGTAAATTAGGATCATTTTCATTTTCTGCAATTTTATCAACTCCAACAACATAAACCATATTAGCCTCATTTCCTTTTGCTCGATGAATACGAGAAATTGTTACACCTCCTTCACACCAAAATTTATCTTGATTTAATGTTCCAGCTTGAAAATTTGGATTTAACTGATTCAGTGTTTTAGCAGCCGCAATGTAAATATTAATTCCTTCTTTCATCAAGAACTTTCCTACTTCTGTTTCCAACTGACCTGCATCTCTCACTGAACCTAAAACGACTATTAAAATATCTCTACTAGATTTTAATCCATCTTGCTCAAGATTATATTTAATTCTTGCGGCTAAAGCTTCTAATTCTTGAGTTCGAGATTCATAGGTTTCAAATTCAAGAACTGGCTTTTCCCATAGCTTAGGAATAGGATTCGGCGAATTTTCAGGAGGACGATGTAAAACAATTTTTTGCCCAGAACGAAATTCCCCTTCTTTAACTTGATAACCAATAGATTCCCAACTCTTCTTGTCTGTTAATCCTTGTAGTATTCCATCGGATCGCAATAATCCCATTCCAATTGCGTGAGCAGTTGTTAGAATTTCTCCAGGAGTTCTATAACAACGGTGCATTATTTCACTTTTTTTAATTCCACCTTTATGTTGTCCAGATACTAAATTTGTCAAACTTTTACCAAATAATTCTTTAGCCATTGGTATTTTTAAACTATCTAAACTTTGAGCTTCATCATAAGCCCATATTAAACAACGTTGTTCAGAAGATTCATTATCAACAGGACGTAAAGCTTGATAAGCCATCCAATAAATAGCTTGTTTAGATTCATTATTTTCTTCAAATTTTCTTTCATCTTCACTTACAAGGTCTTGACCTTCATCAATAAGAATAGCATCAAAAAGAGGTTGGATTTCTTTCCCATCTAACAACCTCTTAGTACATTCAGCTAATCCTTCACTTGGGCTTAAACCCTGAATAACTTTCAGAGGTGAAACGCCTTGTCTCTCACAAATAGTTGAATATAAACCTGCTCTATAGCTACCACCCCAAGCATGAAGAACTTTTAGTTTTCTCCTAACTTTTTCATCATAGGAAACATCGCCATTACTAAATCTTTTTAACCAACGATCTATTAAACTTTCAATCTGCTCATATAAAGAACGGGTAAAGAACACTAAAGCAATATCCCAATCAGGATGTTTTAAATACATATTAGCAGCTTTTTGGCACAATAAAACAGTCTTACCTGAACCTGCAATTCCCCGTATTCTTTGCGCTCCTGGAGGAATTTCTTTACCAATATGTTCTTGTTGTAAGTCAGTTTCATAAAGCCACTCCCCAAGAATTGAAAGAATAGCTGATCTATTTTTAGTATGAGAAAAAGTAGCTGTAGAAGGTTTACGAAGTACAGGAGTCCCACTAATAACAGCACGCAATACTTTCCATTGTTCATCATTGATGTGATCTCCTGTAACCATTGGTTGTGATTGGTAAATTCTCTCAAAAAAAGCTGTTTTACCCAAATTATTTTTAAATATAATAGGAGGACAATTAGGTAATTGATCAAAACCTTTTTGTTGCCACTCTTCTATGGTAATTTTTGGTAAGGCAACTAAAGCACGTCCTGTAATTTTGCGAAAAATAGTATCTTCTCGATCACAATATCCTAATAATGTTTGTAATGAACGATTAGAACGTTGTGCAGGATTGGAAAGCAATGTACTATCATGTGCAAATTCCCATTGATCACCATTAACAGCTACAACTTGATCAATACTAATATTTTCTATTTCTATAGTAATTAATCCCAACTCTCGATCAACAATCAGAATGTCTGGTTCTTTTCTGACTTCTCCTACTTTAGAGAATAAGGGATAACGCCAATATCCTATGCAATCTCGACTAGAAAAACTATCTTTAGTTGTTTTCCAAATTTTCTCATGAGTATCATGTTTGTCATTGGATATAGCTTCACTGGTGATAAATTTGCGTTCATTGTCAGTCATGATTATATCTCCTTTATTTTGAGGACTTACCCAATTTAGGCATGACCGTTTTATGTAGAAGGAAGCGCATAAATGATTTCAATCAACAGATTTGTGGTATCTGATGCACCCTACAATAAATATTTGGTGTGAAACTTGCGTAAGTTCTACTTTTTACATACCCTACACCACACACCCAAACCTGAAAAGCGGAAAAAAGCGGATCGCAAAAAAAATTACCAAAAAGACGGAAAAAAGCTGATAAATACGGATAAAGTCTGCTAAAATTACTTATGTAGCTTTACATTCCTAAATATGCAGATTAACGAACTACTACAACTTGTAGATGAGGCTGTTTATCTCAACACAGGACAATATCTCAATGACTTACAACGTGGAGTTATTGAGGGAACGCTAAAGCATCAAAAGTATGCTGATATTGCAGAAACTTGTGGTTGTAGCGCGGGTCATATAAAGGATGTAGGTTACGAACTTTTACAAATGTTATCTGATATTTTTGATGAACCAATTGATAAAGGTAATCTTAAATCTGTTCTAGAACGGCAAGGAAATGTGAATCTTTTTTTGGGTGATAAAAGCATTAATCAAAATATAATTGGTTGTATGAATATTGGTTCTAAAAAAACCAAAACTAAACCAGAGAAAAATCAGGTTGTTGCTTCTAAGTTCCAGCAGCGAAGTAAGAATAAAAATAAGATTGAACGAATTGATAAATTACGGCATTTTGGCTTAAGTGACGAGCAAATTGCAGAGGTGCTAGATTTACCTTTGGAGGTTGTTAAACAGGTAGAATCGGAATAATAAAGCTTTTAATTTCTACGGTGATTTATTATTTGCCTTTTTCCGCTGTACGCAATCAATGTTATAATAACATTAATTCTTGAGTATCCTGATTATGAGCCAAATTCTAACTCTGGAACTGAGCGATAAGATAGCGATCGCCATTCAGCAACAAGCTAATAATGTCGGTATTTCTCCAGAAAGTTTAGCAACAGCATTGCTAGAACAGCATTTTAGCCAAGTTTTGCCAGTATCTACAGATGTGCAAAAAGAATTAGCACAGGCGAAATTTGAGCGTCATTTTGGCACACTCAATATCTATAGTAGTACAAATATTGATAATGAAAGCATTGATGCAGACTTAGCGAGAGAGTATGCTAATAACCACGAGGAGGATTAATGCTAATTGATACCTCCGGGTTACTTTGTTTACATTATCCAACTGAGCCACTTCATAGTCTAGCTTTTACTGCATACAAAAAGGCTACAGTTAGACTAACTCACAGTTACATCATTGCTGAATATGTTGCTTTAGCAAATGCCAGACGCTTTCCTCGCTCATCCATACTTGCTTTTGTTGTTGACTTATTGGATAACCCAGATATTGAAACGGTTTGGATTAATGAATCATTGTACAGAAAAGCAATTGAGCTATTGATGATAAGGCAGGATAAAAGTTACTCTTTATGCGACTCCATTAGCTTTGTACTGATGCGTGAAAGAAGTATTAACGAAGCTTTAACAACAGATCGACACTTTGAGCAAGAAGGCTTTATTCGTTTACTGCATCCAAAATCATAATAAACATATTCATTATTTTATTTAATATATCAAAATATCATCTTTGCTGAGTCATTGCCATCACGGTTGCGACAGTCAATTCTGAGATATTACCAAGGGTGGGGAGTGTATCATTATTGGCATAATCGACACTTTGAGCAAGAAGGCTTTATTCGTTTACTGCATCCAAAATCATAATAAACATATTCATTATTTTAATATATCAAAATATCATCTTTGCTGAGTCATTGCCATCACGGTTGCGACAGTCAATTCTGAGATGTTGCCAAGGGTGGGGAGTGTATCATTATCGGCATAAACGAGTGGTAACTCTTTATTTTCCCAAACCCAGATTTGCTTTCGCTGAATATCAATGAGCCAAGCAAGCTGTGTCCCGTTACTCAAGCAGTGCAGGATTTTGTGTTGTATATCTAAGGTGCTTTGGTCGGGGGAGCGAATTTCAATTAACCAGTCCGGTGAACCTTGTAGCGGTCCATCTTCATCAGAAAAACGATTGCTCTTAACAACCGCAATATCAGGTACGGGAGACATGGGAGGTACGATACACCGGAGTTCTTGGATAGCTTCGTAGGCTGTAGTTTGGCTGTTGATGGCGTTAACAAGGTTACGTTGGAGACGCGAATGAAACAGTGTTGGCATGGGTTTTTGCTGGGCTTGTCCCTGTATAAACTCCCAGGCAGGAGAGGCTTCAATATTGGGTTGCCCAAGAAAATTGTCTAATGGGTTGATGAGGGTAGGAGATTGCATAGTTGCCTCAGCATTATGAAAAAAGACGTTATCTATAAATACCTTCGACTGTTTTTAGCATAAGTCTTGTGGTCTTATAGCGGTTTTCGGTTGAGTGAGATACAAGAACCCCACCCCCAACCCCCTCCCCGCAAGCGAGGAAGGGGCTATGATGTACTTTATTAAAGTGCATACCGCTATAATCATTTTTGCAATTATACCACTGTATATTTAGGGGTTTAGCTCAGAAAAAATAGGGTAATTCCAGAAAACCCAGAATTACCCCTATTTTAAATCTTAAATTCCCACTACTAGCTATTAAGCAAAAGCAGCAGTTCTCACATCGTTATTTGTCAGAATTTCTTGCAATTCATCAGCGTCTACGGTTTCTTTATCAACCAGCATTTGTGCGATTTCATCTAAAATGTGGCGGTTATTGACCAACACTTCTTTAGCGCGAATATAAGCTGTATCGACTAATTTCCGAACTTCTTCATCAATTGCGGCTGCGGTTTCTTCGGAGAAGTCACGTTCAGACATGATATCTCGACCGAGGAACATATTGCCTTGTTGACGACCTAAAGCCACGGGACCCAAGCGATCGCTCATCCCAAATCGAGTTATCATCTGTTTAGCAACTCTGGCTACTTGTTGCAAGTCGTTGGAAGCACCTGTGGTAACTTCATCTTCACCAAAGATAATCTCTTCAGCTAAACGACCACCTAAAGCCACAGCCATCTGATTTTCCAGATAAGCACGGCTATATAAACCTGTATCCATGCGGTCTTCGCTAGGAGTAAACCAAGTCAAACCACCAGCACGACCACGAGGAATGATGCTAATCTTCTGTACAGGGTCATAGTCAGGCATTAATGCACCAACTAAAGCGTGACCAGCTTCGTGATAAGCAACCAAGGTTTTGCGCTTTTCGCTCATTACCCGGTCTTTCTTCTCAGGCCCAGCTAATACACGGTCGATGGCATCATTGATTTCATCCATCGAAATTTCGGTTAAGTTGCGACGTGCTGCTAAAATTGCGGCTTCGTTCAACAAGTTGGATAAATCTGCACCTGTAAAACCAGGGGTACGACGAGCGATTTTATCCAAGTCAACATCTTTGGATAAAGTTTTACCCCGTGCGTGAACTTTGAGGATTTCGCTGCGTCCAGCGTAGTCAGGACGGTCTACAACCACTTGACGGTCAAAACGACCCGGACGCAATAAAGCTGCATCTAGTACGTCAGGACGGTTGGTAGCAGCAATGATGATGATACCTGTGTTACCTTCAAAACCATCCATTTCGGTGAGCAACTGGTTGAGGGTTTGTTCCCGTTCGTCGTTACCACCACCTAAACCTGCACCCCGCTGACGACCTACTGCGTCAATTTCATCAATGAAGACGATACAAGGAGCGTTGGTTTTAGCTTGTTCAAATAAATCGCGGACGCGGGAAGCACCCACACCAACGAACATTTCCACAAATTCAGAACCGGAGATTGAGAAGAAGGGTACACCTGCTTCCCCAGCTACAGCACGAGCGAGGAGGGTTTTACCTGTACCAGGAGGGCCTACTAAAAGTACACCTTTAGGAATTTTTGCACCAACTGCGGTAAAGCGATCAGCGTTTTTCAAAAAGTCTACAACTTCGTTTAATTCCAATTTGGCTTGGTCAATACCCGCTACATCACCAAATGTAACTTGGGTTTGGGGTTCCATTTGCACTCTGGCTTTGGACTTACCAAAGTTCATGGCTTGGCTACCTGGTCCACTTTGAGCGCGACGGAGTAAGAAAAATAAACCAACCAGAAGTAATACAGGGAAAAATAAGCTGCTTAGTGCTTTGAACCAAAATCCTTCGTCGGTTTGTGGTAATACAGCAATATCAACGCCTTTAGCTGTCAGAGTATTAATTAAATCTGGGTCGTTAACTAAGGTGACGCGCTTTTTATTAGGGTCGTATTTAGGTGTAACCATTGCTGTAGAACGGTCTGAACTGAGGCTGACCTTTTCTACTCTGCCTTTGTCAACTTCTTGAATAAATTCACTGTAGCGCCATGTTTCTACTTGAGGGGGTTGGTTGTCAAAAAACGCAGTCCCTAAAGCGATTACAACAATAAAAAGCAGTGCATACAGCCCCGCATTTCTCCATCTTTTATTCACAGAGGTCTATTCTCCTGTATATTTTGTCTGTTTCGTTTTTAGCAGGCGTTCTGCGCGATAGCATCACGGCTCTAAAATCAGAGAGAGCTTTATTAGAATTATGTTAACTTATCTTAACGTATACCAAAAAGGTGTTCGTGTCATGATACAAATAATCCTTTAAGTTCCAAAAAACATTTATGGTGGGGATTATATTGTAGCGACCCTGTAGGCTGTTGTACGGTATGGATGGGAATTATCTCAACAACGCTATTAGTGTAAGCGATCGCTACTAATTTTTTGACTAGCTCTGGTGTCCAAGGTTCTTGCTGGATGGCGATTTGGCGATTTTTTAACTGGCTGATGATGTGCGATCGCTCTATTCCTGGCAAAATTCCCACTTCTAACGGTGGTGTCCACCAACAGCCATTAAACCAACCCCAAAGATTGCCAGTACTGGTTTCTAGCCAATTTCCCTCACTATCTATTAAAATCGCTTCTTCGGCTTGCAAAGATTGCACACTATTTTTTGCTAACCAAGCACTCAAATAATTGCCGGTTTTATGGTTGGGGAGAGAACGAGCAAATCCCGGTTTAGCAAGAGCGCATATTATACCATTATTTTGCTTTTCTGTCAAGTTAAGCGGTAATAATCTACCAATTATCCATTCTCTCCCATCAGGAAAGATAGTAATTCTGAGAACAGGAAAATCTTTCAAGAGGATTTCTGCACCTTGACGCACAGAATTCCAATCGGGTTCTTTCCAACCAAAACTTTGTAAACTCAATTTCAACCGGGAACAATGTGCTTCCCAGTTAGTTAAACTATTTTTAAGGGAATTTTCATATACCCGCAGCGTTGTAAAAACCGTCGCCCCATACAGTAACCCCGGATCATTAATATCTAATTCCAGAGTTTGAGATGCAATTAATTTTCCAGAATACCAATACATAAAGAGGGAATAGGAAGCAGGGAGCAGGGAGCAGGGGAAGAAGACTTTATTACTTATTACCAGTTCCCAATTACGAATTACGAATTACGAATTACGAATTATTTTAATCTTTTTCAGGAAGAGTTACAGCAGGTATGCCATCAGCATTAATCACTACCTTTCCTCCTAATTTTTCTATTTCTTCAATTGCTCTATTGCGAGTTTTTTCATCAACATTGTTTTGTAAAACCATTGTCCAGGTAGCAATTCGTGCAAACTTACTGTCAGGATTATTTTGCAGAAATTCAGCAGTTTTTCCCGAAATAAAAGCTGCCTTTTTACTTTCATCATCAGCAAAATTACTAGCCCAACTAGCAGCTTGTGAGAAAGATTCTTTTGCAGCTTGAGAGTCACCTAAAAATAATAACTCATCAGTTCCTTTATAGCGCCAGACATAATAAGATTTTTTAGGTACTTGAGGAGATAGAGATTTTAAACCTTTCTCCATTAAGGCAATAGACCTTTCTGGCATTCCAGCATATAAAGAAGTACTGACAGAAAGACCTAGATAAGCTGCTAAAAATCTTGGGTCACGTTTGAGAATAACTTCAAAATATTCTGGACTTAAACTATAACCGATTTTATCTCTAACTTCATTGTCTCCAAAGTATTGCAAAAAATCTATATATGCCCAATCAGCAATGACGTTATCGTAACTAAAGGTGGGCATTTGTTTGAGTAAATTCAGACGCAGATTTTCTTTTTGCTGGTCTTTTTCTAGGGTTTCTACAGATGCAGTTTGTTTGCTAATTAAGATTTTTTGTAGTCTAGGGAATTGACTTAAACTAATTCCTAAAATACACAAACAGGCTACCAAAGGCGTAGTAATAGCTTCACGAGATAAAAACATAATTTAGAAATTCAAACTCACAAAAGTCATTTTTGCAGTATTTGCCAACATTGTTGAGCGATTTCCCAATCTTCTTGAGTGCGTATCACTAATACTCGCACAGTTGAATCAGAAGTAGCAATATCTATATCAATTGGCTGTTGTTGATTTTTTTCAAGGTCTATTTTCAGTCCCAAAAATTCCCAAGCATCACAGACGGCTTGACGAATTTCTGAAGAGTTTTCTCCCACCCCAGCGGTAAACACCAAAGCATCTAATCCCCCCAGACTAGCCAGCATAGCACCGATGCCAGCCCGCAAGTGATGTACATAGATATCATAAGCTAATTGAGCGCGATCGTTACCTTGGTTAATTGCTGCTATTACTTCCCGTAAATCACTGGAAACACCCGAAATTCCTCTTAAGCCAGAAGCTTTATTTAAAACATAATTTAACTTTTCTACTGGGTAATCAGATTGGCGTAGCAGGTAAATTAAAATTCCTGGATCAATTGAACCACAACGGCTACCCATCATCAAGCCATCAAGAGGCGTAAAACCCATAGTTGTATCAATACTGCGACCATTTTTAATTGCAGCCAAAGAACAACCGTTACCTAAATGGCAGGTAATTAACCGCAGTGATGTTAAATCTCGTCCCAGAATTTGCGCTGCACGACTAGCACAATACTGATGACTAATCCCATGAAAGCCATAGCGACGGATACCTTGTTCTAACCATTCATAGGGGCCAGGATAAATTGCAGCCGCATCGGGTAAAGTGCTATGAAAGCCAGTATCAAATACTGCTATTTGAATCACATTTCCTAAGCTTTGTTCAATGGCTTCTATGCCTTCTAAAGCGGCTGGATTATGGGCTGGAGCAAGGGTAGAAAGACGACCTATCTCTTTTTTGATCTCCTCAGTAATTACCACGCTATCGCGGTAGCTTTGTCCACCATGTACTACCCGATGTCCCACCACATCTATTTCTGATAAATGACCAATCACCTTAGTCGCACCGCTATTGAGAGTATTCAGCATATAAACAACGTGTGCTTGTAGCGAGTCCCCAGAGATACATTCTTGCAATACCTCACCAGTCGCTGTTCTTACCTCAATTTCTGCCACACCCCCGTCTTGATTCCAGTTAACTTTTCCTTCCCAACAGGGTTGGAGTGCTTGGTTAGGTAAACTTGCATCTGGAATTTCATACAAACAACTTTTTTGGCTGCTAGAACCGGCATTAAGTACTAGTATTTTCATACGAAGATGATAAATATAACCTGGTCTAATGTTTTCATGATCCTACAATCACTAATAAAAGTCTGCCACTGGGTAGGAAAAATTTATCTTTAAAAACTTTACATTACCATCATAATTTATAAAAATTAGCCCCCTTTTACTGAGTTAAGGGGGTTGATATAGCAATCCTAAATAAGATATGAACACCTCTTTTTCTCTACCTCTGCGCTCTCTGCGTCTCTGCGGTTCGTTTTAAAAATTCCGTTCATAAATCAAATAGGATTGCTATAGGTGAGTTTCTAAATCTCCAACCTCACACCCTGAATTGAATAATCCAACAACTCCATTGGGTGCATCACCGATATTTTCTTATCCGGTAAATACTTACTAATTTGCAACGTACAACCAGGATTTGCAGAAGCAATTAACTCAGCCCCTGTATTTAATAAATTTTGTACTTTTTGCTTACCTAATTCCTCAGCAACTTCCGGTTGCAGCATATTATAAACACCTGCGCTACCACAACATAAAGCTGCATCTATTGGTTCTCTTAAAGTCACACCCGGAATTTTCCTTAATAATTGACGAGGTTGGACACTAATTTTTTGTCCATGTAATAAATGACAAGCATCTTGATAAACCAAAGTTAAATTTTTATCAGTTAAAGGTGAAAGTTTAGCAGTTAAACCCACATTCATTAAAAACTCTTGTGCATCTTTAACTTTTGCTGCAAATGCTGTTGCTTTTTCTGCATACTCTGGATCATCAGCTAATATGTGACCATATTCTTTTAAAGTATGACCACAACCAGCAGCATTGATAATGATAAAATCCACATTAGTATCAGCAAAACTATCAATCATTTGTCTTGCTAAAACCTTAGCTTGTTCAGTTTGTCCTTGATGTTCAGGAAGCGCTGCACAACAACCTTGAGATTTAGGAATAATCACTTCACAACCATTTGCAGTTAAAACCCTCACCGTTGCTTCATTAACAGGAGAGAAAAACAACCGTTGCACACATCCTAAAATCACCCCAACGCGATATCTTTTTTCACCCTTAGCGGGAATCACATCCGGTAAATTATCTTGAAAAGACTTGAGAGTAATTTGTGGCAGAATAGACTCCATTGCTGCTAACCGAGGAGATATAGCTTTAATTAACCCAGTAGCTTGCAATAACTTAGAAATTCCCAACTTTTGATAAACCAATAAGGGAAAAAGTAAAATTCTTAAAAGATCAGGATTGGGAAACAGAGAAAAAATCAATTGACGCACTAACTTATCAGGTAAACTGCGATTATAATTCCTCTCCACCTGATGCCGAGTTGCCGAAATCAACTTATCATACTGCACACCAGAAGGACAAGTTGATACACAAGCCAGACAACCCAAACAAGAATCAAAATGTTCCACGGTTGCCGTATTTAAAGCAATTTCACCCTCATTAATAGCATCCATTAAATAGATGCGTCCCCTTGGTGAATCCATCTCCTTACCTAACACCCGATAACTAGGGCAAGTCGACAAACAAAACCCACAATGAACACAACTATCAATCAACTTTGGATCAGGAGGATGAATTTCATCAAACCCCTTTAAATTCTTAATACTAGCAACATTATTAACAGCACCATCTGAAACTTGCATTTCTTTTTCCCTAATTACCTCTGTGTACTCTGCGCCTCTGCGGTTCGTTATAATTAAATTCCACCCACAAACCGACCAGGACTTAAAATAAAATTACCATCAAACTGTTCCTTAATTCCCCGCATCAGTTGTAAAGCATTCCCAGTATAACCCCACACATCTAACCTTTCCTTTATTTCCACTGGTGCAGCTAAAACACTTAAAAATCCATAATTAGATTGACATAACTGACGTAATGACAAAACTTGATTTTGACTTGCCAACCTTACCAAACCCAAACCACTACTAAGGTGAATCAAACCCATTTCTATCTGATTAATCACCTCAACTGCTTTAGTTGGTAATATTCCTATTTTGCAACTGATTAGAGAATTTGTAACATCAGCATGGATTTGTTCTGGTAATCGTTGCCATAGATCAGCTTCATTTTCTGTTGAATAAATTGATCCATCTAAACCCAATTTTTGCCCAATTGCTAAAAGTCGATTTGACTGTTCCTTCACACTTTCGCTAATACTTTGAAACCGGGTAATTAATCCTAATCCTGTACCTAAACCTAAATTAGAAACTAACTTATTTGATAGCAAATCTGCTTGAGTTGGTGTTAACTCAGAACCTTGCAAAATTGTCGCAGCTTGGGATATAGCTTCAGCTTTACCAGTTAATATTACCGTTGCTGATGTTTCTGGTAGTGGATAAACTCGAAAAGTGACTTGGCTGATAATTCCTAATGTACCGTAAGAACCGGTGAACAATTTCATCAAATCGTAACCGGCAACATTTTTTACTACCCTTCCTCCAGCTTTGGCAATTTGTCCATCTGCACGGACAAAAGTTATACCTAAAAGTTGGTCACGTACACCCCCATAACGTTGACGCAGAGAACCTGTATCAGCAGTTGCGACGATACCACCAATGGTGGCTGATTTGGGTGTGGCAGGGTCTAGGGCTAATGTTTGGCGAGATTTTGCTAAAATCTCCTGAAGGTGGGCAAATTTCATCCCTGCTTCGACGGTGACAGTTAAATCACCAACAGCGTGTTCTATAAGTTGGTTAATACGTTCTGTACTAACGACAATATCAATATTTTTAGCTAAACCACCCCAGTTGATTTTACTCGCACTACCACAGGGAAGAACGCGCCATTTATGCTGATTGGCGGTGGTGATGACAGCGGCTAATTCTGCTTGGGTGTGGGGATAAACGATACAACTGGGATGACTTTTGGAGTCCATCGCTTGCTGGATGCGTTGTTGCTGAATGGGTTCGAGATTTTCCCAAGGTAAGACAGCGTTTTCTGTGTTGATAATAGATGCTAGGGTAGATGCGTAGACACTTTGTGTCTTTTCGTTAGACATCGCATTCATCAGTTTATTTTTTATATCCTTACTTATTAATGTAATGGTTATTTTGACTCAAAATGCACAAGCTGATTTTTCTCATTTCTCGTTTCTCGTTTCTCGTTCCTAGTCTCTGACTAGGAATGCTATCATAGAGGCTCTGCCTCATCCCTCACAAATCAACTCAATCTGCTTTCTGAATTAAATCAATAATAGAACGAGCAGTAAATAATTTAGAATTTTCTATTTCTTTAGATAAGTTTGCAGCATCAGCGATAAGATGAAGATGATTTTCTATGAAGATTTTGATTTATATTGGGATTTAGGTGGAGGCAGAGCCTCTAGATGGCATTCCCAGTCTCCGACTGGGAACGAGAGAATAGTAGGGGTGCATCTAATCTAAATCTGGTTCTACACCAAGCGCACGTAGTTGGGCTATTAATCTTTCCGTTTTTTGTCTTTCTTGTTCTAATTTTTGTCTTTCTTCTTCTGCCTTTAGCCTTTCTTGTTCAGCTTTTAGTCTTTCTTGTTCTGCGGGAGTTAACACCCAATTACCATTTTGATCATACCAACGTAACCAAGGCATATTTACATTTTTATAACTTCCTTGCCACACTCCTAAACCTAATTCTATTTCTGGAATCCAAAAACGGAAATCTGATAAATTTACTTCAGCATAACGAGCGCCGGTTAACTGAAACATTCTAAATTCAGATTGATAACGGTCAAATATGGCGTAATAGGGTACTCTTAAAATTTGTTCGTAAACTTCCCATTTACCAGGAGGTTTTTCTACATCTCGCAATGTTTGACCTAAATCTTCTTTTTCTGTTCCTGGTGAGAGTAATTCAACTATAATATGAGGGTTTACTCCTTCTTGCCACACTACATAGCTTAATCTTAAATCTCTATTTTCATAAAGATAGGGAACACCTAAAACTCCAAACCAATCTGGGCGTTTATACCATGAAGGATGGCGCAAATCATAGTAAAGATTCAGATCACTTCCTGTAAATATCTCTTGACTAGGATAATTTGGTGGACGGAATGTTTCTGATAACAATTGTGGTTGCAATAAATGAAATTGATCTGGCAAACCAGGTTCCTCCGGGTCTTCGCTAGGAAGATCATACATTGTCGGTAATGTTTCTTTAGGGGAAAGTGGCGGCTCTGTTTGATACATTCTTGACAATCCTAAAGATAGAATTTCTATTTCTATTATGTAGTAATATGATTTGGTTTAGAAAATTGTAGAGGCTATTTTGAATATTAGGTTTTGTGGGAGAGAAAGTCTTGTTTATTGAGAATGTACAATAATCAAATCTTCCTAATCATGAATTGACCCATCAGGCATTGTAGCGCCTTTGAGGTAGGCTCCTTCGAGGTCGGCTTCTGTGAGTTTGGCTCTTGTGAGGTCGGCTCCTGTGAGGTTGGCTTCTATGAGGTTGGCTCCTGTGAGGTTGGCTCCTGTGAGGTTGGCTCCTGTGAGGTCGGCTAATGTGAGGTTGGCTCCTGTGAGGTCGGCTTCGTAGAGGTGGGCTTCTGTGAGGTTGGCTCTGAAGAGGACGGCTCCTGTGAGGACGGCTTTTGTGAGGTCGGCTCTTGTGAGGTCGGCTTCTATGAGGTAGGCTTCTGTGAGGTAGGCTTCTGTGAGGTAGGCTTCTGTGAGGACGGCTCCTGTGAGGACGGCTCCTGTGAGGTCGGCTTCTATGAGGTAGGCTTCTGTGAGGACGGCTCCTGTGAGGACGGCTCCTGTGAGGTTGAATCCTGAGAGGTTAAATTTACTAATATTAACTCTAGTTAAATCAAGATATTTATTTTCTAAATCTGGGTGTTTACGTTCTGCAATCACAGTTAAACACGCTTGAATAGAAATTCTAAGTTTTTGGAATTTTTCTTGATCTTCTGGAGATTGTGACTCATTTTCTTCTATAAAAGGTGCATTCTGACGGACAAAAGCTGTCAGAACTTCCATAATTGTCCATTGGTCTGGTGCGGAATCTCTCGCAATTCGTTCTAAAGTATAAATTCCACCTAATATAACTTCAGGTTTATCACTCGCAAGCTGTTCTATCGCTTTAGCAAAGCGTTCTGTAATTTGCTTATCTTGTGCAATTTCAGCATTTTTATTAGCAGCTTTAGCACTTTCATTAGCAGCCTTAGCTGTTTCTTCCATAGCGGCTGCTCGTTTTGCTGCAAAGAAAATATTAATAAATACTGCAATTCCACCAATAAATAAGCCAGCAGTCTTTAAAATTTCAATGATGTATTCATATTTTTCTTTTACAACAAATTCTGTCCTATTAGTAGTTAAAATCATGAAAATTGAATAACTTGTAACTAAAATAGGTATAGCAAGAATTAATACCACTGCGGCTATCAACCAATTTCTTTTTATATCGTTTATATTATCGTTAGACATAGTATTAATTGTATTCCCTAAATACACAATTCCTCGTTCCCAGTCTCCGACTGGGAATGCTAAGATGAGGCTCCGCCTCAATATCTCACAAATCAATCAAATCCACTCCTAATAAACTCGGTAATCCCATATAATTCCGATAACTAGAATAATGCCAATGAACCGGATCATCAACATAACCACGTCGCACCGGATTCTTGTGCATATACTCTAATTTTTGCCTCAACATTTCCTCATCTAAAATTGCCTGGGGATGAAACCCTTCTTGCCACAGTTGATACTCTTGTTTTATCTTATGTTTTATTTTATAAAACTCCAGTTGACCAAGTATATATTCAGCTTTATTTTTATGAAGTAAATCAATAATAGAACGAGCAGTAAATGATTTAAAATTGCCTATTTCTTTAGATAAATTTGCAGCCGCAGCGATAAGATGAAGATGATTTTCCATGATGACGTAACCATACAATGTCATACGCTGCTGTCGTTGCAGAAATTTGAGGGAATCTATGATAATTTGCACAAGTTCAGTTTGTCCAAATAATGGCATCCAATTGACTATTGTGCTGGTTATAAAATGTGGTTGAGTTCCTAATACATGATAGCGACTGCGTCCCATTAGATGATTGGGTTTGGTAGATGTGGTGATTTGATTTTAATATGGGAGGCAGAACTTATACATCGTATAATTAACGATAATTAGTAAATATGAGATACATGAATTTTTGATTTCGAGTTTTTGGGAGGCGGAGCCTCTTGATGGCATTCCCAGTCGGAGACTGGGAACGAGGGATAACTACACATTTATTGGTTGTCTAGTTTTCACTGGTTGATAATGTTCATTATTTTCAATTGGTACAGATGGAATAGTTTCTTTCCCTGTAATTAATCTCGCGCCACGATTGCGAGTAAAATAACTCCAAACCCATTGAATCATCACAACTAATTTGTTATCAAATTCAATCAGGAAGTAGATATGAATGAATAACCAAACAAACCACGCGAGGAAACCTTTAAGTTTGATGAAACCTAAATCAACAACTGCGGCGTGTTGCCCAATCATTGCTAAACTTCCTCTATCCACATAATTAAATTGTGGTAATGTTTCACCTTTAAGGCGTTTCTGAATTAGTTTAGCTACATATTCGCCTTCTTGCATGGCGACTGGTGCAACACCAGGTAAGGGTTTATTATTTTGATGGGCAAAATTTGCTAAGTCACCAACTACAAATATGTTGGGATGCCCTTTAATACTCAGGTCTGGTTCAACGATAACACGACCAGCGCGATCGCTCTCCGCCCCAGTTCGTTCTGTCAAAACTTTCCCCATAGCCGAGGCTTTCACACCCGCAGCCCATAATACTGTTTTCGCAGCTATCTGTTTAACATCATCACCTTGTTTGATAGTCACAATATCATTGGCAATATTTGTCACCAGGGTTTTCGTCTGGACATTTACGCCCAATTGTGTTAGAGAAGTTTCTGCTTCTTGGGATAATTCTGGGGCAAAAGGTGGGAGAATTCTATCCATACCTTCTAAAAGCAAAATTCGCGCTTCTGAAGTGTCGATGTTGCGGAAATCTTCTTTCAGGGTTTTAGTTGCCAATTCTGCGATCGCACCAGCCAATTCTACACCTGTCGGGCCACCACCCACAATCACAAAAGTTAACCAAGCTTGGCGCTGTACCGGATCAGTTTCCTTTTCTGCGTTTTCAAACGCCATAAAAATCCGGTGACGCATTGCAATTGCATCTTCCACAGTCTTCAAACCGGGTGCAAATTCTTCCCAGTCATCTTTGCCAAAATAAGAATGCTTTGCACCTGTAGCCACAATTAAAGTATCATAAGCTACGGCTTCACCACCAACAATTACCTGTTGTGCGTCAGGATTAATATCATCAACTTCACCCAACAGCACTTTTGTATTTTTGCTCTTGCTGAGAACAGAACGTAACGGTGAAGAAATATCTGCGGGAGACAAAGCACCTGTAGCGACTTGATACAGAAGTGGTTGAAATAAATGAAAATTGCGTTTATCAATCAGTGTCACGTTGACATTTGCTTTTTTCAGTGATTTTGCGGCATAAAGTCCACCAAAACCACCACCAACTATAACTACCTGATGTGGTGAGTTATTGTCATGTGCATCAACCATAAGAAATGTTTCCTTGTATTACAGGTGCTGTAACTATTTTTAACAAATTTGTAACAAAATTGTCACATTTTTCTCGGTTTATGTTCAACTTATTGAAAAAAAATTACAGGATTCATATTTTCTACATAAAAGTGCAAGTTTTGTGTATAACCCAGGACTTACGCAAAATCATGAAGAAACGAACCGCAGAGGACGCAGAGGACACAGAGGAATAAGAGTTTGGGAGAGTTTTTGCGTAAGTCCTATAACCTTTTCTTCACCTAAAGATAAGCACGATTAATATCAAATGCAGTTGAAGTTAAAAAATATACCGATATGTCTTTGAGACAAGATTCTAACCTAGAGTATTTATTTTGGTAACACAATTTGGGGTAAAATCAAAAGTCTGCCTATTTTATAACTATGCTTGCGGACAGGAGATGCTTCTATGGCGCGGATGTACTATGATGAAGATGCCAATTTAGACCTTTTGGCTGGAAAAACGATTGCTATTATTGGTTATGGTTCTCAAGGTCATGCCCACGCCCTTAATTTAAAAGACAGTGGTGTAAATGTAATTGTAGGATTATATCCGGGTAGTAAGTCAACAGCAAAAGCCGAAGCTGCTGGTTTGACTGTGAAAAACGTGGCTGACGCTGCTAAAGCTGCTGATTTCATCATGATTTTATTACCTGATGAAGTGCAGAAAACAATTTACAAAAACGAGATTGAACCAAATTTAGAAGCAGGGAATGTTTTAGCCTTTGCACATGGCTTTAATATTCACTTTGCACAAGTTGTCCCACCGGCTGATGTTGATGTGGTGATGGTTGCGCCTAAAGGACCAGGACACTTAGTGCGTCGGACTTATGAACAAGGACAAGGTGTACCTGCTTTATTTGCAGTATATCAAGATGCTACAGGCAAAGCACGCGATCGCGCAATGGCTTATGCTAGAGGTATCGGTGGTACACGCGCAGGTATCCTAGAAACCACATTCCGTGAAGAAACCGAAACCGATTTGTTTGGTGAACAAGCAGTATTGTGCGGTGGTTTGAGTGCTTTAATCAAAGCCGGTTTTGAAACCCTAGTTGAAGCAGGTTATCAACCAGAACTAGCATATTTTGAATGTCTGCACGAAGTCAAATTAATCGTTGACTTAGTTGTAGAAGGTGGTTTAGCCACCATGCGCGATAGTATTTCTAATACTGCTGAGTACGGCGATTATACCCGTGGGCCAAGAGTCGTTACTGCTGACACCAAAGCAGAAATGAAGAAAATCCTCAGCGAAATTCAATCTGGACAATTTGCGCGGGAATTCGTATTAGAAAACCAAGCAGGTAAACCAGGTTTCACAGCTATGCGTCGTCAAGAAGCAGAACATCCCATTGAGGAAGTTGGTAAAGATTTACGCGCCATGTTTAGCTGGTTAAAAAAAGCATAAAAATTGGTAATTGGTAAGCTGAAAATCCTATAATTTGCATACCATTATTTAATGTAAGTCTTGTGGGGTGGGCATCTTGCCTGCCCTTGATATGCAGATTAAACGCTCAACAGCTTAATTGTTAATTACTGACTTTCAAGCATTACCTCTTACCAAATCAATAAACTTCAATGTTGAGAAATTGGCGTATTCTCATAACTACGTGTTGAACGCTTTGTTGATCTGTATATTGTGGATTAATTGGAATTTTTTTACCATCTTTGAGAAAAATCACAGCCTGATAAATCCTATAATATTTAGCTTGCTGATCTTGAATATAAAGACGGACAATTTCTTCTAGCGGATATTCAATGGTTATATTACCACGCAAACCTTTACGTTCTACGAATACTTTATTGATACTTTTATAAAAAGTGCAGATACTTAAAGGTGATGTTGCTAAAAAAGCACCAACTCCTGAGAGAACGAACGCCAACAAACTAATGTAAAAGAGATAGATACGTCGATTTTGTGTCACTATGAAGAAACTTTCCCCAGAGTTAATAAAACTGTTGACTTTAATAATAAACTCCTCATTGTCTTCATAACTAATATTAGGTAGTAGAGAAAATTCTCCAAACCTACTCACAACAATAGTTTGATAGCTTTTACTTCCCTTGCTACCAAGTATTGTCTTGATGTATGCTTGTTGAGGATCAAATATCTTGACTTTTTGCATACTTCCCAACAAAGTAAACCGTTTCAATTCGCAGTTAATTTCTGGAGGTGCGGAACGAGTACAGGTGAAACGGAGGGAAGCAAAATCGAAAAATATGAAATAAATCCAAAAACTCAAACCACCTATAAATAATATGCTTCCCCACAACCAGTTGACAATTGGTTGGTGCTTGACTACTAATCTGGTGTGGGTTTCCTCTACAACTTTCATCAGTGTTTGTGTATAGAATACATAACCTATAAGTAAAGTATTGCCTTTTTTGACCTATCTATAGCAGTCCTAAATAATTTGTAAAAGATTAATTTTCCCCTAGCTTAACCCACCATTATTCTTTAAGTTGCTGGTGCGTTACGGACTTTAGTCCTAACACACCCTACAAATTGAAGATTTTTTATTGGTAAGTCCCTTCTTTGAGCTACCTCAAAGACAGTATGATAAAATTCTGGCAGATTGGGGATAGAACAAGTTCAGAGGGTCAGACAGATGACCAACACAACCCTTAATTTCTCAACTGCTTCAGGACACCAAGTTTTAGCAGCAGCAGGTAAAAAATATCTACGTCCGGGTGGACGCATAGCTACAGAAAAATTATGCCAATGGGCTAATTTTCAACCAGGTGAAACAGTTTTAGAATTAGCTTCTAGCTTTGGTTATAGTGCTATTTCTCTGGTTCAACGCTATCATGTAAAGGTAGTAGGAATAGAAAAAAATCCTGAAAGTGTAGCTAGTGCGCGTGCTAATATTCGTGCTGCTGGCTTAGAAAATGAAATTGAAATTATTGAAGGTGACATTTTCCACCTGGATATAATACCAGGAAAGTTTGATTACGTTTTCGCTGAAGCAATTCTGACAATGCAGTCCCCACAAGGGAAAGCCAAGCTGTTAACAGAAATTCATAACCGACTGAAACCGGGAGGTAAATTTCTCTCCCATGAATTATTAGCTAATGACAAAGAAGCAGAAATTCGTGCAGATTTAGCGCAGGTAATTAAAGCTAATTCTACACCTCTTTCAGCAACTAACTGGATTCAGGTTTTTACTCAAGCAGGTTTACAAGTACAGAAACATGAAGTCGGTGCTATGAGTTTACTGAATTGGTGGCGAATGTTGCAAGATGAAGGCATTTTCAAAACTATGCAGATTTTGTGGAATATTTTGACGAAGCCAGATATCAGAAAGCGGGTTTTAGAAATGCGTCATGTTTTCCAGAAATATCAGCAAGAACTAGGCTACATAATTCTCTGTGCTGTTGCTGAATAATATTTAGACACTTTGGAAATTTACACTTTTTATGATTACTACTGTTACCCAATTACAAGAACAAATTGAATATCCCAGTTCGGGAGTTTTAAGCAAGGTGTTAGTCAAAGATACAGCTTGTCAATATACCCTCTTTTGTCTAGCGGCTAACACTGAAATTTCTGAACATACCTCTACGCGCAATGCTACTGTCAATGTCTTGGAAGGTGGAGGTTTACTGACTTTATCAGGGGAAGAAATTAAATTAGAACCCGGAGTTTTTGTTTTTATGCCTGCTAATGCACCTCATGCTTTACAGGCTGAATCTAATCTATCATTTCTGCTGACACTTTCTGAAAAAGCAGCAGATATTAATTAATTATTTTTGGAGATTTGCAAAATGTCATCACTAATTTCAACCTTCACTCAAAATCTAGCTTTTTCTGAACCTGAAATAGAAGCAATACTTTCAACGCCTTTAAATGCGGTGCTAAATTCACCGGAATTAAAACAAGAATTGGACAGTTTAGATGTTAACTTGTTACGAGAAACTTTACCCACAGCAGGACAGGTATTAGCTGACAATTTACCGCCTTTTTATAACTGGCTAAAAAATGAGTTAGGAGTTCAGCGTGTTCCTGATAGTCCAGATCATACGACAAAATGGGTAATTAACTTTCTCCATAATCAAGAAAGTATCAATCACCTTGTTGAGTTACATCGTCCAGTTCCACACGCTGCTTTAGAAGAGGCTGTTCCTCGTTTGGTTGGTTTATTTGATGGTGTGGAAGATATTAGAGTTCGTCAGGAATGGGAAAAGGCTGTTGCTGCACTTTGTTTAGTTTTGGTTGTTGATGCCCGTGAACAAGAAAAACTTGCTAAGGTGTGTTAATTGTTTTGGTGGAAAATGTCCACCCAGATCTTTTAAGGTGACTCGAAAAATCTGTTCTTTCCTCTCTTCGCGATTTGTGTCTCTGTGGTTGAAAAGTCATTTATAGCGGTTCTCGGTTGAGCGAGATACAAGAACCCCACCCCCAACCCCCTCCCCGCAAGCGATGAGGGGGCTATGATGTATTTCATTCAAATGCATACCGCTATATCTAACCGCAGAGGCGCAGAGAACGCAGAGGTATGAGGTGGAAGAGGGATGTTTTGTCTAACATTTTTAACTACTTTGAAAGGGCTATTAATGCCCATTTTACTCGATGTTTCCATCTGCAATATCGTCTAATTTATGAATATCAATTATTGTGATTTCTCCACCTCGATGATAGGATATGATGGAGTTGATACTTTTGATTAATCGCACACATTCTTCATAGGTGATGCCAATACTCCGCGCCATGCGATAATAAGATAATTTTTCTTTTAATTTTTCACCTTTTGGTGTTGTTTCTGTTCCTGATGTGGTTGCAAAATATTGAATTAATCTGGCTAGTCTAATAATTGCCCTTTCGGAAACTAAGCCGTGAACTGTTTCATGTAATTGCTGAATGCGGTTATTGAAAACTACTAACATTCGCAAAGCAATATCAGGCTTTTGTTGAATTGCTGTTAATAAAGCATTTCGTTCGATGGTGAGAATTTCACAATCAGATTCAGCGGTGACAGTGGCTGGAGAAATGCCATTACCTAATAATGCAGGTGCGGCGAAAATTTCTCCAGTTCCTAAGTTGCGAAGAATTGTTTCTTTACCTGTGGTTGCTGTTTTGCTAACTTTAATTACTCCACTGGCAACAGCATATAATTTAGTGGGTAAAGAATCGCCTTCATGAAAAATTATCTCGCCTTTTCCATAACTTTGCACCAAGGTATAAGGTTGCAGAGTGATTCTATCTGCTATTTCTAAGTCTGCAAGTACTTTAATTTGGGCAATTTGTGCTAAGGAAGCTTGCATTATAGGGCAAATGCGGGACGATACTGAATCCAAGGGTTAGCTGTTTCTAATTGCGCTGCGAGACTAATTAGAGTAGATTCAGCGGCAGGTTTACCGATTAATTGTACACTCAGGGGTAAGTTATTGCTATCAAAACCTACAGGAATTGCGATCGCAGGTAATCCAGTGGCATTGGCTACCGGACAAGGTGCAACCCAGTTAACAATATTTTCAAATGTCTGTTCTGGACTCAAATTTGCCCATTCACCTACGCGAATTGGTGAGTGCAGATAAACTGGTAACACTAATATATCTACAGTATCAAAAAACGCGACTATTTGCCGTGAAACTATTTGCATGACGGCAAGTGCTTGTAAATATTCACCCACAGAACCGCTTCTAGCTAATAACCAACGATTGACGGGTTGTAAAGCTTCTGCGGGAATTCCTGAAGCCGCTATTCCAGATTGCCAGACTATTTGAAATGATTCTACTAACCCGCTGAAATCGGGGCATTTTTCTGCAATTTGATGTCCAAATTGTTCTAGTAGTTGAACTGTTTTCAAAACTCCTTGTTTACAGTTATCATCAGCTTCTCCAAAGGGACGAAGACTGGTACTAAAAGCAATTTTTAAACTACTGGTTTTGGTTTGAGTTGCAGCGAGAAATGAGGGTTCTGGATTTGGCAACCAATAAGGATCACCGATAAAATAGCCAGATATTACATCTAACATAGCGGCTGCATCGGCTACTGTGCGGGCTATAGGACCATTTACTGCTATTCCTCCCAAGCGATCGCCTACAGGTGCTTTTGTCACTCTTCCCCGTGCTGGTTTGATTCCCACCACACCACAACAAGCCGCAGGGCCACGAATGGAACCACCACCATCGGAACCTTGTGCGATCGCACTTAATCCCGCTGCGACTGATGAGGCTGCACCACCACTAGAACCACCAGGGGTATACTCCAAATTCCAAGGGTTTCTAGCTGGGGTAAATCCCGTAGGTTCAGTGTAAGGAAAAGAACCTAATTCCGAGGTTGCAGTTTTACCAAGAATCGTAAATCCAGCTTGTTTAATTCTGATCACTACGCCATCATCGTGGTTAGCGATCTTATTCTTCAAAGCCGGATTTCCGTAACTACAGGGAACACCAGCGACAGCATTGAGGTCTTTAATAGAAATCGGTACACCGAAAAATGGCGGTAGTTCTGAAGTGGTTGTGAGTAATTCTGTTTTCGCTTTAGCATCAGCAATAGCTAAATCTGCCGTTACCGTAAAATAACTTCCCAATTGGGGATTTAAGCGAGAAATCCGTTCTAAATATATTTCTACCAACTCCAGGGGTGAAACTTCTCGATGACGGATTAATTGCGCTAAATCTAAAGCCGGTGTAAAAGCTAAATCAATTTCATTCATTGTTGTTTTTTTAAACTGTAATTTTCATTCATCTATCAAAATTTATACATTCTGGCTATTTCAAAATTATAAACATTAAAATGTAAGAATTCAGGAGTCAGAATGCTGATGAAATGAAGAATAGAGAGAAGTGATATTTTATCAAAATCATCAAACTTGACTAAAAAAGCCTTTATTGTCCTGACTTGAAGTATTCTCTATCCTGAATACATACATTAAAATTTTAATCGTACTTCTACTTTTTAGCAATTTATCATTTGCGGATGCTTATGTCTAGAGACACAAACTTGATAAAATACAAACTTGATAAAATATTCATTGAAAGTTAAATAAAAATGCGATCGCTACGCTGACGGCAGTTATCGCATTTTTATTTAATTCAGATTACAAAAATTAAACTTCCGATCTATCTGTCAAAATCTCATAACCACTATCTGTCACTAACACCGTATGCTCAAATTGAGCAGAAAGCGCATTATCAACAGTTACAGCCGTCCATCTATCAGATAAAATCCGGGTAAATCTAGAACCAGCATTCAAAATTGGTTCAATAGCCAAAGTCATCCCTGAGCGTAATTTCACATTAGGAATATCACGAGTTCTGTAATTAAATACCGCAGGTTCTTCGTGTAAATTTCGACCTACACCATGTCCAGTGAACTCTTCCACTACACAAAAGCCATTAGCTTTTACATGGTCTTCAATAGCACCTGCAATTTCAGTTAGGTGTACACCAGCTTTTACCTGTTCAATACCTTTAAACAAAGCTTCTTCCGCGACGCGAATTAGTTTAGCAGCTTCTGGTGTCACATCACCCACAGCAATTGTAATACAGGAATCCCCGTGAAAACCCTGGTAATAAGCACCTGTATCTACTTTTAAAACATCTCCAGTGCGAATCACTTTTTTATGACTGGGAATGCCATGCACAACCTCATTGTTAATGCTAGAGCAAATCGAAGCCGGAAAGCCGTGATAACCTTTAAAACTAGGAGTTGCACCCATTTCCCGAATGCGTTTTTCCGCATGAGCATCCAAATCAGCCGTAGTCATTCCTGGCTGGACTAACTCAGAAATTTCTTTGAGTACAGTTGCCACAATTTTAGCGGATTGCCGCATAATTTCAACTTCGCGCGGCGATTTAATTTCAATACCTCGGCGTTGTCTTTTTTCGGGTTTTGGCAGGGTTGGTTGAGAAAGTAAGTTACTGAAAATGTTCATGGGAAAATTAATAATTGCTGGTGCTTGACTGCCTAAGTGTTAATTAGTTGTCTAGCTTAGTTGAGAAAAATATCTATATTTAACTTAACTTATTTTGCGTCTCTGGAGAAATAGAGGTAGGTAATTGAGGATTGAGAAGAAGTTAAAGGTGAATCAACAGATATAGTTTTCATTCCTAGTGAATTGTGTATCACACAGTTGGATGACTCCAAATCAATAAGTTTTTTAAATAGGGATTTTATAAAAATTGTGCAGCATCAGCTTTTTGGCAATAAGTTGTATCTATTCTCAATATTATTGACAACATTATCAATAATTTGACGAATTTAGGTTTTTTCAGCAATTGATATTGACCTATACATTTTTTCTGGTATTATACCTGTATACTCAAAAAGTTTTCCTGTGTTATACTGCGAACGGGTAAAATCTTGACTTATGTCATACTGAGCGTAACGTAGTGCAGCGAAGTATCTCAGAGATTATTCACTTCGTATGGCTAACGCCACGCTGCGCTATCAGAATGACACTTTTAACCCGTTTTTAGTATAAATCTTTCCAGAAAGGCTGTTTGTCTCCTCAATTCAGAATCAAGATTTACAGGATGAAGAAGAAATAAACAGGATTTTTGATCGATGTTAATTTTTGCTATCCAGTACATCCTAAAAATCCTGATATGGCTCGCGCCACGCTATCAGACAGTTATTAATTAACCACAATTTCCCCAACCATCCCCGCTTCTGCGTGTCCAGCGATGGTACAGCGTAAATCATATTTACCTGGTTTGAGAGGAACAAATACCCATTCTGCTTCTGCATCAGGTTTTAGTTCTAGTTCGTGAATCGCACCTTTAATTTCTACATTACCAGCTTCGACTTTTTGTGTCCAAATCGCATCAGCAAAGTCTTTACTCGTAAAATAATGCTTCTCAGGGCTAGGATTATTCAGGTGGAGGTTGTAGCGTTTACCAGCCTGTAATTCTAGATGGTTTGGCTCAAACTTGAGTTCACCAGCAGCGTTACCCAAACTGACTCTAATCTCTGTAGCTGGTTGTTTGAGTAGATCACCAGATAAATTTGCTGCGCTGGCTGGAGTTGCACCCATGAAGCTTAGACATAGTAGGAATGTCAATAAACAAAAGACTGGATATAGATGTTTGGAAATTTTTGTCAGTAAACTACTCATTTCTCACTTTGGTTATTAGTAACACCTATGACCATTATCTATGATATGAGCCGAAATCTCTCAATCAAACTCTCTTATTTTCTTGTTCCCTGTCACCTCTGCTATTATTACCAGGACAGCAGACGTAAGATTTTAGGATTGCTTTGCAGCGATCGCAATGACAATATCACAGACTGATCCAAAAGTATCAGGACTTACGCAACTGGCTTGCTTTGTAGGGTGCGTCAGACTTCATAAATCCTGCAAATAAACAGATATTTGATATCTGACATGGTTGGTGAGCTTGCCGAACCACACCATAAATTATAGATGTTTGGTGTGACACTTGCGTAAATCCTAAGTATATAGGGACTTATTTGCATAAGTCCCTGTCACATTTTTTGCAGTTCTAGCCCTGCACATGATGGGTACTGGAGCTAGAATAATAGTCGATTAGTTTGATTTTTAATTAAGTTAGCTTGATTGCTGAGGCAGAAGCTGACTTTTTCTTTAGGAATCCAGCTACAGAACCAAGTACCAACAGACCAAAAATTGTTCCCGGTTCAGGGATTTTATTTGCTGTTAACTGACCACCGAAGTCTAAACCACAGTTTCCACTTTGGATACACACTTCTGTGGAAAGCCCATCATTCAAGAAAATGGTAGTTGTAGTCAACCCTTGTGCAGGATCTTGGAAAGTATAGTAAAAGAACCCAGAGATAGCTGAGTTAAAGTCGTCTCCTAAGTCAAAACCTGTAGATGTGCCAAAATTGCCTGATTGCAGAACAGTCTGGGTGACTGTATCGAAGTTGAAATTGAAGCTAAAGCTAGGACTAGTAGTAGGACTTGAGAAATTGTAAGCGAAAGTTTGTAATAAATCGCCGCTGGGGTTGAAGAAAGAAAGAGTAAATGTCTTTAGCTGATCTTGGGTAACAACACTACCTGAGAGACTATCACTATAACTGAATTGCCCTTCAGCAGAATAACCTTGTTCTCCTGTCCAATTAAGACCAAATAAGGCTGCATTCGCACTGGGAATATTAACAACAGTTGCAACGGAGGAAACGGCAGCAATTGCTACTGTCGCTTTGATTTGCTTGTAAATACTTTTCATTTTTTTTGATACCAACTCATTATGATCTTGTTTTAGCTATCAGCTAATTTTTGGTTAGCTTAACAAAAGGTGAAATTTAGAAATTGAATTTCTATGCCCAATTAAGCACGACAAAAGAGGATATAACTAATCCGGTTAGCTTACCTTCTATAATCTCAAATGCTTTAATTTTGGATCATAGCAATAGTGGTCTGATTTAACCTAATCCATTTCCAAAAAATACCTTTGGGGAGATTCTATCATTAGATTCAATCTCATCAATATAAATCGAACTGGATTTTTCAAAATAGCAAAAAAATATATTGGATGTTTTTGATAAAAAATTATATTCTTCATTAATTAAATAAATCTTTATCTATCCTTAACTTAATATTGTTATTTTATTTAGCCGCAAAATTATTTATAGTATTTGCCATATTCTTAGACATTTAACCTTGATTGTTCGACACTTTTAGGCATTAATCCCGGCCTAATCAAAAAATATTTGTGTTAATGCATAATATAATAAATTTATACAGTGAATAAAGTCATATAATGGTCATATCTGATTCTTGATAGCTTGTGTGGCATAGCCATAAACACTTGTAAATGTAGGGAAATCAAGGCATACTGAGCTTTAAACACATAGCTCTAGGCTATGCCAACAACAAGCAAATAGGATTTCCATATGTAGATTTAGATCAAAAAACCCTGACAAATTAGAAAATTCATCCAATCACAATTTCCAGATATTTATCGAATATTTGTTTGCCTAATAAAATATAGTGATCGCTATTACAAAATTAAATAAATTAAGTTACGAACATAATCTATTGAATATTTTTCTCAATACCATGAAAATAATTCCACCAATATATTACAATTAATTAACTAATAATTTCCCCTATCTTCTATACAGTTGACTAATTTACATTGAACTTTAAATACTAAAAAATTTGTTTTTGTTAAGAATAATTTTCAAAAAAAGCTACTAATAACCGAGAAAAAATCTTTTATTAAATTAATCATTACCAAAACTTAATCAATATCACATATTTTACTAATGACATCTGATGTGAATTGAAACATCGTGTTATCCCATCAAGGTTGTCAAATTGGACAAAATAACAGTTTTAGAGACATTAACCAAATCACAATAGTCTCTACATCTAATAATTAATTCACATGAGAAAATTAGACGTTTTAGGCGTTTAATTAACATTTTACACAACCAAAAATTTCCACATGACATTATCAAGACGTAAGTTCTTTTCCATCGCAGGTGCAACTGCGGCTACCACTTTAGCGGCCTCTCCTTTAGAAGGTCTTCTGGCTAGAGCAGCTTTTGGTCAAACAACACCTACAACTACAGGATATGGTTCCCTGATCACTATTCCTGGTGCGCCTCTAGCACTACCAAATGGATTCCAATATCGGGAGATATCTCGCACGGGTAATCTCATGGCTGATGGCTTTCCAGTGCCTAGTAATCATGATGGGATGGCAGCCTTCCAAGGACCCAGGGGTACAACAATCCTAATTTGCAACCACGAAATTGGCGGTACTGGCACTACTGGAAAAGTACAAGTACCCAGTGATTTAGCCTATGATCCTGCTTGTAGAGGTGGTACTACAACACTGGTTATAGATTCCAATCGTCAGCTAATTAAACAATTTGCTTCTCTTGGTGGCACGATTCGTAACTGTGCAGGTGGTCCAACACCTTGGGGTTCATGGATTACCTCTGAAGAAAATGTAGACATACCTGGTAGCGGCCGATTACAGTACCACGGTTATAACTTTGAGGTTCCAGCTAATGCCACCGGGCCGGTAAAAGCTGTACCTCTAAAGGCTATGGGACGCTTTAATCACGAAGCTATCGCTGTAGACCCCGCAACTGGCATTGTTTACCAAACTGAAGATACCGGAGATAGTCTCTTATACCGTTTTATTCCTAACATACCAGGTAAGTTAGTAGAAGGTGGTAGACTCCAAGCTCTCAGAATAGGTTACACTAGCAGTAGTGCTGGTAGTGTGAATACTGCTACAGGTTTCAACGTAGGACAAACATGGACTAATATCAGCTGGGTAGACATCCCTAATCCAGATCCAACCACAGATAATGTCCGTGTACAAGGTCGTAATTTAGGCGCAGCCCGATTTGCCCGTGGAGAAGGCATTTGGTACGGTAACGGTGAAATTTATTTCTGTTGTACCAGTGGTGGTCCTGGCAGCCGTGGTCAAGTCTTCCGTTATACTCCTGCTACTAATACACTTGAACTGTTTGTTCAGTCTCCAAGTGCAACTACTCTCCGTGCGCCCGACAACATTTGTGTGGCACCTTTGAATGGTGATCTCATTCTCTGCGAAGATGGAGCTTCTCCTAATTTCATACGAGGTGTAACTCCAGATGGAAAACTTTATGATTTAGCCCGTAATACCTTGAATGGTAGTGAGTGGGCTGGAGCTTGTTTCTCCCCCGATGGTAAGACTATGTTTGTCAATATGCAAAGTCCTGGTATTACTTTTGCGATTTGGGGTCCTTGGGAAACTAGAATCTAAGAAATTTCTCGATTTATGAGTCATCTCATCAGAATATAAGTTGAAAACCCCGGAATTAGACCCTAAAAACGTTTTTAGGGTTTAATGTCTGTAAACTATTTAAGGGCTTTAGCCCTGAGTGACTTATCTATGCTCTGCCATTATTGCCGGGCCAGCGGTGACCACAACAATTTTATCAGGATTTAGTAACTCACGCGCTGCTTGATTAACTTCAGTAAGATTGACTTTCTGGATTTTTTGGACAAAAGAACGCAATTCTATCTCATTTAGTCCATAAACCTCATTCATCAGAATTCTATCTGTTAATTCCTCTGGTTTTGCTAGGGAAATATTATAGTTACTAATCAGGGTGCGTTTGGCAGTTTCTACTTCTAGTTCGGTGACACCTTGCTGATGCAGTTGTTTTAATAGTTTGCGGGTGCTTGCGATCGCTTTATGAGTATCTTCTGGACTGGTTTGCATTTCAATCAAAAACGTACCGATGTTCCTTCCCGCTTGGAAGTTACTATAAATCCCGTAAGTTAAACCCAAGCGATCGCGCACTTCTGCTCCCAGTCTACTAGATAATGTATCCCCTCCCAAGATTTGGTTCAACACTAAAGCTTGATAAAAGCGAGGATCTTGGCGTTTAATACCTGTATAACCCATATAAGTCACAGCTTGGGATTTACCAGGCAGAACTGAATTAAAATTTCCCCCCTTTTCTGCCATCACCACTGTAGGATATTTTAATATTGGTGGTTTTCCTTTAACTTGCCAATCACCCATTTGAGTTTCTAAGAGCGATCGCACTTTCTCTACATCAAAATCACCCACCAATGTTAATACTGTAGTATCTGGACGATAATGTTTTTGTTTAAAAGCGATCACATCACCTCTATTAATATTCTGTATACTTTTTTCTGTCGGAAAGTTATGCAAAGGATGATTATACGGATAAATAGATTGAATTAATTTCCTATTAGCAACCTCGTCAGCATCATTTAAATCTGCATTTAACCCATTTAAAGCCTGTTGACGACTGATTTCTAACTCATTTACAGGAAAGGTACTATTTTTGACAACATCCGTCATCGTCTCCAGCAAAACAGGTAAATCTTCCCTTAAACTCTTACCCTGAATACGCACACCCTCACGCTGCGCTGCAAAATTCAAACTCGCACCCCGTGCCTCTAAAGTTTTAGCAATAGTCAATGTATCCTTGGTTGTAGTCCCATTCATCAAATTATCTGCCACCAAAGAAGCTAATCCCGCTTTATCATCTGCATCAAATTCCTTACCAGCTTTGATATAACCACTCAAACTCACTGTTGGACTACTTTGATCAGGTAAGAGTAACACCCGCAAACCATTGGCCAATGTTACCTTTTGTGGTAAATTTCGGTTTGAATTATTAGCAACAGCGTTCGTACTTGGTAAATATTTCATCACCTCAGATGCAGCTACAGAAACCCCCGCAGAAAAATTTTCTGAAGTTGCTGTTGAGGATGATTGAGTATCCCTGTTCACTTCTTTTTGGTTTGGTTCAAAAAAACCAACTACCTGGGCTTCTGGTTTGAGATATTTATTGATTACAGATATAATATCAGTCGGCTTTACCTGGCGGACATTTTCTAAATACCGTTCTGTATAGCGATAATCAGCACCAATTAGCTGATCATTAGCAAGCTGCATAGCTTGACTATTGATATCACGACTATTTAAAACTACAGATGCTGCTAATTGAGTTTTTGCCCGTTCAACCTGCTCTGATGTTACGCCAGTTTTTGCCAGTTTCGCCAGCGAACTCTTCAAAACCGCATTAATTTTTTGTAAATCCTGATTTGGTGCAGCAGTAACCGACAAATCATACCATCCTGACTGTCGCAAACTAGCAACATGAGCCGAAACATCAATAGCTAAACCTGATTTAACTAAAACTTCATATAAATAAGAATTTTTTCCCGATGTTAAAATATAATCCATCACCCCTAAAATTGGTACATCTGGGTGATTTAAATCTGGAAGTGGATAAATTACTTGTAAAAGCTTCTCAACACCTGATTCTTGCAACCAAATTGGAGAAGTAGAAATTTGGGGAGTCGGAGATTTGGGGATTTGGGGAGATTTTTGACTTTGGGGAATTTTGCCAAAAATACTTTTTACTGCTTCTAGGGTTGGTGCAGTTGGGAAATCTCCGACTATTACCAGAGTAGCACTATCAGGATTGTAAAATTGCTCATAGTATTCTCGCACCTGCTCAACCGTTAATTTTTCTACATCGGCTTCAGTCCCACCTGTAGCTAAACCATAAGCATGATTAGGGAACACCGACTTCATGACAGCACGCTTAAGACCGTATTTTGGACTATTTTCATAGCCTTGCAACTCAGAAATTACTACCCGCTTTTCAGTAGCTAATTGCTGGTTATCAATAAGCAAATTTTGCATCCTGTCTGCTTCCAGTTCTAGCAGCGTTTGGAGTTTATCACTTTCGGCTGTATTGTAATATGCCGTTTGTTCGTAACTCGTAAAAGCATTGGAATCACTACCCAAAGCACTAAACAACTGTCCAAATTGCAGAGGACGGGTTTTTGTGCCTTTAAACATCATATGCTCTAACTGGTGAGCAATACCATTCATTCCCGGTGGTTCATTAACTGAACCAACTTTATACCACATCTGCACAGTTACAACTGGTGCATTATGTACTTCTTTAGTCAATACAGTTAAACCATTTTTTAGCACTGTCTGCATGACATTTTTTGTCAATGTCAGATTATTTGTTTTTGTGTCTACGAATATTTGCTGAGAATGTTCCCAGCTGGCACTCACTAATTTTTGGCTATCTGAAACAGTATGCTTTAATGAAAATGTGGCAATTAGCGATAAAATGAACAGTATTAGGGGAATACGATAACGATAAAATCCAGAAATCACAAACATATATTTATTTAGCCATAAGTAAATAAGACTACATTCTTTTTACCTATACATCTTTCGTTTAATCTTTCTGGAAAATTTTCAGAACAAAGATTATGGCTATAGCTTACGTGACGACGTAGGAGTCATAGGCCAAGCTACGCTATCCGTAGTTAAGGAAGAAGGAGAATATTCCCCTATCTTCCCCGTTACCGATTACCCATTACCGATGACCAGATTAACCAAGTTTGTCCAAAAACCGAATAAACTCTAAAGGTAAGCCATCAGCATCAGCGATAAAAGCGACTTCCAAAATGCGATCGCCTATTTGCTGCTGAGTTGGTTCTAACAGGATTTGCAGGGGCTGCAACTCACTTACCATAGCTATTCGTGATTTTAAACTTTCCAACCAACTGTGTAAATCTGGTGCAATCTCAGTTAGATCAAAGGAAAGATGATAATAGCCCACATAATGCTCATCTGCAAAAGCATCAGGGGCTGGTTTGGGCTGGGGAATTTGGATTAATTCAATGCGGCTATCCAATCCTTCCAGCCAGCAAGCTAGAGTATAACCTGTAGTGAAGCGATCGCCAACTGTAAATCCTAACTGCTCATAAAAAGCGATCGCCAGATGAATATTCGCAGTCCGAATAGAAGCATGATGCATAATCAGTAATGAGTGCTGAGTAACGAGTAACGAGTAATAGAAATTACCTTATTAGAGTCCTGAACCAAGTAATACTCCTCGTAAACAAGTACATGAAGACCTATGACTAAGAGCAACTAACTACTAATTATTATCATTCAGAACTCCACACTCAGTACTCGGTACTCGGTACTCCCTACGCCCTACTCAAACAGTCTAAAATAAGGATAACGCACAGGCACACCAGGCTCCTTGTCCAAATCAAAATTAATCACTTCCCAGCAAGGTTCCTCCGCAGGATCAGGACCAAACTCTACTGGTAAGCCATACAAACGAGCCGGAGTAGCTTCTGGTTGTCCAGAACGCCAAGGACTACTGCGTTCCAAATATCCACTCATTAACTCCTGATAGCGTTGGGCAATAATCACCCTTGTAGCTCTATATCCTTGAGTATATAGCTTATCTAACGCTTCGTGAATTTCAAAGCGAATCCCATCAGGATGAGTATGTTGTCGATACCATTCACCATCCCACCTGCGCCAATGACGACCAGATTGGAGATGAACCAACTCTCCTGTTTTTGGAT
The DNA here is from genome assembly GCF_051781005.1 of Anabaena sp. WFMT. Taxonomy (NCBI): domain Bacteria; kingdom Bacillati; phylum Cyanobacteriota; class Cyanophyceae; order Nostocales; family Nostocaceae; genus Anabaena; species Anabaena sp. WFMT. The sequence continues at coordinate 59,606 of NZ_JBPWOA010000017.1, read as the reverse complement.
TTGCTTCAAATGCACCATGACGCGTACACAGATAGGTATCAGTCAGCGTCAGCGCGGGAATAGACTGGCGACAGTGAGGACACTGTATTTCAGGGCCAAATATTGGGTACTGCAAGCCTGGATTCATCATGAAGTGCGTACAAGCATAATTTTGTCTTCACCAGCACCAGTGGGTTTGATGTTACGCTTCGGCTCTGCCACTTTGAGTTACTTGCTCGTCACTGCAAACCAAAGGGGTTGCAGCCAGAGTCTTTCTCATAATAGTACCGCACGGCAGAAATAAAGCTAAAATTCTCAGTGAAACAAAAGCTAATGATATGAGCTTTTTGACTTTCGACTTTCGACTTTCGACTTCCGCACAGTAGTACTAGTGACTTCCTTAGCCTACAGAGCAAACGGCTGTGATATCCTGGTTGTGCAACCAGCCTCAAAGGTTGGAGTTTTTCCAGTGTTCCTGGGTACCATATCAATATTCTATCGTGTCTACTGTTTCCTACTGGACATCTCCCGATTTTTCTCAAGCTGCCTTTATCGCAACCAATGCCGTTGTTGTCGGCTCAGTCAACATCGCAGCAGGGGTAAGCATTTGGTATGGAGCAGTGGTTAGGGGGGATGTAGAACGCATTGAAATTGGCGAATGCACAAACATTCAGGATGGAGCCATCCTACATGGTGATCCTGGTTGTCCGACAATCTTAGAAGATCATGTTACCGTAGGACATCGTGCTGTGGTACATTCTGCCCACATTGAACGTGGGAGTTTAATTGGCATTGGGGCAATAATTTTAGGTGGAGTCAGAGTTGGTACAGGTAGCATCATTGGCGCTGGTGCAGTAGTCACCAAAGATATACCTCCCTTTTCTCTAGTAGTAGGCATTCCGGCTAAAGTAGCGCGTCAACTCACAGAAACCGAAGCCGCAGACCTCATCGAACACGCCGAAAAATACCACAAATTAGCCCTAGTACACGCTGGTAAAGGCACAGATATTGGTTTTAGGTAAAGGGTAATTGGTAATTGGTAATTGGTAATTGGTAATTGGTAATTGGTAATTGGTAATTGGTAATTGGTAATTGGTAATTGGTAATTGGTAATTGACAGGAATTAAGCAATGACAACTGACCAACTTAATCATTCTTTACAATTAAGCTTGGAAAAATACCCCACTTCGGCTAAAAATAAAAATTGAGAGCTGTTGATAAAACTTTAATTTCTACTTAACAGAAGGATTCTAGATATGGACATGGATATGCGTGTAGTAATCGTTTTAGCACCAATCGCTATTGCTGCTGGTTGGGCTGTGTTTAACATCGGTGCTGCGGCTTTAAGACAAGTACAAAACTTCTTGAACAAAGAAGCATAATTAGGTAATGGGTAAGGGGTAATTGCTGAGTACCAAGTACTGAGTACCGAGTACCGAGTGGTTGACTCTTCTACTCATGACTTGTTACTCATTGCTTTGTACTGACTTGCCCCCAATCCTCAGTTCCTGTGAATATAGATTTCTTACTCCAACCCTTTCAACACTTTGGTGTCAATCTGGGACTTTCGCGCATTGTCAAATTATTAGACAATCTCGGCAATCCTCATCACCAAGTCCCCATAATTCATGTTGCTGGCACTAATGGCAAAGGTTCTGTTTGTGCCTATCTTTCCTCTGTACTTACTGAAGCTGGTTATCGGACAGGACGCTACACTTCACCCCATTTAGTAGATTGGACTGAACGCATTTGTATAAATGAACAACCAATCGACACAGATGATTTTTCTCAATTAATTCTAGAAGTCAAAGCTGCTATTGACTCTGAAGAAGAATCACCAACTCAGTTTGAAGTAATTACCGCAGCAGCTTGGTTATATTTTGCACAACAAAAAGTTGATATAGCAGTTATAGAAGTGGGACTAGGAGGGCGTTTGGATGCAACTAACGTCTGTTCTCAGCCCTTGGTGACAATAATTACTTCCATCAGCCGGGAACACTGGCAGCAATTAGGCCCCACTGTTGCCGATATTGCTAGAGAAAAAGCTGGTATCATTAAACCTGGATGTCCTGTAGTAGTTGGTCCGTTGCCACCAGATGCTCAAAAAGTGGTGCGAACTGCTTGCAGCAGCGCTGAGTTCCAAGGGGAAACGCTGACGCGATCGCCTACTATAGAATTACAATGCCCTGTTATCACGCCTCAGCCAGGATTTCCCATAACAACAGATTGGGCAGAATATCAAAAAATTCTCACTCCAGAATCAATAAAATATCCTCTACCACTACAGGGACAAATTCAATTAACTAATTCAGCTTTGGCTTTAGCCGCTTTGGAAATATTGCAACAAAAAGGTTGGCAGATTTCGGAAACAGCCATAGTCAACGGGATGGGAAAAACTAAATGGCCAGGCCGAATGCAATGGATAACCTGGAAAAACGATCATCAAAATTATCAACTATTAATTGATGGCGCACATAACCCAGCCGCAGCAGAGGTTTTACGCAATTATGTAGATACTTTTAATGCCCAGAACATAACCTGGGTTATGGGAATGTTAGCAACTAAAGATCATGCTGATATTTTTCAAGCACTACTCAAAAAAGAAGATAAATTATATTTAGTGCCAGTTCCAGATAGTAATTCAGCAAATCTTGATAAATTAACAAATTTAGCTCATGAAATTTGCCCAGAATTAAGTTATTGCAGCACCTATCCAGATGTATTTTCTGCCTTAGATGCTGCTTTCACCTCCACAGATAACCTAGTCGTTCTCTGCGGTTCCCTCTATCTAATTGGTCATTTTCTAGGTAACTCATAATTACGAATTACGAATTACGAATTACGAATTACCTATTATCCCACTGCTGCGCTGCATCATCTACAGCCTTATCCACTGTTTTTTCCCCTAACATCGCCGCTTGTAAATTTTCGTAAATAGTTTTTTGCAAGAATTTAAAATCTTTTATTTTCGGGGTTAACACCTCAGCTTTTTCCATCTGTTGAGCGCTGAGAAAACGCCCCTTTTCTACAGTTGAAGCATTAGCAGGAACATCCCTAAAATAACTGTTAGCAAGTGCTTTGACAGTTGATGGTAGGACATTAGCAGCTTTAGCAAATACTAGTTGATTTTCATCATTAGTAACAAACAAGGCAAATTTAACCGCTGCATCTGGATTTTTTGTAGCGCGGGGAATGACTATATTCATAACAGCTACATTTTTTTTGCCTGTATCACCAGTAATTTGCGGTGCGATCGCAGAAGCTTGAGCAATTTTTGGTGCATTATTCGATATCGTCTTCAGAAACTCAGGACCAGAAGCTAACAGTGCTGTTTCTCCAGATTGGTATAAATCAACGGCATGACGATGTCCTTGTGTCAATGACTCTTTAGGTAGTAATCCTTTTTTATATAAATCTACCCAATATTGAAAAGCTGCTTTTCCTTGTGGGGAATTAAAACCTGCTTTACCCTCAGCATTTACTAAAGTGACTCCCATTTGGACAAATGATTCCAACACTTCCCCAGAATCTTGGGGTACAAAAGTTGCAAAAAAGGCGTATTTACCCGTTTTATCTTTAATTTTTTGCGCCGCTTGCGCTAATTCTGCATAAGTTGCCGGAGCTTTGTCGATACCTGCTTGTTTTAATAAATCAGTGTTATAAATAGTTAACCTTGTGGTGAGATACCAAGGAATCCCAAAACTCTTGCCATTGAGGGTACTAGCTTGCCAAATATTAGGCAAATAGGAGGAACGAACTTCACTTGACACTTTTGCATCTAAATCTAACCAGGCATTTCGTCCTGCAAGTTGGGATGCGAAATCTGGATTAAGGTTGACAACATCAGGTGGCGTTTTTGCGGAGACAGCTGTTAAAATCTTGTTCTCCATCGCTGACCAAGGTACATCCACCCATTTTACTTTGATACTAGGGTTTTGCGATTCAAAGCTCGCAATTAGGTTTTGAAAGTAGTCTGTAAATTGGGGTTGGAGTTGCATCGTCCAAAACTCAATGGTTGCTGCTTCTGAAGCAACTGGTTTTGTACTTGCGCCAAAGTTACCTGTGCTGCAACTTACAACCCAACTGGTAAGTAAGCCCAGCAGCGCCCAAACAGTTAGTTGTTTGAATTTTTGTGATTGAATCATCGTGGTAATATTTTTACGTTTGAAAGGTGTGCAAAACTTATGCAGAAATGTCGAGATTATAGGCTATATAGATTACTTGGTACTAAGTTTGCTTGGAACCAGATTTAAATTTTTCATTTAGTAGTCTAGTGGGTAAAACTGTGGTGAACGTTTTCAGTAAACTCAGTAATCTCCTTGGTAAATCTAATAAAGGAATTGGCATTGAGCTTGCACCAGAACGAATGAACATAGTTCAGTTACGTAAGCAGCGCCAAGGCTTAAAACTAGAATCATTGACAACGATACCAGTACCAGAGGGGTTAATTAGCGACGGACAAATTAACGATTCTCCAAGGATGGCAGAACTGATCCAGGAGGCATTGGCTGAAAGCAAAATTAAAGCTTCCCGCGTTGCCACTTGTATCCCAGGAAGAGACGCTATTGTGCGTGTCATTCCTGTGCCAGCAGAGTTGGATGATAAAGAACTGCGGGAGATGGTGCTGAACCATGAAGCCGCATTGTATCTGCCCTATCCACGAGAGGAAGCTGATGTAGATTATCAGAAACTGGGGTACTTTGTAGATGAGGATGGAATTGAAAAAGTACAGGTACTTTTGGTAGCCACTCGCAAGGAAGTGACAAATACCTATATTAATACTTTTGCTGAAGCAGGATTAAAGATTGATGTTTTAGAAATTAACAGCTTTGCTCTCATTCGGACTATTCGTGATCAGTTAAGGCTATTCGGACCCCAAGAAGCAGCAGTATTAGTTGATATTGAGTTTGATAGCACTGAAATTGCCATCATTATCAATGGCGTACCGCAATTTTCGCGTACCGTCCCTATAGGTACATATCAATTGCAAGCTGCTTTATCAAGGGCAATGAATTTACCCACATCACGAGATATGGATATGTTGATGGGTATGACTATTCCCGCTAATCCTATGGATTTGGGCAGAACTGGGACTACAGGTGTTAATCCTGGTATGGGTCCGATGTTGAAAGTATTGGGAGAATTATCGGATGAATTGCGCCGGTCTATAGATTTTTATATCAATCAGAGTGAAGGTTTAGAAGTAGCGCAGATTCTCCTAGCGGGTACAGGAGGAGGACTCCAACAGCTAGATGAGTTCTTTACTCAACGATTAGGTTTTCCAACTACCCAAATAGATCCAATCAGAGATCTGTCTTTGGAAGTAGAAGCTGAAAAATATCCATTGGTACAACGCCCTGGTTTGGGGATAGTACTTGGTTTAGGAATGCGGGAGGCATAACAACGTGTACAGTCTAGATATTAACTTTCTTAAAGACCGATCGCCTGTTGAAATCAATAAGGAAAAACCCGTCAGACAACCAATTAATCTGGGAGATTTAATGCCAGTGTATTTGGGAGTCGGTGTGGGTTTATGTTTCCCAGCTTTGGTATTTGGTGGTTTGTTGTTTTTACAAGCCAAAACAGATGAGTTAACGCAGGCAATCCAAAAACTAGATCAGGAAAATAAGGAGTTAGACGGTAGAATAGCCAACATTAAGAAAGTCCAGGATGAAACCACAAATATTAAAGTGCAAACACAAGCTTTAGTGACTGTGTTTGATCAAATTCGTCCTTGGTCTGCCATGTTACAAGATTTGCGCGATCGCATTCCTGCGAATGTGCAGATTGAAAATATCAAGCAAACGGCCGGTGTGATCCAAGCACAGGATAAAACGCCTAGCAATCCCGCTGGCAGCCTAGAAATTAACGGTTTTGCTCGCTCTTTTAACGATGTCAACGATTTTGTATTGAGTCTCGGACAATCTAAGTTCTTGGATGCATCAAACAGCACAATTAGTACAGCAGAGTTAATTGATGCACCTTCACAAACAGGTGCTGTTCAACCTGAAGGTCAAGGTCAGGAGAAAATTAAACCAATTCAAGTGGTGAAGTACACCATTAAAGCTGGTCTGAGTAACGTACCAGCATCTGAATTAATTCGTGAATTAGAGCAAAAAGGCACAGTCGGACTAGTGACTAGGCTTCGTAGCATTCAAAAAACAGGAGCCATTACCAAATGACACTGAGTGATGATTTAAGTTTTTCACAACACGCTAACAATTTTGATGATGCCCCATCATCCTATCCTGTTGCTTTCGGTATTACTTTCACACCACCAATTATTGGTGCGTTAGTTGGAGGTATAGGGGTTCTTGCGGCTGGTTATATGATACTGAACATGGTTATGCCTGCTTGGGATACCTATCAGCAGAAACAAGCTGAAAGTAACACACTCCAAGGACAAGTTGACCAAAAGAGACTTCAAGCCAAACAAATTGACAATGTATTAGCAGAGTTAGCCCAAGCCAAGCAGCAACAAATCCAAGTTTTAGCGTTATTTGCTAATGAAAAAAGTTTAGGCACATTGTTGATGGATACTAATCGCTTGGTCGAGTCTAGCAATGGTCAAGGCGCTGGAAATAACGTCAGAGCCAAACTCAAAAAGTTTGTACCATCTGGAGAAGAAGCACAAATAGTTACTGATAGCAGTCTTGGAGAAAAAGTCAACAATAAACTCAAACGCAGCATTATCAAAGTTGATATTGAAGGCACTTTTGAGCAAACGCAATCAATTATGCGTAATATTGAGCGTTTACAGCCTTTATTGCTAGTCAAAAACTATGATTCTAAATTAGTGCCACCAGAAGCAGAAACTGTAGATGGAAAACAGAAAATAGTTCAGACCGGCCCAGCTAAACTGGGTACTTCTTTTGAATTAGAGGCATTAATGCCATTAACAGCAGAAGAAGCCGCAGAAGCAACAGCAAAAGCGGCTCCACCTAAACCCTAACCATCCAAATTACTGAGTGCTGATTTGTATAAAAGCAAATTTAAGGCACGAAAGGTTGCTTCCAGATGGTTAGTTAACAAGTAGACATACAGACTGGTTTCTATTTAATGTGAGGAATGAACTGTGAAACAGGTTCATAGTAATGCTTTAATTTCAAGTGTGACTGCTTGTGTAATCTTAGCAGCGCAGCCAGTTTTGGCTCAGACAACTCAAATTACTGAAGTGCAACTAAATCCTGCTGATGGAGGAATTAGTGTTATTTTAAAGACCTCCTCTGGTGACAAGCCTCAGGTTTTTACCACCAAGAGGGATAAAGCCCTAGTCGCAGATATTATTAATACCCAATTGCGTTTACCTCAGGGTAAAAGTTTCCGACAAGAAAATCCTGCACCGGGAATTGTCTCAGTTGAGGTTAATCAGTTAGATGCTAATAGTGTGCGGGTGACAGTGACAGGTAGTGATAATGCCCCCACTGGTAAGCCTGTAGTCCGACAAAATAACGGTTTAACTCTTGGCTTTACACCCAGCACAGATGGAACAGCATCAGTACCCATTACACCAAATACAGAAATATCATCATCAGCAACTCCATCTGAACCTGGTAAAAAGATAGAGGTGCTAGTACCTAACCCAGAAGTATCTATTGACGGACAACCTGCAAAAGCAGCCGGTCCTAATCAACCTTATAACCAAGCTCCTCCTTTTTTACCTAGAGCAGTTGCCCCACCAGTTGGAGATATTACTCAATCTAATACTGATACTTCTCCAACCGTGATTGATTTAGGCACTCAAGAACGGGTTCCGCGTCTAGTGTTGCGAGATGCACCAGTTAGGGAAGTTTTGTCACTGCTGGCTCGTGCTGCTGGTCTTAACCTAGCTTTTGTCGGTAGCGAAGGAGCAGGAGCGCCATCTGCGGGAGGTCAGCCAGGTGCTACAGCAAATAGCCAATCTATTTCCCTAGATATAGAAAATGAACCGGTTCAAGATGTATTTAACTACGTTTTGCGCTTGAGTGGTTTAGAAGCAAACCGTAGTGGCAGAACAATTTTTGTCGGTACTAAACTGCCTAATTCCACCCGTGATATTGTGATGCGGAGTCTGCGACTAAATCAGGTAAATGTGGGAGTCGCGTTGAACTTTTTAGTTAGTATGGGTGCAGAAAGTGCTGTTAGTCGTGAACGACAAGTTACTAGTGTAAATGCTGTGCCTGTAGGTACTGGAGTTGCTCCCATTACCCAAACTCAGACCACTACAGAAACAAAAGTAGAAACTCAACGCATTAATTATACAGACTCAACGCCTTTACTAAGGGGGTTACAAGCACTAGGAGACGAGCGCACAAATGCTGTGACTTTGATTGGTTCTCCTAAGCTAGTTGAGATGGCAACAACTCAATTAACTCAACTTGATATCCGCCGTCGTCAAGTGGTGGTTAATGTCAAAATTGTTGATGTTAACTTATCAGGAGACCAACTGTATAACACCAGTTTTGCTTTTGGGATTGGTAATAATTACTTCTCTGTTGATGGCGGTGCTGCCAGTCTGAACTTTGGTGGTTCGAGACCTCCTACTAGCACTGAAGCTAGAAGTATTGTGAATGATACGCCTACTACAGCCAATCCACTGGGTAGTGCAAATATTTTTCTGGATCGCAGAGATCCAAGTACAGGAAGTCCCACCGCTGGTGTAAGCACGAACCCTGGAGTAGCAGGTATAACAGAAATTACCCCAGGAACACCAGATACTCCTACTGAAATCACATACGAGCTACCAACATTATACCAATTTCCCAAACGTCTTCTAGCTAGTTTGCAAGCTCAAGTTACAAGCGGCAATGCCAAGATTTTGACTGACCCAACCTTAATTGTTCAAGAAGGTTCAACAGCTAATGTCAAACTTACTCAAGAAGTAATAGGAAACATCACGAATGAAATTACTCGTGGTGACGGTGCTACTACACAAACGATAGAAGCAAAAAAGGAGGAAGTAGGTTTAACCCTAGCGGTGAAAGTCGATCGCATTGACGATAACGGTTTTGTGTCCCTATCGGTTGCACCTGTAGTTAAAGCACCCCAAGCACCAGCAAATATTAACGTTGGTACAGGCTCTCAAACAATATTTTTAGTATCTGAACGCTCTCTAAATTCTGGCACAATTCGTCTGCGAGACGGACAAACGCTAATTCTTTCCGGTATTATTCAAGACCAAGATCGGACAAGTATCAGCAAGGTTCCTATCTTAGGTGATATTCCCCTGATTGGTTCACTGTTTAGAAGAACAAACAGAACCAATGAACGCAGAGAGGTAATTGTTTTGCTCACCCCGCAGGTGATGGATGACTCTGAGCGTTCTAGTTACGGTTATAACTACACTCCTAGTCCACAGGTACGGCAAGTCCTGGAACGTCGTGGTTTGCAGGTTCCTGGCAGACAATAGGCTGTGCAGATACCCGGCTTATACAAAAAGTTGGGTATCGCAGATAATATTAATGTGGAGCAAATTCTGTAAATTCACGCATATTAGGAGAGTGGAATCTAACACTATATCTTCTTTAGGTACACCTTATTCAAGTAGTAGTGTAGCAATTCTTACTTCAGTGCCATCATGCTGTATCCAAATTTTGCCGTCTTTGATATCAATGTGTATACTACAGCCATGAGTGCGATTATTCCCACACCAACCGCTATGAAGTAGAAGATAGTGGTCGTGTTGGGTATCTATAACCGCTTGTGCTTCAATTTCTTCTGGCGAAAATCGCTTTTTCACTCTTTCTAGAATTAAATTCTGAATTATTTGACGATACTCTTCTACTGCCATTGAACAATTCTCTCCTCTTTTGGCTCATAAACGAGTAGGTTAATTCGATTTCTCGCAATTATTGTGAAAGCGATCCTTCTCCATGTAAAATTTCCTGACTCTTAACCTCAAAACGTTAGTACCATTTTAACTCTAAGGAAAAAAATAACTTTTATTCCCAGTCCCCTAAATCCAGTCCCAAGTAAGTATTTATGCTTAAAAATTGGGTGTTTTGAGTGCAACAATGACCCAAAAAACACAAAAAATCCTGAAATCTATATAAATTAATGCTTTCATCTGTTCACTTCTGGCTACAACGCCTTAGAATGATTCATTGAAAAGTCGAGCCAATCGGATTTACAGCGGTTTTGAGTGTAAATACTCTTAAGGGACGATTTTTGTAATTCTGCAAACAGAGATTTCCGTAAAGATGGGACAAATTACATCTGGAAAAAATCTCAGTAAACATTAAGGAGTTTGATATGAACAAGGGCGAATTAGTTGATGCAGTGGCTGAAAAGGCAAGTGTTACCAAAAAACAAGCGGATGCTGTTTTAAGCGCCGCTTTGGAAACAATTATTGAGGCTGTTTCCTCTGGTGATAAGGTAACTTTGGTAGGATTTGGGTCTTTTGAATCACGGGAACGCAAAGCTCGTGAAGGTCGTAACCCTAAAACCAATGAGAAAATGGAAATCCCTGCTACCAAGGTTCCTGCTTTCTCCGCTGGGAAGATGTTTAGAGAAAGAGTAGCACCCCCAAAAGAGTAGGTTCTGTTCTAGGAAATCTTTTTTTTATGCCACAACAAGCACACGGGGGAAATTTAGCTTGGGCAGCAGCACTGGCTGGCTGTTCCCCTGATGCTATTGTGGATTTTTCTGCCAGTATTAGCCCGTTGGGACCACCAGACAGCGTTATTGCTGCGATTGTGTCCCAACTAGGTAATCTGAGGCACTATCCAGACCCAGAATATAGTGAATTGAGACTAGCTCTGGGTCATTTCCATCAAGTGCCTTCTGAGTGGATTCTGCCTGGTAACGGTTCTGCGGAATTACTTACGTTAATAGGTAGGGAACTAGCGCAATTATCCGCAACGATGTTAATTACTCCAGCCTTTGGCGATTATTACCGCACTCTAGCGGCTTATAACGCTAAAGTTCTGGAGTTTCCCCTAATCAGTTCTGAGCAACGAGTGCCGTTAGCGGTGGCAGGGCGTTTAGCCCATGCTAAGTTACCAAATTCACTCAGCACTGATTGCGGTTTACTGCTGAATAACCCCCACAATCCAACAGGTGAGCTATTTTCACGGGCTTCTATTTTGCCTTACCTGGAAGAGTTTGCTTTGGTGGTGGTGGATGAGGCATTTATGGATTTTCTGCCTCCTGATGAGGAACAAAGCCTGATTGGTTTGGTGCAGGAATATGAAAATTTAGTGATATTACGATCGCTCACAAAATTTTATAGTTTGCCTGGACTCAGGTTAGGTTATGCGATCGCTCACCCTCACCGTCTCGCTAAATGGCAATCATGGCGAGATCCCTGGCCTGTCAACACCTTAGCCGCAGCTGCTGCGATCGCCGCACTCCAAGATACAGAATTTCAACAACACACCTGGAAATGGCTGCCACAGGCACGAAATCAACTCTTTCAAGGTATAGCCTCAATTCCCGGATTACAACCCCTAGAAGGTGCTGTTAACTATTTATTGGTGGAGTCTCAACAATCTACCTCCCAGTTACAAAAAAAATTACTCCAGCAGTACCAGATTTTAATTCGTGATTGTCTTAGTTTTAAAGAATTAGGCGATCGCTATTTCCGCGTATCTATCCGTTCTGACGCTGATAACCAACGCTTACTAACAGCCCTTCAATCAGTACTGAGTAACGAGTACTGAGTACCGAGTTTGTAGAGAAATCAATTCTAAAATCCCTATTCCCTGTTCCCTATGAATATTGATTATGATCTCGTAATTATTGGCGGTACTATTGCTGGATACAAAGCTGCTTTAGCTGCAACCCAACTACACGCCAAAGTTGCCTTGATACAGCCTCAAATCAACTATGAGTTAAATTATCATTACGCACTTAGCGAATTGGGTAAAGCGGCGAATCTTGGCATTCTTGACTCACAGGTAAATACAACACCAGATATTTACTCAGACCGCACGAACGGTACTGCAGTACTAGCGAAAAAATTACAGATAGGGATGTCTCCGACCAACTACACCAAAGCTTGTAAAGAAACAATATTATATGCCCATGCGATCGCAGCAAACCTCACACAAATCAATTCTCTGACTAATTTAGCCGCCCAAGGAGTCGATGTTATCCTTGGTAATGGTCAATTTCAATCTTCTCCCCAACTAAGTTTTGCAGTTAATGAGCGAATGTTACGCGCTCGTACCTATTTACTCGCTTGTGGCTCACATCCAACAATTCCCAACATTGAAGGATTGCAAACTACTGGTTATCTAACCTTAGCTAATATTTGGCAATCATTAGAAAAACCAAACCCACCAAAAAATTGGGTAATTCTTGGTGGTTTACCCCAAAGCATTGAAATTGCCCAAACCTTAAAAAGGTTGGGTTGCAGCACTACACTGATACTAAATCATCCCTATATTTTTTCTATTCTCGACCCAGAAATAGCCCAATTATTGATAGCAAAATTAGAAAGTGATGGAGTACGCGTCCTCACCGAAACAGTAGTAACTCAAGTGCGGCAAATTGAAGATAAAAAATGGATTCAGGCAGGAGATAAAGCCATTGAAACTGATGAAATTTTAGTCGCAACTGGACAACAGCCAAATTTAGAATCTCTTAATTTAGCAGCAGTAGGTGTGAAATGGAATCAACGCCGTTTAATCGTCAATCAAAAATTACAAACTACTAACCCACGCATTTTCGCTTGCGGTGATGTTATCGGTGGTTATGATATTGCCAACATCGCCAATTATGAAGCTAACCTTGCTCTGAAGAATGCTCTATTTTTTCCTAGAAACTCAGTTAATTATCGTTGTATTCCTTGGGTAATATCTTCGCACCCAATGGTAGCACAAATAGGTTTAACACAAGTGCAAGCTCAACGCCAATATGGTCGAAATCAGGTTTTAGTTTTTAAGCAATATTTTAAAACATTAACAGCCGCCCAAATCCGGGGAGAAATTACAGGTATTTGTAAATTAGTTGTCCGCGAAAATGGGGAAATTTTAGGTGCTTCTATATTAGGAGAAGAAGCAGGAGAGTTAATTAATTTAATTGCTTTGGCAATGTCACAAAATATCAAAGTTAAGCATTTAGGAAATTTAGCGCCTTTTTATCCAAGTTTCTCAGAAATTTTGGTAGAAACGGCACAACAATGGGGTAAGAAACGGTTAAATAAAAACCATACTTTACAAGAATTTTTACAAAGTTTCTTTCATTTTCGTCGTGATTGGAATTTTTAACGTGTAAATTCAAAATAATTTGTAAATAGGGCTTGCTGAAAAAGTCTTTCCGTTAGAGCTAGGAGTCAGAAGTCAGGAGTCAGGAGTCAGGAGGAAGAATTAGAAGTAGATCAGAATATTCTCAAATCTGGGTAAATGAACAGTTTTTGATGATTTCATCGCTTATTTCTTGCACCTTCTCCTACTTTTTTCAGCCTGAAACTGTTGATATATCTAGGTTTTTGGTTTATTCAGCAAGCCCTAAATAGTGCGAGAAGAATAATTGAACGCAGATGGACGCAGATGAACACAGATAAATAGCGATTAATCAAGGGATTTCAGGATGATGTGCAGCCTCACATAAAATTAGTATGAGCCAATTTCAATAAATCGCATAGTTTACACTTGCAACATCACCCATACTACACCTGCTACTACTAAAGGCACACTCAAGTTATCAGTACCACTAGGGGAAATTCCTTCTACTAAGGTGGCACAAGCACCACTAAGAATAGCCGCTAAAATTGCCCTATTTATACTTACCAGAGTTGCTAAAGGGCTAAATAATGAACCAGGGAGTAGCCGCAGTACCAAAAATATTACAGTTGTACTCACCAAAAACATTACTGCTGAACCTTCCCAAGAACGGATAGAATTTCCTACTTGGTACTGATGTTTTCCAAAACGCCTACCAATTAACGCTGCTAGTGCATCTCCCCAAGTCATAGACATCGCCCCAGCTACAGCAATGGGAACGTTATCAATGAGGCCATTTGGTCGCCATAGTAAGGCAAATAGCAAGGTAATAGAAATGGCAAAATATACAGTACCTGGTGAACTATCTTCTCTATCCATTGCACTAATGAATCGGTAACGGTACAAAAGATAATTGATACCGATAAAAGTAGCAAAGGGAATAATTCCTATTTGCCAGTTTTTGAATAAAAGTAAAATAGCAAAAACCCACATTCCTCCACCGATATGAATGATTTTGCGGGTGATATCCTGTTTGACACCAAAAAATCTATGTAATCCTTCCCCAAAGAGAAGCAGACTAATGGCGTAGATATAGGAAGTAAATAATCCTATTAAGTCTTGGTTAGTGATCAATTCATGATTCATTATTAGAATTTTGAGTTGTTATTTTGTTTTTCACTATTACGCTTGAGACTTTTTTCTGTTAAGGAAACGCTACCTACACCTTGGAGAATACCACGTCCAATTAAACCTAAACCACGACCAACTATTTTGGTGAGTATAAACACAATACCACTACCTGCAAAGCTGACTATAGATTGTATTCTAGGTGCGATCGCATCACGAAATTCTAGCAACAATGTCATTACTAAGGGAATACCAGAAAGCTTTTCTAACTCTTGATTACGAGGTGCATAAGTTGATATTTTAGCAATGCCACGATGTGCAAATATGAATAGTTCATAACGACTTTCAAATATTGCTTGTGGCTCATTTACATAATTGTTTAATCTATATTTCCAAGATAAATTGTTTCTAAAGCGTTCAATTTCTCGTGTGGAAATCAATTGACGATCATAAAAATTTTGTTTAATTGTTTCTACATCGGCTAAAAAATTTAGCAATGGTTGGACTACACCATTAGCAATCTGAATTAATAAATTCTCTAAAATTATTGATGCTTGGGAATTTGCTTGTTCACTGCCTGCTGTATAAGATGTGTTATCGACATACAAATCAGTTTGCCATAGTAGATAAGAAAACAACTCTTCAACCAAGGGAATTTTATTCAGAATTTCAGTTTCTACACCTGCTGCATTATTCAATAAAAAACTGACTATCTCTATATTTGTATCGCCTACACGTATTTGTGAATATTTACCATAAAAATCAGTAACTGCTGATTGCCATAAATTATTTAATATCTTATTCTTTAAATCAGGGAATTGCTTAATTTTTACTTGTGAATTATTTAGCTCGTCTAACTGTTGCGATACTTTTTGTAAGATGAGATAAAGTAATTCTCTCTTTTTATCTTCCCGAAAAATATCAATTTCTAAAGGTATATCTGTGATATTTTGTAAAGAAAACTGAAGTTTATTAATACAAGATGCAAATAATGTAGATTGTAGTGCTTTTGGACTCAGTAAAGGTGGTACAAAAGTTTGCATTTGTTGTGATTCTGGTTTGCTAATAGCACTACTCAGAAATGGAATTGGTGGTGGTTGAGGTGCTTGTATTGTTTGCCTTTCTTGCGGTGCAGATAATAATTTATTAACCAGCCAGCGAGCAGCTAATAGTTCTCGGCGATGTCCAGCGAGAATAGCTTTATCTAATATTGGTAGTCCAGGTATTTTCAGTTGTGCTGTAACTGCGGTAAGAGTAGTATTAATGTAGCTAATTCCTGATAAACGGACATTATTCCGCAGCCTAGCTAAAGGTAAATGAGGTGATGGAAAATCTTTTATTTCTGTTCTTGCTGACCAATAGTAACCACCGTTTGCTATTTCTTGGATGATGGGAACTAATTCAGCAATGGATATACCTTTGTGACAATACCCCTTTATACCAGTATTTTTGGCAGCTAAGAGCAGTTCTGGTGTAGAAATAGAACTCAGAAGCAAAATAGGTATATGGGGATATAAAGCTTTGAGTTGTCTACAAAATTGCAAACCCATCTGCTGAGAGTCGGTAGAACTTCCATTACCTAACTCTAAAACTATTAAATCTACTTGGCTGGGGTCTAGAGCAGCAATTTCCGCTAAAACTTGCAAGGCTGCGGTATCTGTGGGAACATCTGCTATTATTTGTAGGGGGGAAATTGTTTCTAGAGCTACCCTTAATCCTAGACGAAATATGGGATCTGGGTCAATTAACAATAATCTTAAAGGGCGATCGCTCATAGTCAGATCAAATACACGTAGACTTTATTCCCAGACATCAGTTGTCAGCAGAAAAAGGCAATAGGCAGTAGGTAATAGGCAACAAGTAAAAAAAACTAAATTCTCTCTGTATTTAACTTTCTACTCAGTATTCGGTACTCAGCACTCGTTAATCGGTACTGTTTCTTGTGAGTTACGGTGTCCAAAAAAATTAACAGTATAGCTAGTAATCTTCACTCCTGTTTGTAGCTCAACTCGGTGGATCAACTCTGACGGTAGTTCTATATGCACATCGAGAATTTGATTTGTATCTATACAGTTGACATGACTGTGAGCATCACTAATATTACCGTATAAACGCCCGTCGCAATGTTCAATACACTCAATAATACCCTGACTGGATAGCGCTTCTAAATTTTGATAAACAGAAGTGTGTCCGATTTCTTTACCTTGTTGATTCAAGCGATCATAAATCTCTCTAGCAGAAAGATGTTCATTTGCTTGCCATAATAGCTCTAGTATAAAACGGCGCTGACGGCTGACACGCATACCCAGCAATTGACACCGATCTATAGCATCTTCTAAGGAACGAATTGGTCTCGTAGAAATAGCTTGTTTTTGCATATTTCAGTTTTAACTATCGGGATGGTTTTCCTTTTCAATGACGATTGTTGATTTTTCTCTGCCAGGATATTAAATACAAAATTTTTTGCTTCTACCTATGTTGTTGCTGTTAAGAACGTTAGTTAACATAGGTTTAAGCAAGTTTAAGTAAGTTGGCGTTAAAAAATCAACCTATATAACGAAATGTAACATTAACAAATACGTTGATAATTAGGTCATTTCACTGCTTTTACAAAACTACACATACCTCGGTTTTATTGTGCCAACTTACTTAGCAGTTGATTGGCAGTTATGATGTTAAATCCTAACTCTAAAACAAAGTCATTACAACTTTAGCTTACAAATGCCGTAAATGTCCAGGTGAGGGTAGGTGTACTTTTTGTACAAGTAAATTAAATGATCAATAGTTTATGAGTAACAATTAGTAGATAAAAAAGTGATGAACTGCACTTCAACTCAATAGATAGTAGCGTCAAGTGCTAAAAACTGGTACTGTGGATTCTCGATTCTACTGTTTAAAAACCAAGAAAGCAGCAATCAGTCAATGACAATCACAATCGCCCTCAATAACGACTCCATTAACAATCTGGATTTGTCACCTGCATTAACGGTAATTGAACCACTGCTGCAAGAAGAATCCATTACATCTCAGGAACAGCAATTGTGCTTTGAGATTAACTACACACGGGATGCAAATGATCCAAGAGAGCTTTCAGAAATACCAGAGGTACGGTTGTGGTTTGTGCGTCTTGATGCCAAGTATCCTTGGTTGCCATTTTTACTGGACTGGAAAGCGGGAGAATTTGTCCGTTACACAGCCATGCTAGTACCCCATCAATTTAGTTCTAAAGAAGGGATACAGTACAATCCTGAAGCCTTAGAAATCTTTTTGATGCACAAGATATTTATTTTGAGTGATTGGCTAAAACAGCAAAGCATCCCCACTCAATTCCGGCTCAAGTCTTTAGCACAAATCCTGGGTTATGAATTAGAAGATACTTTTTTTGACATGATTGAAAAGAGTAGGTTGTAACAGTCCGAAATTTTCTGTAGGAACAATTTATGAATTGTCCCTACGCTTTATCAACCACCCCAAATTTTTTCTAAAACGATCGCAGGTGGGATATCTGCCGTTTTTCCAGTGGGGGATTTAATCGCTAGGAACTTATCACTTTTTGGTAACAACTTACCTGGATCTGTAGAACCGAGTAGGGAGATAGTATAGGTTTGGACGGCTACACTTAGTTGTAGTGGCGCACTCTCAATAGAAAGCATTAAACTTGCACCGCCAATTATGGCAGTTAATTTGCCAATATCATCAGGGGAAGTTATTTTGATATCTGGACAAGATTCTTGAAGTGAGCGTACAAATTGCTCATCACCAGCCTCTTTAATTACCATCACTGGTAAATTAGGCTGTTTATTTTGACAATCTTGAATAATTTGTTGCCAACTTGCTACAGGATAACTTGTGTCTGAACGATTGCCAGAACCACCAGATATCAGGATGTAACCTGTTTCATGTACCCCTAAGCGTTTTTGTTCTTGTTGCGCCCATTCCAGATCTGATTTGGGTACATTTACTGCTAAATCTGGGCAAGGTGTGTTAATACCCAAAGGTTGCAATAGGTCATGATACATTGCCGCTAAATATTGGGATGTGTTTAAAGATACAGTGTTAGTGAGAAAACCTGCACCTTTGCCTTTATAGCCAATGCGTGTGGGAATTCCCGTCAACCAAAGTAACAAACCCACAAACCAGCTTGGTTCGACAGTAATGGCGACATCATACTCGCGATCGCGCATCATGCCTACCAAGTTACCCCAATCTGCTAGACTGTTGCGATCTTTGTAATCAAAGGTTAATACCTCGTGAACTGATTTGCTCACTCGGTAGGCAGCCTTTGACCGGGGTTCGACAATGACATCTATTTGAGCGTGGGGATAATCACGCTTTAGATCATCTAAGGTGGCAAAGAAGAGAATTTGATCGCCAATTCCACCAGGTACAAGGGCTACTACACGCATAATATTTATTGACGCTTACTCGCTCCTTATTTTAAGGGAATATAGGTAATATCGTTTTACTTTAAGATTGCTACATCCGACAGGCTGTTCTTGAGTAGGGGCAGATAGGGTAATTCTGCCCAATTTCTAGGAAAAGAGGTAACAATAACTGCATACCACTTAGAACAATATAGACTAATACAATACAGACCAGGTTGAAGCTGAACTCTGATTACACGATTAATGTTTCATAATTATCTGAAGTTTTTAATTCCACTCCCAAGATACTATATAGGTTTTCCTCAAATGTACCGTGCATCGTCATCACCATAGCCAGGATTAATGCTTTAGCCTTTAGTAATATTTCTTGAAATTCCATTTCTGGTTCAGAAAGCGCCACAATACCACCACCAATACCAATAGAAGTTCCATCAGGAGTGAAAATAGCAGTGCGAATAACTATATTTAAATCGCTTGCACCATTCAATCCCAAAAAGCCGATCGCTCCTGAATATACTCCCCGTGCTTCTTGTTCGATTCGGTCAATAATTTGCATAGTTCTAATCTTGGGCGCTCCTGTCATCGATCCTCCTGGAAATGCTGCATGAATACAATCTACGGCTTGGAGATTTGATGGCAAATGTCCACGGATAGTTGTCACCAATTGATGCACTGTGGCGTAAGTTTCTACATCCATTAATTTTGGTACATGAACGCTACCTACTTCACAGACTCGTCCTAAATCATTACGTAACAAATCCACAATCATGAGATTTTCAGCTTGGTCTTTTTCGCTGTTTCGCAGTCGTTCATGTAGACTAAAATCTTCTTCGGGGTTTTCTCCTCGTTGTAGCGTTCCTTTAATGGGCTTGGTTTCCACCCACCCCTGGCGATCAATTTGCATAAATCGTTCTGGAGAGGAACAGGCGATCGCTATCTCACCAAACCGCAAAAACGCAGAGTATGGCGCGGGATTAATCTGCCGTAATCGGCGGTAAAATGTTAATGGATCAGGGCTGATATCAGTGTGAAGTTGATTAGTCAGACAAACTTGATAGGTTTCCCCTTCATGAATTTCCTCTAAACAATGGCGAATATCATTAATATAGTTTTGGTAAGAACGACTTAAATAAAACTTTATTGGTTCACCATTTCCCTTTGCTACAAAGGGAGGAAGAATATTCAAACTTTCCAGTTGTTGTTGGGTCGCATCAAACCAAGTTTCTGATTTTTCTGTTTGTCCTATTTTGACTAATTGCAACAAATAAAGACACTGTTCTTGGTGATCTATAGCAATCATGCGATCGGCTAGTAAAAAAATTGCATCTGGCAATGGTGAAGAATGTACTAATTTTGCTCCACACTCTGCTTTAAGTTCATAACCAAAATAACCCACAAATCCGCAGTTAAAATCAAAAGGTAACTCATCAGTTTGACAACTTCGGAGTCCAATTTCCCGTTTGAGAAATTCAAAAATACTTTCGGTACGACGAGTAACGCTATCTGACTGCGTGATGATCAGTTCTTGAGTTTGAGTATGATAACGTACCAATAAACTGTTTTTCCCCTTGCCATCACCCATAAATGAGAAGCGAGACAGACCCGGTTCTACTCTACTACTATCTAACCAAAAGCTATTTGGTGCTTCCTGAAATAAATGGACAAATATCTGTTCTGTATTCGGACAAATATCCAACTTTCTGGTATGAAGTTCAAACTTCTCTTTTTGCTGACAGATGTCATCAACAGAAGAATAAAGAGATTGATATCCTGGATAATATTGTTGTTCTGAACTTATTGATAATTTCTTTGACAATTGTAGTGTAATATCTCTAAAATTTTTTAATAATGTTGATCCATATTCTGTACAAATAGACTCAGGATGAAACTGTACACCCCAAAAGGGCAGATACCGATGGCGTAATCCCATCACCAATCCATCTTCAGTCCACGCAATTTTTTCTAAACACTCAGGTAATTCATCTGCAACTAATAAAGAATGGTATCGCACCGCAGAAAATGGACTAGGAATACCTTGGAATAATTCAGATTCATGATGATAAATTTTACTTAGTCTACCGTGTCTAACTTCCGGTGCATGAATAACTTTAGCACCATGTAGGTAGCCAAGCCCTTGATGTCCCAAACAAACTCCCAATAAAGGAACATCTATATTATTTTTAATAATTTGCCGACAAACTCCAAAATCTTCCAACTTTTCTGGGCGGCCTGGACCTGGAGAAATCACAATATTGTCAAAGGCAATTTTTTTTAATTCATCCCAGGTGACTTCATTATTACGAATTACTAAGGGATATTTTCCATTTGCCTCAGCAATCATCTGGTACAAATTGAAGGTATAAGAATCATAATTATCAACAATTAGTGTTTGCATATTTTTTTATTGATTAGATATTTTTATGAGGATGTCTAAAAAAACAACAGCAAATATATATAATGTTGCTGATGCCTCCGGCACGCTACCACGAACGCAACAACAAGGGCAGAGTCTGCTTCCAGTAGGGTAAGCAATTACATCAATAAGGTTTAATTAAATGGAATGAAGAAAGTTTAACCATACAGCCAGGAAGATACTTTAAGTATAAATGATTTATCAATCCCTTAAGCGTAAAGTTGTATTTTTAATTACATAATAATCAATCGCTGCAACGCACTTGTATTTCAAGTAGGTCTAACCCGGATTTCTGACAAGAGAAAAAATCATTTGGACAAAAATCTGTGGACTTTGCCGGCTGAATATTGACAACTATGCAACGCAAAAAAAAGCAGTAGAGTATAAAAATTACTAATTCCTAATTCCCTCTTTTGGAGAAATGTTGTGTATTTATTAATTCCTGCCGCAGGTAGTGGTAAAAGAATGGGTGCAGATCGCAATAAACTTTTATTACAAGTGCGATCGCAATCCCTGATTGCTTGGACTTTGTTAGCTGCGGAAGCTGCGAGTTCTATTAGTTGGATTGGAATTATTTCTCAACCTCATGACTGGGAAGATTTTAAAGATATTATAGCTAATCTAAAAATATCAAAGCCCATTGAATTTATTCCCGGTGGTTCTACCCGACAAGAGTCAGTTTACAATGGCTTGCAGGCATTACCAGCAGATGCTCAACAAGTATTAATTCATGATGGTGCTAGGTGTTTAGCTACACCTGATTTACTGAATGCTTGTGCTGAAGCTATTCGCCATTATCGTGGGTTAATTGCCGCTGTACCTGTGAAAGACACAATTAAAATTGTTGATGAAAGTGGCATAATTCAAAGTACACCAGACCGAAGTCAACTTTGGGCGGCTCAAACTCCCCAAGGTTTTGATGTGGAGTTGTTAAAACAATGTCATGCTGAGGGTGTACGTCAAGGGTGGGAAGTCACGGATGATGCGGCTTTATTTGAAAAATGCGGTATTGAAGTACATATAGTGATGGGAGAGGAGACTAATTTGAAAGTTACCACTTCCCAAGATTTAGCGATGGCAGAATTTATCCTCAGTAATAGGTAATTCGTAATTCGTAATTCGTAATTCGTAATTCGTAATTGGAAAGATAGAGGAGAGTATTGTTCTTCTCCTGCCCCCTTGCCCTGAGCGAAGCCGAAGGGCTGCCCCCTGCCCCCTGCCCCCTGCCCCCTGCCTCCTGACTCCTGACTCCTGACTCCTGACTCCTGAACTCCTGCCTCCTGCTTCATAATGTCCAAAAAAAATATACCTATAGCCCTCAAAATAGAAGCAATCCTTTATTTAAAGGGGAAACCCTTGTCTTTGGCTGAGATTGCCGAATATGCTGGGTGCGATCGCGCTACAGCCGAAGAAGGGATAATTGAACTCATGGATGATTATGCCCGTCGAGATAGCGCCTTAGAAGTCGTAGAAAACCCAAATGGTTACAGTTTACAAGTACGGTCAGATTTTCATGATTTAGTACAAACTTTGATACCTGTAGAATTAGGTGTAGGAGCTTTGCGGACTTTAGCTGCGATCGCTCTTAACAGTCCCATTCTGCAAAGCGACTTGATTGAACTCCGGGGTTCAGGAGTATATCAACACGTTCCCGAACTAGTGGAATTGGGTTTTGTTCGCAAACGCCGAGACAGCGATTCTCGTTCGTATTCATTACAAATCACACCGAAATTTCACCAATATTTTCAAATCGATCAACTCCCCCAAATATTCCCCACAGCCGCAAAAGAACAACAACTAGAACTAGAGTTAGAAGTACCTAGTAGTGAGTACTGACTCCTGACTCCTGACTCCTGACTCCTAATACCTGCGAAAAATGCGTTAGGCTTGTACTATGGTTTAAAGTAGAATTAGCAACTAAGCTAAAAGAAATTGCCAATGGTGTTTGATCCTGACTTTTTGAATGACAACTCTGAGCAACACCCTAATCAGCTTTTGAACGATCACTTCGGGGAAAACCCTAATCAGTTACTCAAATATTTACAGCATCAATCTCCCGAAGTCTTAGCCCGTGTAGCCCAGTCTGTTAGCCCGGAAATTAAACAAATCATTTCCCAAAACGTCCAAGGGCTAGTCGGAATGCTCCCAGCAGAAAGTTTTAACGTCCAAATTACTACAGACCGGGATAACTTAGCGGGGCTGTTAGCATCAGCAATGATGACGGGGTATTTTTTGCGTCAGATGGAACAAAGGATGCAATTAGAGCATTTGTCTAATCAATAGTCAATGGTACAGACGTTATAAAATGCGCCTGTACTGTTCACTACTTTTGAGGATAAGTTCCTGATATGACTTTAAAGGTTTGAGTTTTGCCCTTGCGGTTGACTTCAATTTCGAGAACGTCACCGACTGTACTAGAATCAACTATCTTCTGGACTTGGGCTGCAATTTTCACTGGTTTACCGTTGATTTTTTGAATCACGTCTCCGGGGAGTATTCCTCCTTGCTGTGCTGGTGAATTTTCCAGAACTTTCTTAATCGCAATCCCAACATCTGGCTGAATGTTAAGTTTATCTTCCTTATTTAACTGCTGTTTTTTCGTAGGGGAAAGGTCTACCATTTCAATCCCTAAAAAAGGGTGGTCTGCTCGTCCTTTGGTAAATAGCTCTTTAGCAATACGAGCAGCAGTTTCAATGGGGATAGCAAAACCGAGTCCTTGAGCATCAGCGCGAATAGCGGTATTAACACCGATTACCTCACCTTGAGCATTTAAGAGGGGTCCACCGGAATTACCAGGGTTAATGGCTGCATCCGTTTGGATAAAGCTAACGCGTTTATCGGGAACACCAACTTGGGCGCTGGTGCGATCTGTGGCACTGATAATGCCAATAGTGACAGTATTATCTAAACCTAAAGGATTGCCAATAGCGATCGCCCATTGACCAGGAATTAAGTTTTGAGAATTGCCTAACTTAACTATAGGCAACTTATCAGCCGGAATTTTGACCACTGCTACATCTGTCACCGTATCAACTCCTACCACCTTGCCCTCAAAAGTCCGACCGTCTTTAAGGGTAACTAGCACTGTATCTGTATCTGCTACTACGTGAGCATTAGTCAATAATTCCCCATTTTCGCTCAAAATAAAACCTGAACCTGTACCACGTTCAATTCTTTCTTGGGGAATTGGTTCTTCATCCTCCCCGAAAAAACGACGAAACAGGGGATTTTTCAAAGCTTCAGAAATCGGATTTGCCACTTTGCGAGTCGCATTAATTCGTACAACCGCAGGCCCTACTTTCTGTACAGCAGCAGCAATAAAATTTACATTATCACCTCCAACAGCATTTCCCACTCCTTGAGCAGGATAAGCAGTAAGAGATTCTGGAGGTAAAGCGGCAGTGACATTTTTTAGCTCTTGAAACGAGCGATTGTATGGCACGAAATATCGACTACCAAAAACACCTGCACCACCGCCAACCACCACCAAACTCAGATAAACGGCCAGTTGCTTCACAGATAACTTCATATTAATTAATTAAGAATAATTAAGCTGACAGAAAGACAGTTACTAATTTCTAAGTGTAGTCAAGCAATTGATAACTGAAAAGATGAATTTATATCATTTTGACTACACAATTGGGGATCACCTCCAGTCAAGCAAAAAAATTACCCCATCTTTACAATTACCCAACTAAAATCTAGAATTAGCGATCTCTGGACTTGTTGACATGAGTTTTCCCTTTCGTTCCATGTTTCTCTGTAGCTTAGTTAGCACTTTCGGACTAATCTCCACATTCCTACAACCGGAAAGTGCCAATGCAGCCAGTTGTCAAACTCCTGCCCTATCTCGTATCCAACGCCATCAAGTTACTCGTGGCGAAACTGTGGAGAGCATAGCACAGGGCTACAAGCTGATGCCAGCAACAATCATCAACATGAATCCATCAGTAAACAACGGTACAGTCGCAGCTGGTACTCAACTTCAGATTCCTCCCTTCAATGGAACTGTCGTAGAAGTACCTCGTGAGCAAACTTGGCGACAAGTCGCCGCTAGGTACAAAGTCCGTCCAGATACATTGTTTGAGATTAATGGTTGCCAACAAAACCCTAGAGTTGTTTTTGTGCCAGTTGTTCCTGGAGTGATAGCATCACCTAATCGTATTATTGCTGCTTCTCCTACACAAACTGCACCATCTGCAACAATAACAGGTTATCCCTTACCGAATGGGACAACTGTAGCCTTAGCTTATGGTTGGCAAATAGAACCGACATCAGGTAAAGTTTTTTTTCATAGTGGTGTCGATTTAGTAGCACCAGTGGGTACTTCTGTGGAAGCGATCGCACCAGGCATTGTAGTATTTGCTAAAGATCAAGGTAGTTATGGCAAGTTAGTAATAATTAACCACGTTGGCGGCTATCAGAGCCGTTACGCCCAACTTGAGACAATAAATGTCACTTTGGGTCAAATGATTAAAGCAGGCGAAACAATTGGAACTGTCGGCACTACAGGAACACCAACTTCCAGAGAACCCCATCTACATTTTGAAATGCGTTTTAATGGTTCCCTGGGTTGGGAAGCAAAAGATCCCAAAGCTTATTTCACAAAATAAGTCTTGGAGACTGGGAACTGGATAAAAGGTTTTCCAACTACCAATTACCAATTACCAATTGTTCCGTTGATTTAATAATGTGCATTCCCGCTTCAGCAAATCTAGCAAATGTCGCATTAGCTGATTCTGTATAGTCAACTACTCCCAGAACCACAACAGGAGAAGTGCAATCTTCGAGTAGATAGATTTTATTTGTTAGGGTGCTATCTACCTGCTTTATTTCTGTTAATAAATCATCAATTGTCCAAGCAACACAATGACTTTTAGCTTGTCCACCAATAATCACCGCATCAAATTCTAAAAGTTGTTTGATTAAATTTGTATTTTTTTTAGCAATTGGCTGTTCGTCAAAACCTACTAAAACTTCTGGACGTAAAATAGAATAATTTTCAGTTAAAGGATTTTCACCTTTTAATTCAAATTGGGTTTGACTTTGACGGGCAATACTATGAAAAAATATCGCTTCTTCTACTGATGAAACCAAAGCATGACCAATTCCCCCTAACATGGAATGATAAGGCCAAACTGTTAATGGGTATTTCCCGTTTTGGCTAAGTTGTTTTACATAATGAAAAGCCTGCTGTTTTAATAATTCATAATCGCCATTAGTGACACTATTAGCAACTGCTGGGTTAACTTGCCAAATTCCCTTTTCTATATCTGCGGGTGTAATGTTAGTAGCTGCTGGTGTTGGGTGTTCCCCATCTGCATTTATCCAAAAAATAGGATGAAATATTTGCATCGCTGAGTGAGTATCCAGCGTAGGAACAATTTTTGTAATTACTCCCAAATTGCGATAAATAAATTCACACAATCTTTTATTATCATCAACTGCACCAGTTCCAGTTTGTCCACCTACATATAATTCAAAATCAGGAATGCAAAAGGTATTTTGGACATCAATTAATAATAGACAAATGCGGGTTTTATCTAAAGCTGCTGGTGAGATATTTTGTTGTTTTGCAAATGTTTCCGCTTCAGCCGCACGTTGTTGGTAAGGTACACGCCATACTGCACCTACTTTTGCAGGGTTGAAGTGTGCGGGAATGGGGAGTTGGATCCGGGTAGTCATAAGTGTATTAAAACTTGGTAACAGATAGGTTTGGATAGTGGAAAACCGCAGTAGCCAATGTTAAGAAAAGTAACCTGATACTTGATAATTTTAATTCTGTCAGGTATTCTGATGAAACCTTAGTAAGTATAGTTTAATGCTTTTGCTGTGTTAACGCTACTAATTGACCAGTACGAAAAAGAACTTCAGATTTTAGAAGAATCTACCAAAGTATTACCTAAAGAAATTTTACAAGTTTTTTTGGTGCGCGATCGCATCCAGAAATTATTAACTGACAAAACAGATGTTCCAGCAGACATTCTGTTGAAATTATTTGAATTTGATGAACGCTTAAAAAAACAAGCAAATAAAATTAATCAAAAAGCACAATTAGATACATGGCGTAATAGTCTAGAAATACCTGTTAATCATTGGTGGTGGTTTTTAAAACCAGAAAGTCATCGTTTTGATAAAAATGATTGGCTATGGAACTCTTTAACTATTGCTTCTTTAACTGCATCATTGAGTTTATTAGTTGATATTTCTACAAGATTTTTAGGGGGTGGAGTAGGATTTGGTAGTGCTTTAGGAACAATTTTTCCTAGTGTTTTAACTTTATTTACAGCAGGAGGAGTATTAACAGCAACCGGAAAAATAGTCATTGAAAAAATGTTATCTAAAATGCTAATTCCGGCATATTTTTTGGCAGAAGCTAAATTGGTAATTTCATTATTACTAGTAGGATTTTTATTTGCAATTAAAGTTGGACTACCTTCCATAGCTGAACATTGGTACATTCAACCAGCATCTCAAGATTATAAAAATGATGATTGGGATAAGGCTATCTCTAAATATGAAAAAGCTATTAGTCTCGATCCAGACAATTCTATAGCCCACAATCAATTAGGATTTATTTATGAACAATTACAAGATTTAGAAAAAGCTAGAAGTGAATACCGTCTAGCAGTCCAGGGAAAAGTATTAACGGCATATAATCGGTTAGCAAGGTTATATTTATTAGAAAAAAAACCAGATGAAGCTGTTTCTATTCTCCATATATTAGAGTCTTTGACCAAGAAAGTAAATAAAGATGAAACAATGGAAACTATTTTATTGAAATATCAACTATATAAAAATTTTGCTTGGTCAAGATTTCAGCAGAGAGATTACAAAGAAACAAGAAGAAGATTAAATGACTCAATTGTTTACTATAATAAATTACCCAATGATGAGAAATATAAAGATGGTGCTGTTCATTGCTTACTGGCTGAAGTTTTGGTTGCAGAGTTTAAAAATAAAAAAATATCCAATGTTAATCAACAAAAAATAGCTGAAGAATATGACTTGTGTCATGCTGAAGGTAATCCCCGGTTACCAGAAATAGACAGATGGATAAACATTGCTAAAAAATATTCGGAAACTTTAAAGAAAGGAGAAAAATAATGTCTGCGACAATTATATCTTTTACAGGTAATGTAAAAATAAGAAAACCACCTAAAGCTCCTGTTAAATTTATTGCCCCTAGAAAGTTGAAATTTGGTGAACTATTAGTTATCCAAAGTGGGAGTGCAAAAGTGATTTGTGATGCAAATCCTCTAGAAGTCAAAGAAGTAAGTGATGATGATCAATATTCTCTAAGTTCTTTTTGTGGAGCAGTTCCTCCAAACAATGAAAAAGCAAATGACCTAATTGTAAAACTAGGAACAATTCAATGGGAATTAGCCGAAATTAAGTTACAGCAGGGAGAAATAAAAGAAGCTAAAACTTTATTAGAAAATGCTGCAAAAAACTTTGCTCAAATAGAAGATGAAGAAACAGTTAATTTTTTGAACCAGAAAATTATGGAATTATAGCAGTCAAAATTTCAGATAGCCAAAAACAATGCTGTGAATAATATACCCAATTTATTCGATAAATTGGGTATTTGCTTTTTTATTCATTTACCTCAAAATAGTTGTTTAATAGTTTCTAGAGGTAAAAACATTTCTAAAGTATTATCCAATAGACTAACAAAACCATAACGTTGATAATAAGCTTTCGCTTTCTCATCTTTAGCATCAACAAATAAACCAATTACTCCCGCATTTTCAGCAATTACTAAAGCCCGTTTCATCGCTTCAATCATCAGAATTTCACCAATTCCTTGATATTGCCAGTCTTGGGTGACAGCCAACCGCGCAAGTTTAACGCCGGGAACTTTTGTAGGGTATTTTTTAGCAAGTTGTGGCGGTAACTTTTCGGTTTGTACCTCAGAAATAGACAAAGTAAAAAAGCCAATAATGGTTTTAGGTTGTTCCGTTTCAACTAAAACAAAAGTGCGAGAAATCCCTTTTTGAATATGCTGACGTGCGGTGCGTGTCAAAAATTGATTTAGTATCTCATTTCCACAATTAAAACTTTCGCGATTATGGGATTTATTCAGAAGTTCAATAATTTTCACGGAAAAATTCTTTATGTTTAACAGCCGCAGCTTTTAAAGCTGAATTAGGTTCAGGAGGATTTTCAATTAGGCTAAAAACTGTATCAGCATCTCGTTGGGATAAATTAATTACCCGTTCTGCTTCTAGAATTTTGTGAGCTTCTTTGAGGGCTGACTGAACCAAAAACTGGTTTAAAGTTGCTCCAGATAGGGCTGCTGCTTGTTCCAAAGTTTCCTTTACCTGAGAGGAAATCCTTGCTGTCACCCTTGCATCATTGACAGAAGAAGTGGAAGACATAGCTGATTTTGGATGTGTATGGAACTCCATTTTAACGCTAAGGTGTCATTTTGTCACCACAATACATAAAATGATGTAACTGATGTTCCTTTTTTTCACCAATCCATCACCCAAAACAGCCCCAACTGTGGCAATCTGAGAAGCAGAACCCCTTGCAATCTGATATTTTAGCTACAGAAAATCTACCTGTTTAGATTATGCAAACGCTGCCAACTCTTGAAACTATCAACACCACATCCACTGAACCTGCCTTTGATACAGCTATCAAACGCCGCAAAACCCGCGCAGTCAAAGTAGGAGATGTCACCATTGGGGGAGGCTACCCCGTCGTGGTGCAATCCATGATTAATGAAGACACCCTAGATATTGACGGTTCTGTTGCTGGTATTCGTCGCCTCCATGAAATAGGCTGCGAAATTGTCCGTGTCACAGTACCCAGTCTCGCACACGCGAAAGCGTTGGCGGAAATCAAGCAAAAATTAATTAAAACTTACCGTGATGTACCAATCGTTGCCGACGTACATCACAACGGCATGAAAATCGCCTTGGAAGTCGCCAAACATATTGAAAAAGTGCGAATTAATCCAGGGTTATATGTATTTGAAAAGCCAAATACTACCCGCACTGAATATACTAAAAACGAATTTGATGAAATTGGCGAAAAAATCCGCGAAACTTTAGCACCTCTCGTAGTTTCCTTGCGAGATCAAGGTAAATCAATGCGAATTGGCGTAAATCACGGTTCTCTAGCCGAAAGAATGCTATTTACCTACGGTGACACCCCAGAAGGCATGGTGGAATCAGCCATAGAATTTATTCGCATTTGTGAATCTTTGGACTTTCACAACTTGGTAATTTCCATGAAAGCCTCACGGGTTCCAGTGATGGTAGCAGCCTATCGGTTAATGGCCAAGCGCATGGACAACTTGGGTATGGACTATCCTTTACACCTGGGCGTAACCGAAGCAGGTGATGGGGAATATGGCAGAATTAAATCTACAGCCGGAATTGCCACACTATTAGCAGATGGTATCGGTGATACAATTCGCGTTTCCTTGACAGAAGCACCAGAAAAAGAAATTCCTGTCTGTTACAGCATTCTGCAAGCTTTAGGTTTGCGGAAAACAATGGTTGAGTATGTCGCTTGTCCTTCCTGTGGACGGACTTTATTTAACCTAGAAGAAGTGCTACACACAGTCAGAGAAGCCACCAAACATTTAACAGGCTTAGACATTGCCGTGATGGGTTGTATTGTCAATGGCCCTGGAGAAATGGCAGATGCTGACTATGGCTATGTCGGCAAAACTCCCGGTTACATTTCTTTATATCGTGGCAGAGAAGAAATTAAAAAAGTCCCAGAAGCTCAAGGTGTAGAAGAGTTAATCAACCTCATTAAGGCAGATGGACGTTGGGTTGAACCTTAAAGGGACTGATGAGATGGGGAGATGGGGATTGGGGATAATCACCATTACCCATTACCCATTACCAATCACCAATTACTAATCCCTGTGTTAGATTGGGCATACTGACTATAAATTTTCCCTCTGACACAGCTGTCATTATGGTGATTACAAAGAGTAGGCTTGTTTTAGGTGCTACGGCAGTGACGCTTTCTACAATTGCGGTTACTAGTCTTGGTATTCATTCTCGTGGTCAGGCTTTATTTAAAGCAAGTCCCAAGGAATTGATAGATGAAGTTTGGCAGATTGTTCATCGCCAATATGTAGACGGCACTTTTAATCAGGTAGATTGGCAGGCTGTTCGTAAGGAATATTTAAGCAAGTCCTACACTAATCAAGAGGAAGCTTATAAGTCCATCCGGGAAATGCTTAAAAGGCTAGAAGACCCTTACACCCGGTTTATGAACCCAGAGGAATTCAAGAGTATGCAAGTTGATACCTCTGGAGAACTCACAGGTATTGGTATCACTATCAGCCAAGATGAAAAAACTAAGCAATTGGTTGTGATTGCCCCAATTGAAGATACTCCTGCTTTTAAAATAGGGATTCTGGCTAAGGATGTGATCCTAGAAATTGATGGCAAAAGTACTCAAGGAATGGACACTAACCAGGCTGTATCCTTAATTCGTGGTGAACCAGGAAAGCCCGTTAGGCTAACAATTCAGCGTAATGGTCAGAAAAAACAGTTCAACATCACACGGGCGCGGATTGAAATCCATCCGGTCAAGTATTCTGAGAAGCAAACCCCGGCTGGTAATCTTGGCTACATTCGCCTGAATCAATTCAGTGCCAATGCTGGCAAGGAAATGAGAGAGGCAATTACTAAGTTAGAAGCTAAAAAAGTATCTGGCTACATTTTGGATCTGCGTGGAAACCCAGGTGGTTTATTATTCTCCAGTGTAGACATTGCCCGGATGTGGTTAGATAGGGGAATCATTGTTTCTACGATTGACCGCCAAGGTGAGCAAGAACGGGAAATAGCTAGGGGTCGTGCTTTGACAACTAAACCATTGGTGGTTTTAGTGGATAAGGGTTCAGCTAGTGCCAGTGAAATTCTCTCCGGTGCTTTGCAGGATAATAAACGTGCTGTTGTTGTGGGTTCACAAACCTTTGGTAAGGGTTTAGTGCAGTCTGTGCGGCCTTTGGAAGATGGATCAGGATTAGCAGTGACAATTGCCAAATATCACACTCCTAGCGGTAAAGATATTAATAAGCATGGTATTGATCCAGATGTAGTGGTAGATTTAACCGATGCCCAAAAAGAAAATTTATGGTTACGGGAACGGGATAAATTGGCTACTTTAGAAGATCCCCAATTTGCCAAAGCAGTAGAAATTTTGGGTAAAAAAGCTGCTCAAAATACCATGCCAACAAATACAAATTAAATCCAAAATCTCAAATCTAAAACAAATCTAAAATTAGATGGGTTGGCATTTTCCAGCCCTAATTAGTCCTACACGCCGAGCTAGAGCTTCCCCTTCTGAACTAAAAGGCCCCCATTTCTCGATAATTTCTGGGTTATTGTCCTCGAATTGTGGGCTGGGGACTATTTCACATTTTTCAGATTTGCGCTTGACAATATACCAAGTTTGTGTATTTTGTTCTGTCATTTGAAAATTTTGATTTGTAGTTGACTTACTATAAATGCAAGATAATAATGCAATTATTACATTAATCAATTGAATTGGTTACATAAATAACAGATGATAGGAACGACATTGTTTGTTACTGCTATCACCCACTACAGAACACACAAAGTAGTGGGTTTTATCTTTTCTTCAGGATTTTGATTGATGTCAGACTCCATTCATTCACAACCAATCTCATATCAGAGTCTTTGTAGAGACTGTGCTTTTTTTATGCAGATGAAATGCACTCACCCTGATGAATTTGGGGTTAATTGTGCTACTGTCATTTTCTGTAATTCCTTTACTCCAGCAGTAGAAGTTGACAGTCCTTGTGTGACTTTCGGTAATGATGATTAATATTCATTAGGTTTCGCGCACAGACGCAAAAATCTAAAAAGATTTTATGGTTTTGTTGTTCCTGAATCTGGCTGGATTAAAATAGGCATTCCTCCCTTTTCCGAACCAAGAACTACAATTTTAGAATTATTAGACTGAGCAAGTTTTTCTGTAGCTTCAATTGCGCGTAATTGCAACACTTGATTAGTAAGTCCACCGGAAATAATTTTTTGAGAATCAGCTACACCTTTGGCTTCAATTCGCTTCCTTTCAGCTTCTTGACGCTCTTTTTCTAAGACAAATTTCATTTGCTCATTTTGTTGTTCTGCTTTGAGTTTTTCTTGAATTGCTGTTTGCAGAGTATCCGGCATTTTTATATTTCTCAAAAGTGCTTGGTCAACAATAAAACCTAAATTTGTTATCTGGGGGGTGAGTTGTTGATCAATTTTTTGAACTATTTCTTGGCGTTGTGTTGAGTAAATTGCACTAGCTGGATAGTTTGCTGTAATAGCACGGACGGTAGAACGAAATCTGGAAATTATTAATTCTTTTTCATCAGTTCCAATTGTTGTATATACTATCGCTGCTTTCTGAGGATCAAGTCTATATTGAAGACTAACATCAAGATTTAAACTCAAACCTTCTTGAGATGTTGTGTCTATGTTTTCCTTGATATCTTTAAGACGAGTGGAAAAATTGAGAACTTTGGCAAAGGGGTTAACTAAGTGGACACCAGAATCAAGGGTATTATCAGAAACTTTACCAAAGAAGTTGACAATGCCGACATTTCCTGGTGGAACAATCACCAAAAGTCTGGAAATTGAAGCTAGTAAGGCAATACTACCAATCAATATGGTAATTCCACGGACTGCAATTTGAGTCTTGGCGTTGGTAATTTTGCCTGTTTGGAGATATATGAGACTTGCTATGAGACTGGTGAGGAGGGAGAATATAAAGCCCATAAAGTTTTCCTGTGTTGTTAAGATGTTATATATACTTAACATACAAGTATAATCATGGCTTTAAGGTTTGGTCATCAATAGGTGATTTTAAATTGGGGTTATTTTTGTATTGGGTTTCTGTAGATTCTCCGTTTACTACAGATGAATGTTTAAATCAAGATTATTTACCACAATAACCTTGATTTTTTTCTTATCATTCCTCTTTACTTTGCGTCTTTGCGCCTTTGCGTGAGATAAAAAACGGAAGGTAGAACCTTCCTGATAGCATTCCCAGTCAGAGACTGGGAACGAGGGAACGAGGTAGGAGGTTTAACTATTTACCGTTACTATTTACGCCATTATTACCATTAGTGAGAATGCGTTCAGCCAGTTTTTCTGGGACTTCTTGGAGATGATCTTGTTCCCAATGGAAAGAACCAACGCCTAAAGTGAGCGATCGCAATTCTACAATAAAATTCTGCATTTCCGCTTGGGGTAAATATGCAGCTACGTTATCCCAACCAGGCCAATCATGTCTACCTTCATAACCCAAAATCTGCCCCCGTCTACCACTCAGCAATTGCAACACCTTAGAGGTAAACTCATTGGGAGTAGTCACATCTACCTTTAAAATCGGCTCTAACAAGGTCGGTTGGGCTTGGGGTATACCCGTCTGCATTGCCAAACGCGCAGCTTGTTTAAAAGCCTGTTCCGAACTATCAACGCTGTGATAAGAACCATTGGTTAATGTCACTGCAACATCTACGATAGGGAAACCCAAAGGCCCGTGGGTGAGAAATTCCCGCACTCCCATTTCCACCCCAGGAATGTACTGTCTAGGAACCACACCACCAACAATTTTTTCATTAAAATTGAAACCTTCCCCTCTTGGTAAAGGTTGAATATCTAAAAATACATCCCCAAATTGTCCATGTCCACCGCTTTGATGTTTATAGCGTCCATGAACCGAGTTTACAGATTTACGAATAGTTTCTTTATAGGGAACTTGGGGTAAATGAGTAGACATAGGCAAATTATATTTGCGACGCAATCTATCTAAAGCAACTTGCAAATGTATTTCACCTTGTCCCCAAAGAATAACTTCGTGGGTGTCTCCATGTTGTTCCCAATTTAAAGCCGGATCTTCTTCCAATAACTTGGTAATAGCAGCACTAAGTTTGACTTCATCATTGCGTTTTTCTGGTGTAATTGCTAGAGCAAAAACTGGTTCTAATTGTTCAGCTTTTGGTAATTCCATCATTTGGGAATCTGTAGAAATTGTATCTCCAGTTTTAATTCCCTCCAACCGACTTAAAGCAACAATTTCTCCAGCGACAGCTTCATTAATTTGCTGTTGTTGTTGTCCCATTAAACGGTAAAGACCACCAGCACGAACACCATTTAAAACAATACCATCAGTTAATGTACCTTGCCAAACTCGCACTAAAGAAAGTTTACCACCTTGGGGAGTATAAAAGGTTTTGAGAACTTGTGCTAAGGGAGTATCGCTGATTTTACTTAAACGCCGTTCTCTTGTGATTTCTGGTTCTGGTGCTTCCCTTAACAGTGCTTCTAATAAAGGTCTGACACCATAATCTTGTTCTGCAACACCAAAGAAAACTGGTACAACTAAATCTGCACCTAATTCTAATTTTAAATCTTTGAGAATTTCCTCTTGGGGAGGTTCGATATCTTCTAAAATTTCTTCGAGTAAATGATCATCAAAATTTGCCAAAGCTTCCAACATTTCTGCTCTGGCTATATGTTCTTCTACTTTTAATTCTTCGGGAAAAGGGATAGAATCAGCAGGTGCGCCGGGATGATATTGATATGCTTGTTCACTTACCATATCAATAAATCCTGTGAGTTGTTCCCCTTGCATAATGGGGTATTGGTGAGCAACTAAAGGACGACTAGAAACGGCTTTCAGGGCGTGTAATGTTTCTAAAACGTGAATATTTGCCCTATCCATTTTATTCACAAAAACGATATGGGGAATTTCCCAATTATCAAGGAATTTAAATAATGGTGCGAGTGTAAGTACACGTTCCCGTATCGGTTCGCAAACAACAATTGCGGCATCGACTCCCATTAAAGCATTATATGTTTCTTGGGCAAATTCTACTGAACCGGGACAGTCTATAAATGTGAAGCGAGTATTTTCATATTCGGTATTAGCTGCGGATACTTCAACACTCATGCGTCGGTCGCGGGCTTCGTTGGCGCTATCTCCGACTGTGTTACCATCTTTAACGTTACCTTTGCGAGAAATCGCTCCGGTGACAAATAACAAACTTTCGAGTAAAGTGGTTTTTCCACTTAAATAAGGGCCAACAATGGCCACATTCCGCGAACCGGATTTTACTTTTTCGTTCATAAATCCTCCTTGCGGTGATTCCCTTAACCGCATTCTGTGTTTTTCAGGAGTAATTCATTTCTGGTTCAGGAGAATTATTCCTGCTGTAATTTTTTATTATCCTCCTTTTAATCTAAAGATAAAAAAATCGTTGCTTGTTGTAAGATTTACTTTAAGAAGATTTAAGTAGTACTAAGTTTTATTCTGAATCTAAAATTTTTGTAAAATAATTCGTTTGTCACAATATTTTCTATCTAGTAAATTTATGACATTACCATTAAAACAATATTCTCTCATTGGAATTGTCAGTTTGCTGGTACTAAATGTAAATATTAGTCCAGTAATTTCAACTTCTCCCCCAGTCAACTCAACTCAATTGAATATAAAACCTCTCTCCTACAAGGAAAGAGGCTTTAACCCGGATTTCCCTGGTTGGGGGGTTAGGTCTTTGTTAGCTCAATCTACCCGTCAAGCGGCGTTAGATTGGTTAAATCGAGGCTTACAGGCGATTCAGGGGGGAAATATGCAAGATGCAATTACCGCTTTTCGTCAAGCAATTCAACTAGATTCGACGTTAGCGCCGGCGCATTATAATCTAGGTTTAGCACTGCGACAAGCGGGACAACTGCAACCAGCAGCAGATGCATTTTATCAAGCGACGCAAGCAGATCCTCAATTTGCTCCGGCTTTTGCTAATTTAGGAGGTGCGTTGTTAGAAGGGAATAATTTACAGTTAGCGGTTGATTATTTACAACGATCGCTACAGCTAGATCCGCAACTGGGCTTTGCCCATTATAACTTGGGATTGGTGAAAGAACTGCAAAAAGACTGGGAGAGTGCGATCGCATCTTTTCAAAAAGCCATCACATATAGTCAGAATTCCCCAGAACCAGCCTATCATTTAGGGATGTCTTATTTGCAACAAGGTAAAATTCAATTAGCAAAGGAAGCCTTTAGCAAAGCAATAGCCATAAATCCCAGATATGCAGAGTCTCATTATAATCTTGGTTCAATTTGGTTTAATCAGGGCAAATTTAACGAAGCATTAGCAGCTTTTAGAAAATCAGCCGAAGTAAATCCCAATTATGCTGATGCTTATTATGGTGCAGGATTAGTTTTTATACAATTAAAGCAATATTCAGAAGCTGTAAAAGTATTCCAATATGCCAGAGATTTATATAAAACTCAGAATAATTCCCAATGGGCAATAAATGCCGAAAAATTGTTAATCCAGACACAAAACTTAAATAACAAACCACGCTGAGGCGTAAACCATTAATTTTACGTAAAAATAAGTTAATTGGGTGAACTGGCTGGTGTGGTCTGAATCCCAATAGGAATGAAAATGCATACGCAGAAACGCTTCAAGAGTCGATTTTTATTTTTTGACCGCTGGTTAGATCGTCATGCAATTGTTCGTAACATGGAGGCCTTCCAAGACTTAATTGTCATTTTCCTCTGTTTATCCTTGTTTGCAGTCATGTTAGTACAATTGTGGGGAATATTTATTTCTCTTAGCCAGTCACTAGACTACAAACAAGTAACAGCTAAAATGTTATTTGTGTTGATTTTAGTTGAGTTATTTCGACTACTCATGGTTTACTTACAAGAGCATAGTATTGCTGTTGGTGTAGCAGTCGAAGTAACAATTGTTTCTGTTCTCAGAGAAGTTGTTGTTCACGGTGCGCTAGAAATTTCTGGAATACAGACAGCAGCAATTTGTGGCTTATTGTTGATGTTGGGTGGACTATTATTAGTGTGTGCGAAAACACCACACATGGATTGCATGAGTGCTAACACAAAGTTTTGCCCAATTGTGCATCAAGGACGTAGAGAACAGGAAAATGAACTAGAATTTCGATATTCACGAACCTGTGACGAAAACCAACCTCCTGCATAAATAAGCCAACAGACATCATTCTCTGGCTAGATAAACCAAGCCATAAAAGTAGCAAGTGGGAATTATAAATGCTTGAGGCTGCACTAGCAGCCTTGATACTTTTCCCTCAGCTTTTAGGTAGATGAATGACTATTTTAGAGTGAGTATAAATTAATTATAAACTTTAAAAAGGGTAAATTTATGACTACTGGTAACGGGCAATCTCAACTACCAATTAGTAATTTAGAGTACGATTTCATTACCGTACTTCACAATAAAGCTGAAGCAGTGCAAGCTTACGAACGTTATATCCAAGATGCACAAGAAGCTAATTCTCAGCCTTGTGTAGAACTGTTTCAAAAATTGCGTCAGTCAGAAATTGAAGAAGCACAAGAAATTCGTCACCATCTGCAACAAGTGATGGCACACGGAAAAATGTAAAGTTGAAATTTGTATGGTGCGTTATGCTATCGCTAATGCACCATTGACATTTTTGAATATAACTTTTAAGAGGATGTTTGAAAACTTGGTCGTGTGGTATCTAACACTTGTAGATCCCCCTAAATCCCCCTTAAAAAGGGGGACTTTGAGAAATTTATCCCTGGCTTTTTAAGGTGAGTTGGGTGGATCTCAATCAATTCTGATAATTTTCAAACATCCTCTAAGCTAACTGTTCACTCTCTTATTGAAAATAGGGATTTAGATGGGTATAAATCCTGTAATAGTCTTTGTAAAACTTGTTTTAAAACCATCGCAGTCCAATCAATATCTGCTGCTGTTGTCTGTTTTCCTAAAGTTAATCTAATTCCTCCCAAGGCTGCTGTTTGAGAATAACCCATTGCTAATAAAATCGGACTGGGACTTAATTTTCCACTATGACAAGCAGAACCTGCACTAATTCCAATTCCCGCTAAATTTAACTGACGCACCAATGTTTTACCGCTGATTTTTTCACCATCTGCATATTCTAGAAAAAAACTGAGATGATGGGGTAAACGGTTAATTTTGTCACCTGTGGGAATTAAACCGGGAACATCTGCTAAATTAGTGAACAAGCGATCGCGCAATTCTATCAATCTTACCCTTTCTGTCTCTAACTCTTTTGCCGCTAATTCCGCAGCCACTCCAAACCCTGCAATAGCTGGTGTCGCTTGTGTCCCTGAACGCAGTCCGTTTTCCTGGCCACCACCACCCAAGACTGGTCTGATATTCACACCTGGACGCACATATAAAGCACCTGCACCCAAAGGCCCATATAATTTATGACTAGATAAACTCAATAAATCAACAGGTAAAGTTTCCACATCTAAAGGTAAACGTCCTGCAACTTGAACCGCGTCTGTATGGAACAAAGCACCATGTGTTTTGGCAATTTTCCCCAATTCCTCAATAGGTTGAACAGTCCCCACTTCGCTTTGTCCATAAATCACAGATACCAAAACGGTGTTCCGTCGCAAAGCTGCTTTTAAATCGTTAGGGTCAACTCTTCCTTTGCTATCTACCCCCAAGTGGGTAACTTTCCAACCCCACATTTTTAACATTTGCACCGTTTCAGAAATAGCCGAATGTTCCACGCTAGAAATAATTATATGTTGGGGAACAGCGTAATTACGCACAATACCCATAATTGCTAAGTTGTCTGCTTCTGTTCCTCCAGAAGTGAAAATAATTGATTCGGGGACAGCGTTAATTAAACCCGCAACTTGCATTCTCGCTGTTTCCACAACCAAAGCTGCACGGTTGCCCCATTCGTGTAAACTAGAAGGATTACCCCATTCTTGAGTTAAGACTGCTTGCATTTTAGCGATCGCTTCTGGACGAGTGGGAGTAGTTGCACTGTAATCTAGATATATTTGCATAAAATTAATAGTTGAGCGAGATAACACACTGGTAAAATATTGCCGAAATTATCATGTACGAGTACTTTTATGTATATAGGGAATTTTTAGCTTTTTTGGCGCAGTCAGGTTTCTACACACAGCAGATTGCAGATCAATAAAGTACATAATCTAAATTTAACGCCAGACACCAAGCCAGTTTTACTCCTGAATTCTACATAATTCGACATACACCTTTTGGGGAATAATAAATACATTAACCCTGAATTCACTTTTAGCAGGTTACCGTGTCTATTTTCCCTCACCAAAGATATTTATCTTATATCTTTTTATTACTATTTACCCTCATCGGTTGTCAAAAAGTCCAGTCTTCAAATCAGCTTTTAGCACCATTACCCCAAGATCCATTAATTCAAGTTTACTTCAATCATTCTCAATCCTCCAAATATCAAGAAACATATCGTTCACAAACCCGCTTAGGTGATGATTTAGAAAAACAGATTGTAGATGTTATATCCCAAGCAAAATCTACAATAGATGTAGCAGTACAAGAATTGCGTTTACCCAAAATTGCCCAAGCACTAGCAGAAAAACAAAAAGCTGGGGTTAAAGTGAGGATAATTTTAGAAAATAACTATTCTCGTCCTTGGAGTAGTTTAACCGCAAATGAAGTCCAGAAACTAGAAAAAAGGGAACAAGAACGATATAACGAATTTCGTAAATTTGTTGATATCAACCAAAATAATCAAATCACACCAGCAGAAATTAATCAACGTGATGCTTTAGTAATTATCCAAAATGCCCAAATTCCTTGGATAGATGATACCGCTGATGGTTCTAATGGCAGCAGTTTAATGCATCATAAATTTGTAATTGTCGATAATCGCTTTGTCGTGATTACTTCAGCTAATTTTACTTTTAGTGATACTTCTGGGGATTTAACAAATTTTACCAGTTTAGGTAATACCAATAATTTATTAAAAATCGATAGTCCTGAATTAGCAACCTTATTTACCCAAGAGTTTAACATCATGTGGGGTGATGGGGTAGGAGGAAAACCAGATAGTAAATTTGGAGTTAAAAAGCTTGTCCGTTTACCCAAAGAAATTACTTTAACTAATACTAAAATTACCGTACACTTTTCCCCTACATCCTCAAGGGAAATTTGGAGTAATAGTAGTAATGGGTTAATTGCTAAAACATTAGAAACAGCCACAAAATCTGTTGACATGGCATTATTTGTATTTTCCGATCAAAAACTTGCCAATATCCTAGAAAAGCGCCATGCAGAAAATGTAGAAATTCGTGCTTTAATTGAACCCCAATTTGCATATCGTCCCTATAGTGAAGCTTTAGATATGATGGGTTTATCTTTAAGTGATAACTGCAAATATGAACTTAATAACCGTCCTTGGAAAAATTATATTTCTACTGTTGGAGTAACAATTTTAGCCAAAGGGGACTTACTACATCATAAATTCTCACTAATTGATAAAAAAACCGTAATTACAGGTTCACATAATTGGTCAGAAGCTGCTAATAACGGTAATGATGAAACTTTAGTGGTAATTGAAAATCCTACAGTTGCGGAGCATTATCAACGTGAGTTTAACCGTCTTTACACCAAAGTTAAACCAGGTTTACCACCAAATATTCAAGCTAAAATTGATGCACAAGTAAAAAAATGTCCTCAAATTCAAACTCCTTTATCTCTGGGAAAATTAGGCACTACAACAGTCAATCTCAACACAGCAAGCCAGTCAGAATTAGAAACACTGCCAGGAGTGGGTAAGAAATTAGCCCAAAAGATAATTATTGCCCGTCAAAAACAAAAATTTACATCCTTACAAGATATAGAAAAAATACCCGGTATTAGTGCTAAAACTTTAGAAAAATGGCAAGAACGTGTAACATGGTAATCTAATTGTTAATTCCCAAGCCTCTGTATATTACTCATTAAACTCTATCTAAAGTATAGTCATCCAAGTTGTTAGTTAAAGCAAGAGTAACAGGAAAAATAGAGTTTAATCATTAATTTTGCCAATTACCAGCAACTTAGTTTAGTAATATAAATATCTGCTTCTAGAAAGAGGCAAAATAATCACTAAATTACTAATATAAACCAAACTTAGAGCATCGGAGTTAGGTTTATGCCTTATAACAAAATAAATGAATTACCTCAAGACATTAAATCACGACTACCAGAACACGCACAACAAATTTTTGTAGCTGCTTTCAATGCTTCTCAAAGTAATGGCATGAGTGAAGACGGTGCTTTAGAAGTAGCTTGGAATAGTGTTCATAATGAATATGAAGCAGACAGAGAAGGTAACTGGCATAGAAAACCAGAAGATCCCGCTATACATCATAAAGCTGTAATGTCTGGTGGTAATTAATCATTTTTTAGTAAGGATTCAGGATACAGAATGTTTGATATAGCAGGGAACTCTTAACAGAAGGGAAAAATATTCTTCTTCCTTCTTCCTTCTTTCTCCTGAATTCTTACGTTTTTTAAATCAATGTTTCATTGCCGACGGTTTATAATTTACGTAGACCGTTTTTTCTATAGAAATATTGAATATGCTGATTATCGAAGACGAAATTGAAATTCGTCCCATGCAAAATGATATAGATGATTATCAATTAATGGTTAAATGGCGTACCGACGAGGAAGTATTAAAATTTTATGGAGGACGCGATTATCCTTATTATTTAGAAAAAGTTATAGCCATCTATAAACCAAGAATTTTGGGGAAAGACCCTCTCATTCCGTGCATTTTTTCTTATCAAAATATAGATATTGGTTATTTACAATATT
Organism: Anabaena sp. WFMT; assembly: GCF_051781005.1. NCBI lineage: Bacteria > Bacillati > Cyanobacteriota > Cyanophyceae > Nostocales > Nostocaceae > Anabaena > Anabaena sp. WFMT. Next base: position 16,919 of record NZ_JBPWOA010000017.1, on the reverse strand, counting down.
ATTTATTCAATCATCTACCAGAACATATTAGACAAATGTATTCTCTGGAGGAGACAGATTATGTATATGGAATTGATTTATTTATTGGTGAAACTAAATATTGGAATCAGGGAATTGGGACAAAAGTGCTTTCAGCTGCGAGAGACTATATTTTTAATGAACTAGAAGCTGTTAAAATTGTCATTGATCCCAACGTCAGAAATCCCCGTGCTATTCGCTGCTATGAAAAATGTGGGTTTGTGAAGATTAAGCTATTACCCGGTCATGACCTGCATGAAGGTAAATATCAGGATTGCTGGCTGATGGCAATAGACCGCAATAAATCATTACACTAATACTATAATGCCTTGCTGAGATTTAGCTTCTTATAAAAACCATGACTGAACCAACTACAAGAATTTGTATACTAGGTGGTGGCTTTGGTGGACTGTACACCGCCCTCCGTTTAAGCCAGCTACCGTGGGAATCTACACCCAAACCTGAGATTATTTTAGTCGATCAGAGCGATCGCTTTCTCTTCTCTCCCTTCCTTTACGAACTCCTCACCGGCGAACTACAAACTTGGGAAATTGCCCCACCATACCAAGAACTGCTACAAAACACAGGTGTACGTTTTCATCAAGCAACTGTTTCCGAAATTGACATCGACAAACAAAGAGTACAGTTACAAGATAGCCCAGGAATTTCCTATGACCGCTTAGTCCTAGCATTAGGTGGCGAAACCCCCCTAGACCTAGTTCCCGGCGCAGCAACCCAGGCTTACCCCTTCCGTACCATCACAGATGCTTATCACCTAGAAGAAAGCCTCAGAGTCTTAGAAGAATTAGATACCGACAAAATTCGTGTTGCCATAGTTGGTGCAGGTTACAGTGGCGTAGAATTAGCTTGTAAACTCGCAGATAGAATTGGAGAAAAAGGACGTTTTCGCCTCATTGAAATCAGCGATCAAATTTTACGAACTTCCCCAGAATTTAACCGCGAAGCTGCAAAAAAAGCCCTAGATGCCAGAAACGTCTTTATAGATTTAGAAACCAAAGTAGTCTCAATTGGAGAAAAAACCATCTCCCTAGAGTATAAAAATCAAATAGACGAAATTCCTGTAGATTTGGTAATTTGGACAGTAGGTACAAGATCCGCCCCAGTGGTAAAAACCCTGCCCCTCAAACAAAACCAGCGTGGACAAATCACCACCACCCCAACCCTACAAGTCCTAGAACATCCAGAAATTTTCGCCTTAGGAGATTTAGCAGACTGTATTGATGCCGAAGGAAAGCAAGTACCTGCTACAGCGCAAGTCGCCTTTCAACAAGCTGATTATACCGCTTGGAACATCTGGGCATCTTTAACAAATCGCCCTTTACTTCCCTTCCGCTATCAACAGTTAGGAGAAATGATGGCATTAGGAATAGACAACGCCACCCTCACCGGTTTAGGCATCAAACTAGACGGTTCTCTCGCATACCTAGCCCGTCGTCTAGCTTATCTATATCGTTTACCAACTTTAGATCATCAACTCAAAGTTGGCTTCAACTGGCTAGTGCGTCCGATTATCGAAACTCTTTCTCAGTAAAAAGGTAACAGATGACAGATAGACTGAGATTTTGTTATCTGTTTCCTATTCCTCATGCCAAAAATCATCAAGATTCTGAAATCAAATTACCTGACAATGGCAAACTAAAAATAATAACAAATCTGTAATGACACCTCCTCAAAGGTAAAATTCCTGTATGACGCTGGTGTAGGGGTAAATAGCATTCTTGATTTATGAAAAAACCGAAAGTTATTTTTTTAGATGCTGTAGGTACACTCTTTGGTGTCAAAGGCAGTGTAGGCATAATTTATAGTCAAATAGCCCAAGACTTTGGCGTTGTGGTTTCCCCCGAAACCTTGAATAAACAATTTTTTAAAAGCTTCAAAGCCTCACCACCACCCATATTTCTCGATACAGATATTAAAGATATTCCCCAAAGAGAATTTGATTGGTGGCGGGTAATTGCCCTCAATACCTTTGAAGGTGCAGGTGTTCTCCAAGAATTTACCGATTTTTCAGCTTTTTTTAGCGAACTCTATATCCACTTTGGTACTGCTGAACCTTGGTTTGTTTATCCAGATGTGCCTCTAGCTTTGGTAAACTGGCGACGGTTAGGAGTTGAATTGGGTGTGTTGTCTAATTTCGATTCCCGTCTGTACTCTGTATTGCAAAGCTTGGGACTAAAAGACTATTTCCAATCTATTACCATTTCAACCCAAGTCCGTACAGCTAAACCAGACCCGCAAATTTTTGATATCGCCTTGCAAAACCATAACTGTTCACCAGAGGAGGCATGGCACATTGGCGATAGTATTATAGACGACTATCATGGTGCTAGAAGCGCTGGTATGAGGGGTATTTGGATTAACCGCCAGTAAATTCTAGAATCTTTGTCAGAGGCTGTTTTAAAAGGGTTTTTCTATGTCATATTGAACGCAGCGCAGCGGAGTGAAATATCTCTGTGTACAGATGAAACCCTAGATTCAGATTCTTCGCTCAGAATGACAAAATGATACCTTCTCTGACTTTTAAAAAATCCTCTCAGATACGAGAAATTAGGGGCTTATTGCAATACGCCCCTACTTTTTCCAACTAAGTTGAAAATTCAAGCTGCAAAATCCCAAATAATACTCATGAAAAAAAACCTGTCACAAATTTGGCATCAGTTTCAGCAATCTTTTTCGGTAGAGGAAAATCTCAATACAACAATAGAAACTGGTCAAGCAGTTATAGAAGCAACACAAACCATTCAAAGGCAAGGTGCTAGTTTAGAAACTTTAAAATCTGTACTGCAAAATTCATCTTCTTTATTAGATGTGTTTTGTTTACCTTTAGCACAAATCATAGATTCGGAATTTTCCTTCGTATCTTTAGGTATTGCTTTACTGAAGTTTTACGGTGACATATCTCCAGTAAATCTTACTTTAGAAGACTGTGTATCTATAATCAGTCAAGCAGCTTATTTAGAAAGTACCAAAGAAATTTTATCTTTATATCCGGCGATAAATTGGGATACTAATACTGATAATCCGCAAGAAATTAGAAAGAAACTCCAAAATATTCATCATCTTGAATTAGATAATCAAATTGCTATAGATACAATTTCCTGTTTTCATGAATCCCAACTAGCAACAGCATTCAATCAAATATTATCAGGACGATTAATAGCACCAGATGTCACTAAATATTTAGCTAATCTTTTGACAAAGAGAATTGCTGCTAATACTCAGCGTTACATGATTCAAGCTTGGATTAATTTAGGTGATGTAATTGAAAATGTAATTAAACCAGATTTGACATATTGGCAGCAAGCACAAGCAAATATTTACAGTATTGATGAATACTTAGAAAAGTATATTACCTCACTAGCTTTAGAAACAGTTTTTCAACAAGGCTACTCTATTCAAGATATTTATATTCCTCTCCAGGCTAAATCTCAAAATCTAAGTTCTGACATTTTGGATTTAGAAACATGGACTAAGGGAATGCTACTTAATCCTAATAAAGCAGCCCAATTAATATTAATTAAAGGAGAAATAGGCAGAGGTAAAAGTATATTTGCTCGAATATTTGCTAATTGGGTAAAAACACATCTTTATCCTCTATGGACACCAATCGTTATTGATTTAAAAAATCTTAATTTTATTTCTATACAATTAGAGGATACTTTAAAATTAGCCTTGCCATTTAATTTTAGTCAAGCTGATGATTGGTTAAACAATAATAATCATCGCTTTTTCTTTATTCTAGATGGCTTAGATGAGTTAACTGCTGATATAATCAGTCAAATAAATTTATCACAATTCATGCAACAACTTGGCACATTTCAGCAGAAATGTAAAAGTAATGCTTTTATGGGTCATCGGGTGTTAATCACTAGTCACAAAAATGCTTTACAAGCTATTTCTAAGCTACCTGAAAATTTAGAGCAGGTAGAAATAATTGCTCTGAATGAAACCCTACAAGAGAAATGGCTACAAAAATGGGCAGCATTACCAGTAAATCAAGGTAAAAATACAGATTTTCAGCAATTTTTACAACCAAAAAAACTCCCATCTTCATTACAAATATTAGCCCATGAACCGCTTTTACTGCATTTATTAGCAGCAATGTATAGAGATGGTCAGTTAACTGTTGATAAATTAGAGCGAGCAAAACAAAAAACAGCTAAGGCTTTTATTTATCATGAAGCTATTAATTGGTTGATTAATCAATATTTACATCACGATGATTTAAATTCGCAAAAAATAATAGATTTTAAAGCTATTTTCACCGCAGCAGCAAATTGTGTTGTGCAGTCAGGAGGTAATTCTACCTCAATGTTAATGTTAGAAACATATTTACAAGAGGATCACAAAACTCAAGATATAATTACCCAACAAGATGATCAATTCCTGAAAACAAGTTTAGTTGCTTGTGGTGTTTTTTCAGTAGAAGGTCGGTTTGAATTTTTTCATAGAAATTTTAGAGATTTTCTGTTTGCGGAACGGTTCAAAGAGATGCTGATAGCTTGGACTCAGAAAACAGAAGATACTCAGGAAGTGGTTGTTAGTGAAACCGAGATGAATTGGCAAATTTATGATTTGCTAGGTTTTGGTAAAATCACAAGTGAAATTATTGAATTTTTGGTGCAATTGCTGATAGAAGTTCCCAATTTTGATTGGGTGATGCTGTTTAAACGTTTAGAGAATTTTTATAATAACTGGTGTCAAAAACAATTCATCAATGATTCAGAAAATAATTTACCTAAAATCAAGCTGCAACAATTACAAAGATATGGAATTCATCACTTAGAGCAAACTCAGGTAGATGTCTATACTGGTTTGAATGTGATGATTTTTCTGTTGGAGTTACACCGCTATGCTCAAGAGCATGATGTACTCAAGGAAGACATCATTTTTTATCCATCTGGTCAACCGCAGAATGATGTTGATACTACCCAATTACAGAATATTATTAACTACAGTAATTGCTTGTCAGGAGAGAATTTTAATCAAATAGTTGGGTCGTTTTTGAGTGGTGCTAATTTGAGAGGTGCTGACCTGGCTGAGGTTGACTTCAGTGGTGCTAATCTTGCTCATGCAGACCTCAGTCGTGCTAACCTCAATTGTGCTAATTTCAGCCGGACTAACTGTAGTGGTGCATACATGATTAGTGCTAATTTCAGCGAAGCATTATTTACCCATGCAAATTTGCATGAAGCAAACTTTATTCGTGCTAATTTAACTGGTGCTGATTTGAGTAGTGCTGACCTCAATTACGCAGATTTAAGCCTTGCAGATCTGAGTGGTACTAATCTCAGCGGTGCTAACTTGGAAGATGTTAATTTCAGTGGTGCTAAGTTGAGTAATGGCTTATTAGGTGATATTTGCTGGGATGAAAAGACAAGTTGGAAAAATGTGGAAGGTTTAGAAATAGCAAAAAATCTGCCAGCAGAGTTAAAGCAGCAATTGAAGATATTTTAGGTAGTCAGACAGAATTAATTACACAATGTCATTATTCAAAAAATTGGATGTATGGTAAGTATTATGGCTCAATCCCAATACTTTTCCCCTCTGCAAAGCTCGACCGTGCAACTTCCTTGGATGATAATGGCAACGTGTATGTACCGCTGTAGGTGATCGCTTGGGAGGAGAAATCCAAGGAAAAAAACCGACTCCTTAAAATTCAGTAGCCGGTTAAAGAAAAATTAGTTGTTATTTAAAGCAATAAGAATCAAAGGCTTAACTACATAGCCTCAAATTTCTATTTAGAGTTGTAGTCCATAAGCTACCCAGCCGACTACCTCAGTGAGATGACTGCCATCAGATATATCGCCAATACCAATAAGTTCGTCAAAGCGGATCTCAAAACCTAAAGGAGTTACATTTTTGATTCTTAAGCCAGGTGTACCATTTCCATTGTAGGTTTGGGTCATTGGTATAACTACTACTTTCTTGTTGTTAGCAAAAGGCAGATCAAATGTCACCTTATGCCAAGTATTTCTATAACGATCTGCATCTAAAGGATCAATAATCCCACCACGTTGATCCAATACTGATAATGTCTGAGTTTGCATACTTGTTGTTGTTACCATGATCTGACCTCTGAAGATTACTAGATTTTGAAAATGAATGAGTGCTGGTTTTTATCAACACAAAAGACAACTCAATACAACAGTATCTGCCTCAAGACATCAGTCCAAGGAGGAATACTATTGAAGCAGTACATATAGTCGCTGCTTAAAGCGTCTAGCTTGACAAATGCTTTACTATAAGCTGCATGAAGTGTATGTCAGCGCACTTCATACTTTGAAGATTTCAAAATGTTTATGAGAATGCAAGGACAGTTAAGACAGTTAAAAGTCAATCACAAACATTTCAAACTTAGGTAAATGTTATATTTTTTATGGGAGTAGCTTTTATTTCTTTTTATAGATATGGCTGTATGTCAATAGTTTTATTTTTCGGGTAGGGGTAAATCTAGCGAGGGTTTCTTGAGGGGCAAGATAGACTAAAAGTATCGCTGCATATACTAGACATCTCCGAGAATTAAATGTGCGTGACTTTAAACCCTGATAGAGACGTTACATGGAACGTCCGCATTCAGAATTACTAAGAGTAAGCCACAAAATAAATGATCCTGTTTTGTCATGCTGAGTGTAGCAAAGCGAAACGTTCGCGTTAGCGTGCCGGAGGCTCTAGCATCTCGGAGGATTCTTCACTACACTTCGTTCCGTATGGCTAACGCCACACTTCGTGAACAGAATGACATTGGGCATTTCTTTTTGTGGAGTTCTCTAAGCGATCGCGTCCTTCTGTTTTAGCTTGATAAAGTGCCTGATCTACCTCTGCAATTATAGCGGCAGGGGAAGATATCTGATCAGGAATGATACTGGCAACGCCCATACTGATAGTGACGTAATCGCTGACAGCAGACTTTTCGTGGGTAATTTTTAATGCTTTTACTTCGGCGCGAATGCGTTCTGCAACTTGTACAGCCCCTTGTATAGAGGTGTTTGGTAGCACTATTACAAATTCTTCACCGCCATAACGAGCGACTAAATCATCTGGCCGATTTCCGGCTTTGTTGATAGCAGCAGCTACTTGGCGCAAACAATCATCCCCAGCGGGATGGCCATAGGTATCATTGTAAAGCTTGAAAAAGTCGATATCGCACAAAATAATTGACAACGGTGCTTGTGTCTGTGCCATCTGTTCCCACATTTGAGTCCAGTATTCGTCAAATCGGCGACGGTTAGGAATTTGGGTTAGGCCGTCTACTGTGGCTTGACGTTGTACTTGTTGATATAATTCAGATTGTTTAATAGCGATCGCTACTTGAGTGGCTAATTGACTCAACAGACTAATTTCCAATTGTCGCCAATGGCGCGGGCCACTACATTGATGGGCAATCAGTAAACCCCACAATTCTTGTCCTTGAAGAATCGGTACTACTAAATTAGCTCGGACTTGGTGTTCAGCGAGTAAATCCAAATGACACTGACTAATCCCCGCAGTATAGATATCCTCAATAGCCCGCACTCTTCCATCTCGATATTGGGGAACATAGATATCTTTAAAACATGGTTCATCAATCACTGTTTTGAGAATGGGATTAAAGCCATTAGCGACGGATTCCATTGCGACTACGCCAGTCCAATTTGGCTTAAAGCGGTAAACAAGTACTCTGTCTGTTTGCAGAAATTGCCGGACTTCCTGCACCGTGGTATACATGATTTCGTCAAGATCCAAGGATTGCAAGATACGTTGGGTGATAGTTGCCACCAATCTTTCCCGTTGATTTTGCAACTGGAGTAAATCTTCTGTTTGTTTGTGTTCTACACAACGGGCGATATCCTCAGCAATAACGGCTAATTGAGCCAAAGCACATTGAGTTAGTGGTTGACGGGTAAATAGTGTCATCACTCCGACTACTGAATGTTCTCTTACCAATGGGTAGCCAGCAAAAGCCTGTAATTTTTCTTGCTTTGCCCATTCTTGATCGCTTAAATCAAGTTCTTTCCTGACTGCATTTGTCTGGAATGGCTGAGAGTTTTGAGTAATCCAATCAACTTTAAATGCGCTAATAGCCATGTCTGGGTTAGACATAGTAGCGATGCCTACGGAGGGTAGAGTGCAAGGCACACGCTCTGCAAATATCGCTTGTAAATCCATGTTTTCGCTAGTTTGATTAAGCGTCCAGATGCCAAGGAAGGCAATATCTAGATGTTTAGCCAGGGCTTCTGTACACTTTTGCAGCAGCACAGGTAACTTTTCCTGCTGACAGAGAAGACTAGCGATATGAGATGCTAACCGAGCCAAGTTGACTTGTTCAACTAATGATTTTTCTGTGTCTTTATAGGCTGTGATGGTTTGTTCTAGTTGTTGTTGTAACCCTTGCAAGGCATGAGTGCGGTGCAGTTTCTTTTTTAAAAGTCGTTGCGATATCTGGTTACGGCGTAACTCTAGTGTAGTTAACACCTGACCTGCGAGAATTTTCAATGTTTCTAGTTGTTCTGGACTTAATTCTCTGGGTACATAATCGGCAACGCAAATAGTTCCTAATGCAAAACCCTCATTTGTCACCAGGGAAGCGCCAGCATAAAACCGCAATTTCGGATGGGATGTTACTAGGGGATTAGTGGCAAACCGACTATCAGCTAATGTATCTGGGACGATTAATAAATCATTTTGGCAGATAGTGTGGGAGCAGAAAGCGATCGCTCTAGGAGTTTCGGTAATACTTAACCCCAACTTAGACTTAAACCATTGTCGGTCTTCATCTATCAAACTGATAAAGGCAATGGGTGTTTGGCATAACTGCGCCGCTAAACGGGTGAGATCATCAAAGGCTTCATCGGGAGGCGTATCAATAATTTGATATTTCCTCAGTGCGGCTAATCGTTGCGGTTCTCTGTCTGGTAAAGGGCAAGCTTGAATAGATTCAATACTAGGCTGAAGAATATGCTGTGAGTCTGCTTGGGGTAATTTTTCTAGCAGGAATTTGGTAGCAGCTTTCCCACTCAAGGGTTTACTTAAAAAATAGCCTTGGACAGTATCACAGTTAGCTAATCTCAGAAATTCTAATTCTTCTAAAGTTTCTACACCCTCAGCGACTAAGGTTAAATTGAGTCCATGTCCCAAAGAAATTACAGATGTGATAATTGCCGCATTGCTGGAATTTTTAGTTAAGTTGCGGATGAATGATTGATCTATCTTTAAGCTAGTTAGTGGGAAATACATCAGCAAACTTAAAGAAGAGTAACCAGTGCCGAAATCATCCATAGAAATGTGAATTCCTAAAGCCTGGAGTTCCCTCAAGGCAGAAACGGTAAAATCTACATCTTGCATCAGCAGACTTTCGGTAATTTCTAATTCTAGATATTCAGGATCTAGCTGGGTTTCCTGTAAAATCTCGGTAATGATTTGCACCAAGTTAGGCTGCTGGAACTGACGGGCAGAAAGATTAACAGCAACTCGCAAAGGTGGTAATCCGGCTAACTGCCAAATGCGATTTTGGCAACAAGCAGTGCGTAATACCCACTCACCAATTTCGCAGATTAATCCTGTTTCTTCTGCTAGGGGAATAAATTGGGCAGGCGAAATTAGCCCCATATCTGGATGATGCCAGCGTAGTAATGCCTCCATTCCTTTAACTTGCCCTGTTTTTAGGTCTATTTGAGGCTGGTAGTGCAGTAATAATTCTTGTCTACCTAAAGCTTTGTAGAGGTTATTTCCTAATACCAACTTTTCAAAGGAAGTGGCATTCATGGTTGCTGTATACAACAAGTAATTATTTTTGCCTTGTTGCTTGGCGCGGTTCAGGGTAGAATCTGCGTGTTTGAGTAGGGTTTCTGCCTCTTCACCATCATAGGGAGCTAGGGCAATACCAATACTTGCAGTGATATGCAGTTCTTGTTGGTCTACTTGAATAGGTTTAGCGATGACTTCGAGAATGTTCTCAGCAATTTGGGTGGCATCGTTTGCACAATTGAGGTGAGTGAGGAGGAGGGTAAATTCGTCATCTCCCCAACGCGCTACGGTGTCTCCTTCTTTGAGACAGCCCTTCAGCCGTTCTGCAACAATTTGCAACAAGCGATCGCCTACAGCATGACCCAAGCTATCATTAATCCGTTTGAATCGATCTAGGTCTAGAAACATGACTGCCAACATTTCTCCCCGTTGGTGAATGTTCACCAATGCCAAGGCCAGGAGTTCATCAAATAACAGCCGATTGGGCAACTTGGTGAGTAAATCGCAAGAAGTGTGATGACGTAGTAAATTCTCGACTCGCTTCTGCATGATAGCGATATACAAATGCATTCCAAAGGATTGCACTAGCTTGATTTCATTCTGAGTCCAGGGTTTTGCCTGTCCGGTTTTGATTTCTCTCCAAGCTTCAAAGGATTCACGGGGGCGTAAATTGCGTTTGTCCTGATTCCAGCGTCCTGCCCACAAGGTTTCTGTTTCCATTTCTGGACGGAAAAGCGTTAAGCAACCTAAATACTGCTGTTGATATTGCAGGGGAATGATGAGTACTGATCTAATTGAGGTGGCTTCAAAGGCAGCAACTAGCGGTTTCAGGCGGGCATCTTGGTAAAAGTCAGCAATGGTATAGGAATAAACAGCACCTGGTTGATTGACTGATGATTCTGTTTTTTCCCAGGTTTTCATTACTTCTGAGAACTGACGAGGGCTGACTGCCAGCACACCTTGCCATCCCATTAGTTTCTGCCATACTTTGCTTTCTTCAATGAAGTTTTGATTTGGTTGTTCACCGCAGGTATATATCTGAGCAGGGCGTTCAGCCATATCAGCTGTGATGTAGAGTCTCCCACTGCTTGCACCTAGTGTGGTAACTATGTGTTCGAGAACTGTCTGCCGCACTTCTTCTGGAACCACGGCAGTACCGAGCCAGTCTTTAATGTGATTAATTGAGGCTTCATGCTGTGCTTGCTGTTGCGCTTGGGCAAATAGGTTTGATTGGGCGATCGCAATCAGCAATTGGTCTACTAGGAGTTGTACTATCTGTAATTCTTGTTCTGTAAAGGGTCTAGGTTGAGTGTGGTGTGCTACCATCAACCCCCACAATTCATTTTGGTACAAAATCGGTACAGCTAGGGAAGCGGCTACACCCATTGTTTTTAGATATTGCAGATGACACGGATCTACAGATTTGTAGCGAATATCTTCTTGATTTTGATTGTTAAGAACCCCGAAAGATTTGATGCGGCTCAGGGTTTTGCGCTGAGAACTCACGTCTACAATGATTCTTTGACGGGCTGTGATGAAGAGTTCCCGTGATTGAGGTGGAATGTCGCTGGCCGGAAAGTGCAATCCTAGTAATGAGGGTAAGCGATCGCTTTCAATTGATTCGGCAACTACCTCACCACTACCATCTTCATGAAATTGATAGATTTTTACACGGTCTATCTTGAGAAATGTGCGAATTTCCGCTGCTGTGGTGGCTAATATTTCTGGCAACTCTAGAGATTGAGAAATGCGATCGGTGATGTAACTGAGCAGGTTGCCTTGATACACCTCTTGCTGAGAAGCCAATTTATTTTTCATACTAGTGATTCCACCCAGTGCAGTCGGTTTAAAGCCTTAACTCTTTCTTAATTATTGAGTACTCAGGCGCTTTTGTATTTAATATAACTAAAACTTTATGTTTTCAATATGTTTCCCTTATAAATCAATGTTACTTGAAAATCCCGAAGTTGAAACCTAAAAACTTTTTGGGTAAATGAACCACTTTTTTCTCACGCAGAGGAGCCAGTGCGTTGCGCGGGTTCCCCGCGTTGTAGCAACTGGCGTAGCGCAGAGGTACAGAGAGGAATCAAGAGTGTGGTCTAAATAGATGAGAACTCTGCCAGAATACTTCCCTAAATGGTTAAATATTTATGATTTGCGGGATATACTTAGCTACATTGATGATCACGAAGAGTTATTTCCTGGGTGCATCAAAGATGTGGCAGTTGTTGAAGTTGGTAGACTTTAAAGATGGCATCGGGAAATTTTATGATGATCAAGCCTATTTTCTAGCTGCGGCAGGAATTGCTGAGTTCAAAGACAGTTGCAAAAAAGTTGAGATAGTCAATCAAATCATCCAGTGGAGTTTGTCGGAAAAAATGATGTCAGAAATTAAAAATACAGCCAAAGCAGCGCTGGAAGAAACGGAACGAAGAACAGCGATCGCAGCTTTGGTGCAACTTCTAGAGACATCTCAGGATGAGGACACCCGTATGGAGGCGGCTTATAGATTAGGGAATATAGGTGCTGGCAATGAAAAAGCGATCGCAGCTTTGGTGCAACTCCTCAAGACATCCCAGGATGAGTACACCCATAGGCGGGCGGCTCAAAGCTTAGGGAATATAGACCCTGGCAATGAAAAAGCGATCGCAGTTTTGGTGCAACTTCTAGAAACATCCCAGGATAATGACACCCGTTGCCTGGCGACTGAAAGCTTAGGGCATATAGGCGGCACTGGCAATGAAATAGCGATCGCAGCTTTGGTGCAACTCCTAGAGACATCCCAGGATAAGTACATCCTTAGCCAGGCGGCTGAAAGCTTAGAGAAGATAGGCACTGGCAATGAAAAAGCGATCGCAGCTTTGGTGCAACTCCTAGAGACATCTCAGGATGAGGGTACCCGTTGGCAGGCGGCTGTAAGCTTAGGGAATATAGGCACTGGTAATGAAATAGCGATCACAGCTTTGGTGCAACTTCTAGAGACAGCCCCGGATGTGTGCAACCGTAGGCAAGCGGCTGATAGCTTAGGGAATATAGGCACTGGCAATGAAATAGCGATCGCAGCTTTGGTGGAATTCCTAAAGACATCCCAGGATGAGGGTACCCATTGGCTGGCGGCTCGAAGCTTAGGGGAGATAGGTATTGGCAATGAAATAGCGATCGCAGCTTTGGTGCAACTCCTAGAGACATCCCAGGATGATTACACCCTTAGCCAGGCGGCTGAAAGCTTAGGGACTATAGACCCTGGCAATGAAAATGCTCTAAATGGTGGCTACACTTTTAAAAGCCTAAGTCAATGACTCTCAGGAATTTAGTAATAAAGAGTCATTTAGTTTAATTTGCCATTACTCTGAAAATATACCCTATCCTCAATTCTATTGAGCTTGGTATAAAAAACGAGCGCGGAGGGATTTGAACCCCCGACCCACAGGACCGGAACCTGTTGCTCTATCCACTGAGCCACGCGCCCTCATACAATTTCTATTATAGCACATTTTTTGAATTACAAGTAATTTGCTGGGTCAACGGGTGAACCATTGCGGCGAACTTCAAAATGTAGGTGGGGGCCTGTCGATAAACCTGTGGAACCAACAGCAGCGATCGCTTGTCCTTGTTGCACAGATTGCCCTTCTGTCACATATAATTCGCTGCTATGTCCGTAAAGTGTGGTGATACTTTTACCATGATCGATAATCACAGCTTTGCCATATCCACCATACCAACCTGCAAAAATTACTGTTCCTGAATCTGCGGCTCTAATGGTACTACCATAACTAGCAGCAAAATCCAAACCTGCATGAAAGCGTCGATAACCAAGCACCGGGTGCATTCTCCAACCAAAGGGACTGCTGGTGGGTGCATCACTAGGAAATGCAAAGATACCTGTACCACGAATCCAAATTTTACTATTGGTTTTTGCTTGTGCTGCTTCCCGTGCTTCTCTGGCTATTTGTTCAGCGATCTTTTGTTGAATTAAAACTGTCAAATTTTGGGAATCTTGTTCTAGCTGATTTTGCGCTGCTGCCAAAGCCAAGCGATCGCTATTTAAGCGTTGAATTAATTCCGCTTGTGATTGTGCCTGAGTTTGATAATCGGCTTTTTGCCCTAATAATTGCTCTCTAATCAAAGCAATCTGATTTTTTTGCCCTTCTACTTCGGTTCTTTGGGTAATTAATAACTTTGCTTGTGCTGCCAGTTTAGCCAAAATTCGCTGATCTGCTCGATAAACTAATTTCAACTGATAACGACGACTGATAAAATCACTGATATTTGTACTTTGTAGTAAAACAGCTAATCCTTGAGAAGCTGAAGAACGCTGAAGATACCGCAATCTTGCCACTGTTGCTACTTGTCGTTCTTGATAAACACGTTCTGCTGTTAGTAAATCAGCTTCTAACTGTTGTAAGAGTTGCGTTGCCGACTTTAACCTGGCTTCGCTCTCTTGAATATAGCTATTAGTAGTTTGCAGATTTTGATTTAAACCAGTTAGGTGTTTTTGCGCTTCCTTTTGCAGATTGGTTAAGCGATCGCTCTCCTTCACTACATTCTCACGTTCTTGCTGAATTTGCTGCTGCTGTTGTTTCAAATTATCAATTGAAGATGTCCCATATACTGGTAGCAATACTAAAAAGCTGAACAAAATACAGCACAATGTCCCAAACCACCACCTAAATCCGATTTTTCCCAAAAATGCCGTGTTCATGCCGTTATATTCAGCCAAAGAGGTGCAAGCACAACAGTATTATGCCCAAATTTTGCGAAAATTTAACACCCATCTGCTCAGATGCTGACTACCAATAAAATTTTATGGTTTTATGAAGACACGACAAGGAATTCTCTTGCTGACTTTGCTTATACCAGGCTTTCTAGTATTAGCAATATCACTGTATTATTTTGGTACAGATTATGCAGCACTAGTCAAAGCTGAAAGTTATGCGACACAATTGGCAGAAGCTGAAAATACAAATCAAAGAAAGTTAGATCATGCCTATCATCAAGCCTTAGCTCATCGTATTAACGTTTTTGCAGATGCTACTTGGGGATTATTAGGATGTTTGATTGCATCTGTAGGTATTCATGGTTTAGTCACATTGAAGGAGAAAGATTGAAGAAGGAGTCAATCAATTTTGGATTTACGATTTTGGATTTTGGATTGACTCCACCCTCAAGTGTGTAGCTTGAGGATTTTCGATTGGCGTTAGTCAGGAGTCAGGAGGGGAAAAAGAGAATTTTTGAGAATCCTTTTCTTTATGAGGCTGCGCTGAATTTTGTAACCTTGTCTTTTCCTCCTCTGTGTTCTCTGTGTCTCTGTGGTTCGCTCCTGTCTAAATTTGGCGCATCTTTATACGGAATTGGTATACAGCAGATTGCAGATTAATGAGGTACAGAATCTAAATTCATAGCCAGACACCAAGCCAGTTTTACTCCTGACTTCTGACTCCTGACTTCTGACTCCTTACATTTAAACTGCTAAATTTTCCGTTTTCCAACTGGCTAAATCTGCCAAAGAGCGATCGCGGTAACGTCCATATTTTTCCGGTTTACTCTTGATTCTCACACCCAAATCAGGCACAATGCCAAAATTAGGAGCCATCGGTTGAAAATGCTTAGGTGCAGCGGATCGAATAAACTCAAACAAAGCCCCCATCATCGTTGTTACAGGCAAAATTAGAGGTTCCTTACCCAAAGCCAACCGCGCTGCATTTGTTCCTGCTAACCAACCACCCGCAGATGCAGCAGTATAACCTTCTGTGCCTATTAATTGTCCCGCTGCTAATAAAGTTGGACGATCCTTAAATTGCAAACTTGCAGACATCAACTGCGGTGCATTTAAAAAAGTATTGCGGTGCATAACTCCTAATCTGACAAACTCAGCCTTTTCCAAACCAGGAATCATTTGAAATACGCGTTTTTGTTCACCCCAACGCAGATTAGTTTGAAAACCCACCATATTCCAAAGTTGACCGGCTTTATCTTCTTGTCGCAATTGAATCACTGCATAGTTACGTTCTCCCGTGCGAGGATCAGATAAACCTACAGGTTTGAGGGGTCCATAACGCATGGTATCTTCCCCTCTTCGAGCCATTTCTTCAATTGGTAAACAAGCTTCAAAAAATTTCGCCGTTTCCTTTTCAAAGTCTTTTAATTCTGTTTGTTCAGCTTGACGTAATTCTTCCCAAAAATGTAAATACTGCTCTTTATTCATAGGACAATTCAGATATGCTGCCTCACCTTTGTCATAGCGAGAAGCCATAAAAGCAATATCTTTATTAATAGAATCTCCTAAAATAATAGGACTGGCAGCATCAAAGAAATTGAGATATTCCATCCCGGTAAAACGCTGTAAATCTGCGGATAAATCAGGACTAGTCAGGGGACCACTAGCTAAAACAACAATACCTTCAGGAATTGCTGTAACTTCTCCCCGTCGGAAATCAATTAAAGGATGATTCGCTAAGGTTTGGGTTAAATCTTCCCCA
Organism: Anabaena sp. WFMT; assembly: GCF_051781005.1. Classification (NCBI taxonomy): domain Bacteria; kingdom Bacillati; phylum Cyanobacteriota; class Cyanophyceae; order Nostocales; family Nostocaceae; genus Anabaena; species Anabaena sp. WFMT. The sequence continues at coordinate 675 of NZ_JBPWOA010000017.1, read as the reverse complement.
AATTGTCCTCTGTCTACAGCTAAAGCCCCACCAGCGGGGACTGCGTGTTCATCTGCTTTGGCAATGACAATAGAACCAAGTTGACGTAATTCTTCGTGTAATAATCCTGCCGCGCGATCGCTTGCCATAGCGCCAAAAGAGTTACTACAGACCAATTCTGCCAAATTTTCCGTATGATGGGCAGGGCTGAACCGTTTAGGGCGCATCTCATGGAGAATTACAGGAACGCCGGCTTGGGCTATTTGCCATGCTGCTTCTGTTCCCGCCAGTCCGCCGCCTATTACTTGTATTGGTTGTTGTGTCATAGTGATTTTTTTAATTACTTGGTTTGGTTAAAGATAATTTTCTATAATATCAATAAATTATTATATCATTTAAATTAACTTGACCGCATTCTACCTTAATTGTTTTTTATCACTTATAAATCATCTGCGGGAATTTCTTTTAACTGAATTCTCGTTTTATTACTAGAACAGACATCTGGGTTATTTCTACAAATTTCTTCCACCGAATCAAATCTATTTTCAGAACAAAAAACAAATCTATTACTGCCATATACTTGCAACTGATTATAGAAATTTACATCATTTAATGTAAGTGGAAAAAGATTATTATCTAGTTTCGCAAACTTATGAAAATGGCTTTTTCTTTCATAATTAATATGGCTTTACTATC